>NZ_JBGCBY010000003.1:0-409825 GCF_041262165.1 Streptacidiphilus sp. MAP12-16
GGCTCCCAGTAGACGACTGGGTTGATAGGCCGGATGTGGAAGCCCTGTAAGGGGTGGAGCTGACCGGTACTAATAGGCCGAGGGCTTGACCATAGCTGCTACGCGTCCACTGTGTTGTTCTGAAGAAACGACCCCCCGTCCCCGCTTCGCCGGGGGCGGCCGTGTGGTTGACATCTTCATAGTGTTTCGGTGGTCATAGCGTGAGGGAAACGCCCGGTAACATCCCGAACCCGGAAGCTAAGCCTCACAGCGCCGATGGTACTGCAGGGGGGACCCTGTGGGAGAGTAGGACGCCGCCGAACAACCATTGACAGTAAGCCCCCTGACCACCGGTCAGGGGGCTTAACTGCGTTCCCCACCCAGATACCTCCCGGCCGTTGCAAGCGATTGTCGCGACGATCGACGATCACCGAGTGGCTGTGACCTGGCCCGTACGTGTGGCCTGCCTGCCCCGCTACTGGCCGATGCGGCCGTGGGTGGGCATCATCCGCGCCGGAACCAGTACTGCTCCACCCCGGCTAGTGCTTTGACCGGGATGGTTGGCCGGGTTGGTGGTCGTGGCGGTTGGATGTGCGGTGACGTCCGATCCGACCGCTGGAGGCGCGGTGGCTGAGCCTGTCCGTGTGCGCAGACTGACTGACCAGGAAGGGCAGAAGCTGCAGCAGATCGTGCGCCGGGGTAGCACCAGTTCGGTGCGGTACCGGCGCGCGATGATGCTGCTGGCCTCGGCCGGCGGGAACCGTGTCCCGGTGATCGCCCAGCTGGTGCAGGCGGACGAGGACACAGTCCGTGATGTGATCCACCGGTTCAGCCCCCGAGCTCCCGCACAGACCGAGGCCCGTACGGTGCGCTGGTGCCACGAACGGCTAGTGAGGTGGCGGACCGGCCCATGGGCTGAGTCCTGGAATTAGGTCGCTGCGTGGCCCCGCATGCGCTCGTGACCAGCGCACACACCAGTCTGGAGGAAGACTGACATGATCTACTGCGGCATCGACTGGGCGGAGAAGACGCACGACGTCGCCCTGGTCGACGACACCGGACAGCTGCTGGCCAAGCGCCACATCACCGACGACGCGGCCGGCTACCGATTACTCCTTGACCTGCTGGCCGAGTACGGCGACAGCCAGGAGAACCCGATCCCGGTCGCGATCGAGACCTCCCGCGGCCTGCTTGTCGCCGTGTTGCGGACCGGCAAGCGCCAGATCTTCGCGATCAACCCGCTGGCCGCAGCCCGCTACCGCGACCGCCACGCCGTCTCGCGCAAGAAGTCCGACCCCGGCGACGCCCTGGTCCTGGCCAACATCCTGCGCACCGACATGCACGCCCACCGCCCGCTCCCACACGACAGCGACCTCGGCCGGGCGGTCGCCGTGCTGGCCCGCGCCCAGCAGGACGCCACCTGGAACCGCCAGCAGATGGCCAACCAGCTGCGATCCCTGCTACGCGAGTACTACCCAGCCGCTCTGGACGCCTTCGCGCCCTGGCAAAACGGCCTGTGCCGTCCCGAGGCTCGCGAACTGCTCAGGACCGCCCCCACCCCGGCCCGCGCCGCCAAGCTCACCCGCACCCAGATCGCTGCCGCTCTGCGCCGGGCCGGCCGCCAGCGGAATATCGACACCGCGGCCGAGCGGATCCGTGAGGTCCTGCGCGGCGACTACGCCCACCAGCCGCAGCTGGTCGAGGACGCCCTGGGTAAGCAGATGCTCGCCCAGCTGCGGCAGTTGGAGGCCGCCTGCACCGCGGCTGACGAGCTCGCCGAAGCGGTGGAGGAATCCTTCCCTCAGCACCCGGACGCCGAGGTGATCCTGAGCTTTCCCGGGCTCGGCATCCAGCTCGGCGCCCGGATCCTGGCTGAGATCGGGGACGACCACCAACGCTTCGCCGACGCGCGGGGCTTGAAGGCATACGCCCGCGCATCGCCGATCACCCGCGCGTCGGGCAAGAAGTCGAGCATCACCCGGCGCCGGGTGAAGAACGACCGACTCAACCACGCCGGCTACCTGTGGGCCTTCTCCGCCATCACCGCTTCAGCGGGTGCCAACGCCCACTACCACCGACGCCGCGACGAGAACGGCGACTGGCACGCCTCTGCCCAGAGAAATCTCTTCAACCGAATGCTCGGTCAGCTCTACCACTGCCTCCAAAAGGGCGAACTGTTCGACGAACAAGTTGCCTATCCCACAGAACTTCCCCAGGCCGCTTGACCCATTGAGACCGTGAGGTGTCTCAGTGGGCGGGAGGCCGTCCCCGCCTGCTCAGTCCTGACGACGAGGAGTTCGTCGTCGCGACGGCCACCACCCGACCGACCAAGCTCGGCCAGCCCTTCACCCGCTGGTCGCTGCGCAAGCTCGCCGCCTACCTGCGGAAGGTGCACGGGCGGGTCATCCGCATCGGCCGCGAGGCCTTACGCTGCCTACTCGCCCGACGCGGCGTCACCTTCCAGCGCACCAAGACGTGGAAGGAGTCCCCGGACCCCGACCGGGAGGCGAAGCTGGACCGGATCGAGGAGGTCCTGGACCGCTTTCCGGACCGGGTTTTCGCCTTCGACGAGTTCGGCCCGCTCGGGATCCGGCCCACCGGCGGCTCTGGCTGGACCGCGCAGGGAAACCCCGAGCGGCATCCGGCCACCTACCACCGCACCCACGGCGTCCGGTACTTCCACGGCTGCTACTCGGTTGGCGACGACACTCTCTGGGGCGTCAACCGCCGCAGGAAGGGCGCCGCGAACACCCTGGCCGCACTGAAGTCGGTCCGCGCCGCCCGCCCCGACGGCGCACCCATCTACGTGATCCTGGACAACCTGTCCGCCCACAAGGGCGAGAAGATCCGCCGCTGGGCCAAGAAGAACCGGGTCGAGCTCTGCTTCACCCCGACCTACGCGTCGTGGGCCAACCCGATCGAGGCCCACTTCGGACCGCTGAGGCAGTTCACCATCGCCAACTCCAATTACCCCAACCACACCGTGCAGACCCGGGCTCTACACGGGTACCTGCGCTGGCGCAACGCCAACGCCCGCCACCCCGACGTCCTCGCGGCCCAACGCCGCGAGCGTGCCCGCATCCGCAGTGAGAAGGGGCTGCGCTGGGGCGCACGACCTTTCGCTGCCGCAGCCTGACCTACCGCGCAGCCTGCAACGCCGCCGCGATCTGGACAACATCCAGCTCAACGACGGCCTCCTCGCCCTCCCACACGCCGCGCGAGGTGATCGCCAGGCCGATCAAGGCCAGCTCGGCAGCATCGTCACGCAGTTCGTACTCTTCGCGGCTCTCCTCGCCGATCCCACCCAGTTCCTCGCGATCCCAGGCAGCGACCGCCGACTCAGCCACGGACCGAGGCAACCGCACACTGATCCGACTGATCTGGGGATCGAGATGAACCCCGATCGCCGCCAGCACGATCCGATCGTGCTGATACCTCACATACTGCTCGCGATCTTCCACGAGCCGAGGGTACTCAGGCCCAACCGAGCCACAGAAACCAAAGCCGGTGAACGTATGCGGTCAGAGCACTAGATGCCGCACGATCCCCAGCAGCGACAAGTCGGACGGAGGCGCGGAGCGGCACGCCCTAGCCCGGGCATCCAAGCTGGAGCACTTCATCTCCAACGTCAGCCGCCGAACCGGTCCTAGGACGAACGCCTTCGGTTCACGCGGGCGAGTCGGTGGGTGGCGGAGGAGGCTTCTGCAGGTCCACGGGGGACAGCGAGGGTTCCGGGGAAGACGGCTGGGGCGTCGGCGGTGCCCAGGTGGGCGCCTGCGGGGTCTGCCGGTCCCGGTCGGCCTGCGCGGCGAGCGCGAGGTCGAGACTTTCGCGGCGGATGCGGCGGTCCATGTAGAGAAGGCCGTTGGTAAGCGGGATCAGCGGCAGGACGAGCACGGAGACCAGGGCCGCGCCGATCAGGACCACGCCGTAGAAGACTACGGCGGCGCCGATCAGGCCGCCCGGCCCCGGGGTGGTGCCGTCCGGGCTGGCGGAGATCGTGGTGATAACGGGGATCATCGCCACGAAGATGAACGGGACCAGGATGATCTGCCCTGCGAACGACCCGATCAGGTTGATGACGTAGGGAATGCCCAAACTGCGCCACCACGCGCCTTCGTTGAGGGTCCAGGCACGGCGCAGCGCCTCCATGGGTCGCTGGTTCTCCAGCACGACCACGGGGACGACGAGCACCAGCCGCACGGCGCAGTAGATCGCGAAACCGAAGGCGGGTAGGACGAGCAGGCTCAGTGCGGCGGCGCCGGGGCCGGAGCCGAGCACCATGGACGGCACCATCGAAGCGCACAGGAGAACGAACGAACCCGCGAAGAGCAGGACGCTGTCCGCGGCGACCCGCCAGAGGTGGGGACGTGCCTCGCTCCACACCTGGCGCACGGTCACGCGCCGCCCCAGCACGGCGTGACGGAGTACGACCGTGCAGGTGGTCGAGGCCACGAGATAGCAGGCCAGGGAGCAGATCAGGAAGAGCAGCACGGCGACGATGCCGAACGTGAACAGGGTTGCTGCCTGGGCGTTGCTGGGCGTGCGGTCGATCCGGTCGGCCCTGCTCAGGTCGTCGTAGATGCTGTGCAGCGGTCCGTAGGACACGGCGGCGAGGATGCCGAACAGGAGCAGGCTGCCGAGGGTGGTGAGGAGCAGTGGAACGAAGACGGGCTTGGCGTAGCGCTTGAGGGTGCCGAAGACCCCGCTGATGATGTCGCCGAATCCCAGTGGCTGCAGCGGGATGACGCCCGGTTTGGGAGGGCGGGGCACGTAGCCCCAGGCGGGTCCGCCGGGTATGCCGGGCGTGCCGGGACCGGGCACGCCCCAGCCTGTGGTGCCGCTCATCGTTCAGCTTCCCCTTCGTTCACGCCTGTACCTGCCTCGACGACCACCACCGCTACGGCTGCTGCGCCGGGCGGCTACCCGAGGGTACGGGAGGGTTCGCGGCTTCGGCGTTCCCGATGCGGAAGCGTTGCGCGGGCCGGCGGGCGGTGAGCAGGAGAAGGTCGTCGCTGGTGAGGGGGCCTGGGGAGGCCGCGGCCGCGATCTCGGTCGCGCTGGTATGAAGTGCGCCGAGAAGCGACTGAATGTCCTGGTCGGTGAGAGGTCCGAGCAGGGCGCGGGCGTCCGCGTCCGTCCACAGGCTGTGGACGGCGCGTTCGTCCCAGCGAAGCCGGGCCTGTTCGGGTGAGCGGAACACTGCGACACCGCCCAGCCCCAGCGGTCCGCCGCGCGCTACCAGTTCGGGCAGTCCGGGGAAGGGTGCGACGGCGGCGACGTTGTCCAGCACACAGAGAAGTGGTGGGTCGAGCCGACCGGAGGATGACCGTACGGCCATGCGCCGGCCGCGCTCGACCACGTCTTCCACGAGCGCGGTGAGCAGGGGCATCGCGCTGCGGCGGGCGGGCGCGCCGGAGCCGTCCGAACCGCTGGCGGTGGGGCCTTCGGGATCGGGGCGACTGACCCGGGTCTCGGTGGCGCGGCCCAGTAGGTACAGCGTTCCCCGATTGCGGATGACTGACTCCACATCGAGGGTGTCAGTTCCTGTGGATGGCGTGCATGCCTGCTGGACTTGGAGTTCTGACAGTGCGTCGAGTGCGCTGAGGATGCGGTCCAGCGCGGACTCGCGCAGCTCCGTGGGTTGGGTGAGGAGTGCCTGCAGCTCTCCGCCCCAGCCGTCGGCGGCCGTGTGCGGGTCGGCGGTACGGAGAATGGCGACGGCCTCGTGGCGGGCTGTGCCCGAGGCCCAGCGGTGGACGTGGCGGAACGGGCGTTGGTCCAGCGCGGCGGCGTGGAGCCAGCAGCGGAGGAGTGTCTGCGCGGTCCCCTGGATGCCCTTCTCGGCCTGGGACGTGCCGCTGCGCGCGGTGGGCGCGAGCAGAGCGCGGGCGCGCGCGGTGGCGGTGGCCGGGTCCTCGCAGCGGTCGTGCGGGGCCCATCGGACGCGCGTCTCAGGGTCGGTGACCTCGTCCACGAGGCGCAGCGGGTCGAACAGGCGGGCATCGCGATGCGCGGGACGGTCCTCCCACAGGGCGAGGTCGTCGGTGACGACCAGGACCGGACCGGTCGCCGCGGCTATGACCCGCTGGAGCAGGCGCCGCTTGGCTGTTGTGGCAGCGGGATCCGGTACGAGCAGGGAGGTCATCCCAGCCGGGAATGCGAACCGTGCGACGGTGCGCTGCGCGGCGGTCGGCGGTGCGACGACGACGACGGGCGGTCCGGTGTCGGCGTCGGTCGGGGTGTTGATGCCGGTGCCCGCAGGAGCGACAGGGACGGTACTGGGATCGTCGTCCAGCGGCTCGAAGAAGACGGGTGCTGCCGGAGTACGTGGCGCCGTCCGCGGCGCGGGGAACGGATCGGGTTCGGCTGTACGGAAGTGCTCGCGGTGACGCTCGTCGCCGCCCGCCCGCGCCCGCTCCGCAGCGCCGCGAGCTGTGCGGATCCGCACCCACGCGGTGAGTACGGTCAGCGCCAGCGCGATGAGCAGCGACAGCAGGACGAAGAAGGTCGTCCAGAACGCCAGCGGCGACGGCAGCTCCGCGGCCGGCGTCCCCGGCCAGGCGGCAGTCAGACCGTTCGGTGCCGTCGCGAGGGTGCGGATCGCCGTCGGTGTCCCGGCGAAGGGCAGCGGATGCGGCAGATGACCGTGCGTCACCAGCCCGCCCAGCGCGGTGGACAGCCACACCAGCGTCGTCGCCCCGAGCAGCGTCCCCAGCAGGCCGACGATGGCCCCGTCGGGGATCCCCCGCGACGGGGGCGGCTGCTGGCCGGCCCGGCCCGACTGTGGCGGCAGGTTCGGTGGCGTCGAGCGCGGCAGGGACATCGGGCTCACGCCGCCGGGTCGTCCGCGAGCTGCTTCGAGGCGCGGGTGCGTTCGATGATGGCGTCCTCCGTCATCGCGCGGTCGGTGTAGACGAGCGGGCGTTCGTGCTCGGTGATGAGGTGCTTGACGACCTGGACGTTGCCGTTGACGTCCCAGACCGCGATGCCCGGTGACAGCGTCGGGATGATCTCCACCGCCCAGCGCGGCAGCCCCAGCACCCGGCCGGTGGCCCGGGCCTCGTCCGCCTTCTGCATGTAGATGGTGCGGGTGGAGGCCATCTTGAGGATCGCCGACGCCTCGCGCGCCGCCGCCCCGTCCACCACGTCCGAGAGGTGGTGGACGACGGCGATGAACGACAGTCCCAGTCGGCGCCCGAACTTCAGCAGCCGCTGGAACAGCTGTGCGACAAAGGGGGAGTTGATGATGTGCCAGGCCTCCTCGACCAGGAAGATCCGCTTCTTGCGGTCCGGCCTGATCCAGGTGTGCTCCAGCCACACGCCGACGATGGCCATCAGGATCGGCATGGCGATGGAGTTGCGGTCGATGTGCGACAGGTCGAAGACGATCAGCGGTGCGTCGAGGTCGATGTCGGTGGTCGTCGGTCCGTCGAACATCCCGCGCAGGTCGCCGTCCACCAGCCGGTCGAGGACCAGGGCGACGTCCAGGCCCCAGGTCTGGATGTCGGTCAGAGACACCCCGAGCGGGTCGATCGAGTCGGTGTTGGGGGAGCGCAGCGTGTCGATGATGTCCGCGAGGACGGGCTGGCGCTCCGTTCTCTTGGCGATGACGTGCGCGTGCGCGGCCTTGAGCGCGAAGCCCGCGCGCTCGTCCAGGCCGCGGCCCATCGCGACCTCGATGATCGTGCGCAGCAGCGCCAGCTGGCCGGTCGTGGTGATCGCCGGGTCGAGCGGGTTGAGCTTCACCCCGCCGTTCAGCGCCGCCTGCGGGTCGAGCCGGACCGGCGTTATCCCAAGCGCCCGCGCGATGAGGTTCCACTCGCCGACGCCGTCCTCACCCTGCGCGTCCAGCACCACGACCTGCCGGTCGCGGAACCGCAACTGCCTCAGCACGTAAGTCTTCTCCAGCGCCGACTTGCCGTTGCCCGACTCGCCGAGCACCAGCCAGTGCGGGGCCGGCAGCTGCTGCCCGTACAGCTGGAAGGGGTCGTAGACGTAGCCCTTGCCGCTGTAGACCTCCCGGCCGATGATCACGCCGGAGTCGCCGAGGCCCGGCGCGGCCGTCGGCAGGTACACCGCCTGCGCCTGGCCGGTGGAGGTACGGACAGGCAGGCGCGTCGTCTCCGTCTTGCCGAAGAGAAAGCTGGTGAAGGCGTCGGACAGTCCGCCCACGGGTGCTGCCATGCGATGCCTCCTGGGGACGGGTGGTTAGCGGCGGATGCCGGTGGCGAACGGAAGCGTGTTGACGAACGCCCGATGGTGCTCGCGGTCGCACCACTCCAGCTTGAGGTAGCTCTTGCCGGCGGAGGCGCGGATTGTCCGCTTGTCCCTGGCGAGCGCCTCCGGCGTGCGGGAGCTCACGGTGATGTAGCCGACGAGGTTCACGCCCGCCGCGCCTGAGGCCAGGTCAGCGCCGCGCTGGTCGACCCGCCCGCTGTGGGCCGAGTCGCGCGGGTCCACGGTGCGGTTCATCTTCGCCTGGCGGCTCGCCTCGGCGTCGTCGTTGGTCTTCTCCGTCAGCATCCGCTCGATGGCGACGTCCGTCGGTTCCAGGTCCATCGTCACCGCGACGGTGCGGATCACATCCGGGGTGTGCACGAGCAGCGGGGCGAGGAAGTTCACGCCCACCGGCGTCAGCGGCCACTCCTTGACCCACGCCGTCGCGTGGCACCACGGCTCCCGGGTCTCCGACTCGCGGGTCTTCGCCTGGAGGTAGTTGGCATGCGTGGCGTCCAGCTCGGCCGGCCAGGCGTTGCGCTTGGACATCGCCTGGATGTGGTCGATCTGGTGGTCCGGGTCGTACATGGAGTGCAGCAGCGAGGCCAGGCGGGCCTGCCCGAGCGGCTGCCGGACCCGGATGTCGGCCTCGGCGAGCCGCGCGCAGATGTCCGTCAGCTCGCGCGCCATGACCGCCGCCAGCCCCTCGTCGCCCCGCGCCCGCTGCTGCGCCGTACGCCCTATGGCGTGGGCCTCGGCGGCCAGTTCGCGGGTGTACGGCATGCAGGCGACCAGGTAGGCGCGGTGCTGCTCGGAGGAGGTGGACACCATGGACTGGAGCTGGTCGTAGGACTCCTTGAGCCACTCGGGGGAGTCCGGGTCACCGCGCCGGGCGACGTCCTTGGCGTGGGCGTCCGGGTCGGCGGGCAGCGTACGGGCCAGCATCTGCAGCCGGGTGACGAAGCCGTCGCCGTTGGCGACGTGCTTGAGCAGCGTCCCGAAGCGCTCGACCAGGGTCTCCTGGTCCTCCGAGTCGCGCAGGCCCACGCCGGGGCCCTCGATCTCGATGGCGGCGGTGACGGTGCGTCGGGTGAGGTGGAGCAGGACCGACACCTCGTCGGGGCCGAACGGCGCGGCCAGCCAGCGGATCCGCCCGATGCCGGGCGGCGGCCCGATCTCGACCTCACGCCCGTCCAACCGCGTTCCGGCCTCCATCACGCTCGACTTCCAGGTCGCCGAGGACGAGCGAACCGTGCGGCGGTAGGTGCGGTTGATCTCGGCCCACTTGTAGATGGTCCGCTTGCGGTAGGGCAGGTAGACGATCGCGAAGGCGATCAGCG
Source organism: Streptacidiphilus sp. MAP12-16 (assembly GCF_041262165.1). Lineage (NCBI taxonomy): Bacteria > Bacillati > Actinomycetota > Actinomycetes > Kitasatosporales > Streptomycetaceae > Streptacidiphilus > Streptacidiphilus sp. MAP12-16. The sequence goes on from NZ_JBGCBY010000003.1 coordinate 9,540, forward strand.
GGAAGGCGAGGAGTCCGAGCAACCGCAGGGGCAGGACGGGCACGAGGATGCCCCACATCATCCCCAGGAACGCCCCGAAGATGATCAGGAAGACCTCGCCGCTCTCGCGGTTCTTGCCGACCACGGCGTTCGGTTTGGCCTTGCCGATCAGATAGGTGCGTCGGTACCCACCGACGGGTTGGGTGGTCACGTTCGGGCCCCCTTGCCGAGCGACGTGATGCTGCTGGTGCCGACGGGAGCCTTGGAACCCCCGGACCCGCCGGTGGACTGCGGGGGCGGGCCTGCGGCCCCGCCACGGGAGGCGTGTGCGGCGATGCCGGGCGCGACGCTGCCGCCGCCCGCGCCGCCACGGCCCTGGGCGCCGCCGCCCTGCTCGGACTCACGCCCGGCGTGGGTGTTGATGCCCTGCTTCATGAAGTTCGCCGGACCGTTCACCACGGCGGAGCCGGCGCTCACCGCGGAGGCGCGGGCGTGCCGCATGGCCGCCATGTCGTCGCCGAAGCCCGGAACGAAGCGGTAGATCGCGGTGCTCGCGAAGATGGAGAGAGCGAGGATCGCCAGCCCGGCGAGGACGGTCGAGAAGGCGTCGTTCGCGCCCGCGTTCGACGCGATGGCGCCGGCGAGCCCGAGGATGATGACGATGACCGGTTTGATCAGGTCCACGGCCACCATCAGCCCCGCCCAGCGGCGCACGTGCTTCCACAACTGCTTGTCGACCAGCCCCGCGTACACGGCCGTGCCGAGCAGGGCGCCCACGTAGAGCATCGCTGCCCGGATCAGCATTTCCAGCCAGAGGACGGCTGCGGCGAGGATCGCCACGAGCGAGACCAGGACCTGGATGATGGGGCCGCCGCCGAGGTTGCCGCTGGTCAGGGTGTTGGCGAAGGTCCCGAGGTAGTTGGTGGTGTCGGTCTTCGTACCTGCGGCGATGGCTGAGGTGATGCCGTCGGTGGCGCTGACGACGGTGAAGAGGACCAGGGGGGTGAACGCGGACGCGATGACGGTCAGCCAGAGGAACCCGATTGCCTCGCCGATGGCCTGGTGGATCGGCGCGCCACGGACCGCGCGCTTGGCGACGGCGAGGAGCCAGAGGATCAGGGTCAGGAAGGTGGAGGCGGCGAAGACCACGGCGTACTGCTTGAGGAACGAGGGGTTGGTGAAGTCGACGTTGGTCGTCGAGTTGATCCCGTCGGACAGCTTGCGCACCACCCAGGCTGCGGCGGTGGCGCAGCCGTTCGCGAGGGACTGCAGGGGGTCCAGCGCGGTGGTGGCCGGGTTGGTGACGCTGCCGGTGTTGCCCTGTTCGCAGAGGGTCTTTCCGAGACCGAACAGGCCGTTGCAGTTGGTGCTGGGACTTGGACTGGGCGCTGCGGAAGCGACGCTCGCCAGGGAGAGAAAGCCGAGCTGAACCGTTGTCAGAGCTGAACTGAGCACGGCGACCCGACGGAGACTAGCGGGCATAGCGGAACCCCCCGAACGACTTGACGGCATTGGAGATCGCATCGGCGCTGGAGGCCGACTGGCTCCCGCTGACCGGGGTGGGACCGTCAATCTGGGCGAAGTCGGAGACCTTCCAATCGCCACTCACCCAGTGCAGTGTGAGCGTGAGCGTGGACCAGTACTCGCTGACGGGGCTCGTCGAGCCCTGGCCCGCGAGACCGCCGATGGAGTTGCTCCAGACCTCTATCGTCGACTGATCGCTGCTGAACGCGTCCGTCTTGGTGCCCACTGGAATCGTTCGTGAGACGAAGGTCAACCCGTTCTGCCCCTGGCCGTCCTTGAGTCCCAGTTTGTTCGCGAGAGCGGTGTAGGAGGGGTCGAAGCGTCCAAGGAGCCTGGCCGTCGCTGACGGGTCCGCCACCGTTGTGACGATCGTGTGCCGGCTCGCTGCTGCGTACATGTCGCTGGAGCCCAGCGCCACCGCATAGTTCACTGCGGCCGACTGCGCGCCCTCGCGCGTGCGGGGGAAGCCGGTGGCGATGCCGTTCTGAGTGGTGGTCACCGGCTGCGTCCCCGTCGGTGCCGTCGCCCCACCGCCGTCGCCGGATGTTCCCGCTACCGCACCGCCGCCGCCGGTGCCCGCGGTCGGCGTGGGGCTCCCGCTGGTGCGGTTGAGGATCGCGACCGCGATCACCAGTACCAGGACCGCCCCCAGCACCGCCGCGAGCGTGCGCAGCGGCCTGCGCCCGGTGGCCTCCGGCGGCTGCTCGCCTGCCGGATACCGGGTACGCGTGTGCGGCTGGTCGTCGGGCACGGACACAGCAGCCCCCTTGGGACGGAGGGTGGGCAGGGAGGACAGGGCGGACAGCTGACAGGACAGGCAGAACAAGGGCGTGCGTGGATCAGGGTGTCACCCGGACGGCTGCCCGTGGGGAGGGCGTTGCCGATCCGGTACTCGTTGTTCGGATGGGGCTGCGACCGGACGAATGATCAGATCGCCATCCCATACACAATGGTGAACAACGTCCCTAGAGATCCGATGATGAACACGCCGGTCAAACCGGCGACGATCAGTCCTTTCCCCTGTTCCGCACTGAAGGTGTCGCGTAGCGCCGTCGCGCCGATCCGCTGCTTCGCCGCGCCCCAGATGGCGATGGCGAGGCAGCCCAGGATGGCGACGGCCATGACGACTTCCACCATCGTCTTGGCTTCGTTGCCCAGACTCGCGAAGGGGCCCCAGTTTGGGGCGATTCCTCCGATGATGGTGGTGATGTCACCCTTGCCCGCGCTGAGATACAAAGTAACCACCTGCCTGATCATCATTCAAAGTCCTACGCCCGGCCGTGGTGTAGGGCTTGGGCCCATTGTTGGCCAGATCCGAAGTCGACTTGGCCACTTTCCCCAGGATCGTCGTTGAGTTGTCTGCCACAGGTGCCAGCATTGGGCCTTATGGGACCTGTAGTCGCTCGGATGAGCCTATCGCTTACCGTGTGTATCACTAGTGATTGCGCAGAGCAACGCCCTGGTCCAGACTCTGGGGAGGCATCTCCAGGCACCCGAGGCACGGGTAGGTGGCATATGCGCACGAAACATTCTGCCTTCCACCCTCCGCACTCCGCGCACTCCCCCTACCACCCCCACGCCGACATGCCCACCGGCCAGGCCTCATGACGCTCCGTCGGGCGTGGGCCCTGCTCGGCGGCGGCGGGATGGCCGCCGTCGGCGTGCTCCTGTTCCTGGTCATCGGCACCTACTCCGCCTCCGGCTCGCTGGCGCAGGCCCAGGCCCAGGGCTCCGTCCAGCTCGCCCCGGGTACGGTGCCCTCGGCGTACACCTCGCTCATCCAGAAGTGGGGCACGCTGTGCCCGGAACTGACGCCTCCTCTGCTGGCAGCGCAGATGTACCAGGAGAGCGGCTTCAACCCCGCCGCCGTCAGTCCTGTCGGCGCGCAGGGCATGGCCCAGTTCATGCCGGCCACCTGGGCCATCTACGGCATGGACCCCACCCACACCCACACACCCGATGTCTGGAACCCGGCCGACGCGATTCCGTCGGCCGCCTCCTACGACTGCCAGCTCGCGAAGGACACCAAGAGCGTCCCCGGCAACCACACCGCGAACATGCTGGCCGCCTACAACGCCGGCCCGTACGCGGTCATAAGCGCGGGCGGCGTCCCCTCCTTCTCGGAGACCCGCAACTACGTCAGCTCGATCACCAAGCTCGCGCAGTCCTTCACCGGCGCCACGACCATCACCTTCTCCGCCCAGGCGGCCGGTGCCATCTACTACGCACAGAGCAAGCTCGGCACTCCCTACCTGTGGGGTGGCGAGGGGCTGGCCTCGCAGGGCTACCGCTTCGACTGCTCCGGACTGGCACAGGCGGCGTACGCCAGCGTCGGCATCACCCTCCCGCGCGTGGCCGCCGACCAGTGGTACGCCGGTCCGCATCCGACCCGCAGTCAGCTCCAGCCGGGCGACCTGGTGTTCTTCTCGCACGACCCGCACGATCCGGCGCAGATCCACCATGTCGGCATCTACATCGGCGGCGGCATCATGATCAACGCCCCGCACACGGGAGCGGTCATCCGCTACGACTCGATCGACTCAGAGGGCGACTACTTCGGCGCGACCCGGGTCACCGCAGGCGGCGCGTCCGCGCTGCCCACGCTCCAGCCCGGCGGCGGCATCGCCAACGGCGCTGCGCCCGCCACCAGCTGAGAGTCGATTCGGGGGTCGCGGTACCCGCGCCGGATGACGCCGGGATCACGGCGAAGCCGCAGTCTTGTGGTGGACCGGTGATCGTAGCGTCACGTTCCCATAACTTCCCTGAGTCACGGAACGCTTTGGGTGATTCGCGCCGTTGTGCCCCTTGCCGGGGGAGCACACTTGACCTTGCCGTACCGGAGCCCCGGCGGCCGGGCTTTGGTGTGGGCGAATGCGGAGGTGTTGGCGTGGCGACGCTGCTGGCTGATGGTGGCGGGTCGATCGACTGGACCCTGGTCTCCGGTGTCAACGGCCTGGCCCGCGATCTCCCCTCTTCGGTCGACAGCGCGCTGGGATTCCTCGGCGAGTACGGCGTGCCTCTGGCGTCCATCCTGGTGCTGCTCGCGAGTTGGCTGTGGGCGAGGCGCCAGTCGGACGCCGCCGGCACCGTCGCGGGCGTGCTGTGGGCCGGACTCGCGGCGGGCATGGCGCTGATGCTGAATGTTCCGGTTCGCGCCATGGTGCAGCGGGACCGGCCGTTCGTCGCCCACCCGGGCCAGTTGGACCTGCTGATGAGCCACCAGGCAAACGGCTCCTTCGCCAGCGACCACGCGACCTTCACGATGGCCGTCGCCGTCGGCGTCCTGCTGGTGCACCGGAAGTTCGGACTCATCGCCCTCGCCCTCGCCGGCTTCGAGGGCTTCCTCCGGGTCTTCATGGGCGTGCACTACCCGACCGACGTCATCGGCGGCTTCGCCCTCGGTACGGCCACGACGCTGCTGATGGCCCCCATCGCCATGGCCGTTCTCGTCCCGCTGACCCACTCGATGACCCGCACCGCCGCCGCGTCCCTGATCCGGGCGCCGCGCCGGACCCGCGCGACGCGTGCCACCGGACCGGCCGTCGCCTCCGCGACAGCGGATCACCCCGACGCCCCCAACGACCTCGCGGCCTGACGCGGCCTCGGCTGCGGCCTGATCGCGGCCTGACCGCCTGCCGCGGTCGACCGGTCGGCGCCAGGCCCTATCCCAGCGGCACGCTCTGCGGGAACCGGAACAGCCCGCCCGGGTCGTAGCTGCGCTTGACGGCGCGCAGGCGCGCGGCGTTCGCGCCGTAGTACGCCTGCTCCCAACCGGTCAGCTTCGGGTCGATGTAGTTCTGGTAGGCCTCGCCGCTCGCGTACGGACGCATCGCGTTCCAGACGCCGTCGAGCCAGGCCCAGGAGCGGTCCGCTCCCGTCCCGCCGACGACGCCGACGGGATAGTTCGCCGTGTACTGCGCCATGAACAGGCCGTTCCGGTGGACGAACGCGGTGTCCGCCGCGCCCACCCGGTTGATCGCACCGCCCAGCGCGTCGAAGGCGACAGCCGCGCTGCCGCCCTGCGGCCCGGTACGCGAATAGCGTTCGACCGCGGAGACCAGCGCGGCGGCCCCGGTGGCGCTCAGCGGCCGGGTGAAGACGTCCGACCGCGCGCCGTACGACTCCCGGGTCACCTGCCCCGACGGGTTCTGCCCCGGCAGGCTGCCCGGAAGGTGCGAGGCGGCCTGCGACCAGCCCAGCACCCCGCCCATGACCTGCATGGTCTGCAGGTAGGAGCGCGAGTGCAGTGAGGTCGTGGACGGTGCCACGGACAGACGGTCGACCAGGTTCGACAGTTCACTCTGCGGGCCGAGGTAGTTGACGGTGCTGCCGAGCTGCGTCCGGCCGTCGGCCCAGACCAGCAGGTGCAGATTGGCCCACAGGGCGTCCGGCGCGCTCGGCGCCCAGGCCTGCCAGGCCCTGATCACCGCGGCAGCCCGAGACCAGGGCCAGGACAGGAAGCCGTAGGAGCAGTCCGCCGCCGGATGGGTCCGGAAGGAGAGCGAGGTGACCACGCCGAAGTTGCCGCCGCCTCCGCCGCGCAGCGCCCAGAACAGGTCAGCGTCACTGTGCGCGCTGACCTCGCGGATCCGTCCGTCGGCGGTGACGACCTCGGCGCCGGTGAGGCTGTCGCAGGTCAACCCGTACGCGCGCCCGGTCACGCCGACCCCGCCGCCCAGGGTCAGGCCGGTGACGCCGACGGTGGGGCAGGAGCCCGCCGGGACGGTCACCCCGCGTGCCGCGAGGTCGGTGTAGACGTCGATCAGCCGCGCACCGGCCCCGACGACCGCGGTGCCACCGGCTCCACCCGAACTGGAGACGCCGTTCAGCTTCCCGACGTCGAGGACCAGACCGCTGCCCGAGGACCAGCCCGCGTAGCTGTGACCGCCGCTGCGCGCCGTCACCGGCACCCCGAACCGGCGTGCGAAGGCGAGGCAGGTGGCAACGTCCTGGGCACTGGCGACATAGGCCACCGCGCAGGGCGCGAGCGAGTCGTACTGCGGCTGGAACAGGCGGCGCGCGGAGGCGTAGCGGCTGTCGCCGGGACGGACCAGCAGGCCGCCGAGGCCCTTGCCGAGCGCGGTCCAGTCGGCAGGTGTCGGAGAAGCGGTGGTACCGGCGCCGGACAGGGGTGCCGCGGACGGAGCGTTCGGCTCCCACGAGGTGGCCGCCGCTGCGCCGGCGGAGCGCTGGGCGCTGGGGGAGCAGGCGGCCAGACCGGTTGCGGCAGCGGCGGTCAGCGCTCCCGCGCGCAGCACCGTCCGGCGGGAGGTGATCGGTTCGCCCATACTGACTGTCTCCTCCTGGGGATAACGCACTCGCTTCACCAAGAGGACGGCGGAACCGCACTCAGCGGTTCGCCCACCGCTCCCCAGGTCGTCAGCGTTCAGCGCTCAGCCGACGTGCTCGTCGGCGTCCTTGCGGGCCCTGTCGCGGGAGCGCCGGGCCGGGGCGAACCAGCCGCAGCTGCAGCGTGCCGCGCTGAAGGATCCCTTCTCGGCGACAGTCGTCTCATGGGTGACACCTGCATCAGCCCCGCCCAGCGGGGCCGACGGCTCAGTGAGATCGCTGTCCACGTGGTTCACGGTAACTCGGACGGCCGCGTACCGGTGCCGCCCGGATGCCGTAACCCGCGTCACTGTGGCTCGTTAGCCGTGGGGAGCCCCGCATCGGGTTTTGTCAGAGGGAGTTGTGTGGCCGTGGTGAATCGTCAGTCAACCTGCCGTCAGGGCGTCCGTGCCGTGCTGGTCGCCGCCGCGGCGGCGGGCCTGCTGGCGGGCTGCGCCGGCGCGGGGTCGAGTGCGGGCACCGGTGCCGCCGAAGCAGCCGCGAAGGGCGGCTCCTCCGACACGCTGGCGGCCGATCCGCTCACCGCCGTACGCGCGGCGGCGGACGTCACCGGCAGGACCGGGTCGGTGCAGGACGCCACCACGCTGCAGACCGCCTCCTCGGCCAAGCAGATGACCCTGCACGGCACCGCGGTGTACAACTACAGCGCCCGTCTCGGCCGGATGGAGATCGCCGTCCCCGCGGCTGCGGGGACCCCGGGCAAGCAGCTGGTCGAGGTCATCAGCCCCGGCGTCGTCTACCTGCAGAACAGTGGTGCCAAGGTGCCTGCGGGCAAGTGGGTCAAGGTCGGCGTCCAGCAACTCGCCGACGGCAACCTGGTGAGCAGCGGTGCGACGGATCCGGCCAGCGCCGCCAACGCGCTGCGCGGCGCGCTGACCGCCACCCAGGTGGGGACCGAGACGGTCGGCGGGGTGCCGCTCAAGCACTACAAGGGCACGCTCGACCTGGCCAGGGCCGCGGGCGCCACGGGCGGCGGCGCGGCGTCGGGGCTTGCCCTCGCCGGGCACACGTTCACGGTGAAGCAGGTCCCCTACGAGGTCTGGCTGGACGAGCACGGCCGGATCCACCGCATCGTCGAGACCTTCACCTTCAGCGGCGTACCCTCCTCGACCGCTGCGAAGGACCAGGTCGTGGTGACTTCCACCACTGAGTTCTCCGGTTTCGGCACGCCGGTGAAGGTGGACCTTCCGCCGTCCAAGGACGTATACGGGGCCCAGCAGTCCAAGTAGTCCACGTAGTCCGCGGCGAAGTGCCATACCGAACGGGGGGTCTGGGAAATGACCCAGATGTGCCATGCGCGCCCCCTGTGCGCTCCCTACTCTGTAAGGAGTCGACTACCCGACGTTCCTGGGCTGCTTCACGTCGGCGGCCCGGTTCTGACGAGGAGGTGGTTCGTGTGGCTGCGCACGACCCGGTGGCCCTCGCGGAGATCGACCTCTACGGTGATCTGATCATCGCTGCAGCGGCCACCCCGTTCGACCGGCTTTCCGCCGACCGGATCGACCAGGTGCTTCGCGTTGAGGTCCGGGGCGCGGTCGAACCGGACGTCGACCAGGACGTCGACCCCGCGGTCCGGGTGCCCCCGCAGCGGAACGACGTCCCGTCCTGAGCTGTCAGGTTCTCAGCAGGCGCGCGATCGCCGCCGTCGCCTCCGCGACCTTGTCGTCGCCCTCCGGGCCGCCGTCGATGACCGCTTCGGCGACGCAGTGCCGCAGGTGTTCTTCCAGCAGGCTGAGCGCGAAGGACTGGAGCGCCTTGGTGCTCGCCGAGACCTGGGTGAGGATGTCGATGCAGTAGACGTCCTCCTCCACCATGCGCTGCAGCCCCCGGACCTGACCCTCGATCCGACGCAGGCGTTTGACGTGCGCGTCGCGCTGCGGACTGTATCCGTGCGGGCCGCGCGGGGGCTCCTTCGTCGTGACTGCCTCCGGCGTCGCCACGGACTCCGACTCGGTCTCTGTCTCTGCCTCCACCGACCCATCGTATGGCGCTCTGACGGCCTACGTCCCGCCCCGCGCAGGGGGGCAGCGCTTGCGCGGACCATCCGTCACACTGAGACCGACCGGCAAATGGGGGGCGGCGTCGCGGGCCGAGGGCTCTCGCCTGACCGGGTTGTCGTCGGTCGCCAGTGCTCCGCAATGGCTCCCTCCTCCGCCCCGCCCAGACTCGGCCCTCGCCCCGCTCCTTCACCCACCCCCCATTTGCCGGTCGGTCTTACGGTGCACAGCCTCTGAGCGGCACGGTGCTGGTCGGTGCGCAAGGATGAGCACCAGGTACATCGTGTCGGCGCTGCCACCCCGGCTTGCGCACGGACCACACGCAGCGCCTAGCATCGCATCGACCGCACCCTGTACTTCGGAGACCTCTGTGCGCATTCGTCTGACCCCAAGGGAGACGAGCTTCTATGACATGTTCGCCACGTCGGCGGACAACATCGTCGCAGGCTCGAAGCTCCTGCTGGAACTTCTCGGTGCGGATGTCGCGGCGCGGCCGGAGCTCGCCGAGCGGATGCGCGCCGCTGAGCACGCGGGCGACGACACGACGCACGCGATCTTCCATCAGCTGAACAAGTCCTTCATCACCCCCTTCGACCGGGAGGACATCTACAACCTGGCGTCGTCGCTCGACGATGTCATGGACTACATGGAGGAGGCCGTCGACCTGGTCGTCCTCTACGAGATCGAGGCTCTCCCCAAGGGCGTCGAGCAGCAGATCGAGGTGCTGGCGCGAGCGGCCGAGCTGACGGCTGCCGCCATGCCGAACCTGCGCACCATGGACAACCTCGCGGAGTACTGGATCGAGGTGAACCGGCTGGAGAACCAGGCGGACCAGATCCACCGCAAGCTCCTGGCGCACCTCTTCGGCGGTTCCTACGAGGCGCTCGAAGTGCTCAAGCTCAAGCAGATCGTGGACGTGCTGGAGGAAGCCGCCGACGCCTTCGAGCATGTGGCGAACACGGTGGAGACCATCGCGGTCAAGGAGTCCTGAGCTCAGTGAACATGCTCGGACTGGTCCTTGTCGTGGGCGTGGCGTTCGGCTTCGCCTACACCAACGGCTTCCATGACTCGGCCAACGCCATCGCCACCTCGGTGTCGACCCGGGCGCTGACGCCCAAGGTCGCGCTGATGATGGCCGCGGTGATGAACCTGGCCGGCGCGTTCCTCGGCGTGGGCGTGGCACAGACCGTCAGCAAGGGCATCATCGCGACGCCGCAGGGCACCCAGGGCATGGTCATCCTCTGGGCGGCCCTGGTCGGGGCGATCGCCTGGAACCTGGGCACCTGGTACTTCGGTCTGCCGTCCTCCTCCACGCACGCCCTGTTCGGCGGGATGGTGGGTGCGGCGCTCGCCGGTGGCACCCAGGTGTTCTGGAAGGGGGTGTGGGACAAGGTCATCATCCCGATGATCACCTCGCCGGTCGTCGGCCTGCTGCTCGGCTTCCTCGTGATGCTGGCCATCATGTGGATCTTCCGGCGCGCCAACCCGCACAGGGCGAAGCGCAACTTCCGGATGGCACAGACGGTGTCGGCGGCGGCGATGGCCCTGGGCCACGGCCTTCAGGACTCGCAGAAGACCATGGGCGTCGTGGTGATGGCGCTGACGATCTCCGGACACTACTCCGGCACGGGCATCCCGATCTGGGTGAAGGCCAGCACCGCCGTGGTGCTGTCGCTGGGCACCTGGGCCGGCGGGTGGCGGATCATGCGCACCCTGGGCCGGAAGATCATCGAGTTGGACCCGCCGCAGGGTTTCGCCTCCGAGTCGGTGGCGGCGTCGATCCTCTACGTCACCGCCTACGCGTACAAGGTGCCGGTCTCGACCACGCACGTCATCACCTCGGCGATCATGGGGGTCGGTGCCACCAAGCGAGTCCGCGCGGTCCGTTGGGGCGTCGCCAGGAACATCGTGATCGGGTGGTTCCTGACCATGCCGGGGGCGGCGCTGGTCGCCGCGGTCGTCTACTGGATCAGCTGGGCGATCATCGGCTGACGCCGCGCGGCGTGGCTCGCGGCGTGGCTCCCGCTGGCTCGGCGTGGCTCCCGCATGGCTCCCGCATGGCTCCCGCATGGCTCGGCGTGGCTCGGCGTGGGACAGACGAAGGGCCCGCTTCCTGGTCGGAGACCAGGCCGCGGGCCCTTCTCGATACTCCGCGGCGGCACCGCCTAGCAGCGCCGCGGAGTAGTTCAGGTCATCCGAAGCGGCCCGAGATGTAGTCCTCGGTGGCCTGGACGGACGGGTTGGAGAAGATCTTCTCGGTTGCGTCGATCTCGATCAGGCGTCCCGGCTGGCCGACCGCGGAGAGGTTGAAGAACGCGGTGCGGTCGCTGACGCGGGCGGCCTGCTGCATGTTGTGGGTGACGATGACGATGGTGAACTGCTCCTTGAGCTTGCCGATCAGGTCCTCGATGGCGAGGGTGGAGATCGGGTCCAGCGCGGAGCAGGGCTCGTCCATCAGCAGGACCTGGGGCTCGACGGCGATGGCGCGGGCGATGCAGAGGCGCTGCTGCTGGCCGCCGGACAGTCCGGAGCCGGGGCGGTCGAGGCGGTCCTTGACCTCGTTCCACAGGTTGGCGCCGACCAGTGAGCGCTCGACGGCCTCGTCGATGACCTTGCGGTTGCGCACGCCGTTGAGCTTGAGCCCGGCGGCGACGTTCTCCTTGATCGACATGGTGGGGAAGGGGTTGGGGCGCTGGAAGACCATGCCGACGGTGCGGCGCACGGCGACCGGGTCCACGCCGTTGCCGTAGAGGTCCTCGTTGTCGAGCAGCACCTTGCCCTCGACCCGGGCGCCGGGGACGACCTCGTGCATCCGGTTCAGGGTGCGCAGGAAGGTCGACTTGCCGCAGCCGGACGGGCCGATGAAGGCGGTCACCGAGCGGGGCTCGACGGTCATCGAGATGTCCTCGACGGCCCGGAAGTTTCCGTAGTAGGCGTTCAGTCCGCTGACATCGATGCGCTTGGCCATGATGTGTGTTCTCTCTCGTTCTCGTGTCTGGATGACCGGCGCGCGTCAGCGCGAAGCCTTCGGGGCCTTCCAGCGGGCGATCCCGCGGGCGACCAGGTTCAGCAGCATCACCAGCGCGATGAGTACCAGAGCTCCGCCCCAGGCCCGCGCCTGCGAGGCGGGGGTTCCGGCGGAGTACTGCTGGTACACGTAGAGCGGCAGCGAGGACTGCGGTCCCTTGAAGGGGTTGGTGTTGATCAGGTCCGTGCCGAACACCAGCATCAGCATGGGCGCTGTCTCACCGATGATGCGGGCAATGGCCAGCATCACGCCAGTGGTGATGCCGCCGATGGCGGTGGGCAGCACGACCCGCACGACGGTCAGCCACTTGGGGACGCCCAGGGCGAGGCTCGCCTCGCGCAGCTCGTTGGGGACGAGCTTGAGCATCTCCTCGGTGGAGCGCACCACGACCGGCAGCATCAGGATGGTCAGCGCGAGGCTGCCCGCGAAGCCGGTGTACTGCATGTTCAGGATCATGATCCAGAACGTGAGGATGAACAGGCCCGCGACGATCGAGGGCACCCCGGTCATCACGTCGACGAAGAAGCTGACGGCCTTGGCGAGCCAGCGGCCGTTGCCGTACTCGACCAGGTAGACCGCGGTCAGGATGCCGATCGGCGCGGCGAACAGCGTCGCCAGGGCGACCTGCTCCAGGGTGGCGATCAGCGCGTGGTAGACGCCGCCGCCGGTCTGGTTGGGCGAGATCTCGTTCATCGAGTGGGTCAGGAAGTCGACGCTGATCACGCCGATGCCCTTGGAGATCGTGTAGTACAGCAGCCCGAACAGGGGCAGCAGCGCCAGCATGAAGGCCACCCAGACCAGGCTGGTGATCAGCCCGTTCTTGGCCTGGCGACGCCCCTCGACCAGACGGGCCAGCAGGTACTGGCCGAGGACGAAGAAGATCGCCGCGAGCAGTGCCCACTGGAGCTTGCTCTGGATCGAGAAGACCATGCCGACGACGACGGCCAGAACGATCGCGCCGAGCAGGGTCGCGAGGGGCGTCCAGCGCGGGAGGCGGCGCTCCGTCAGCGTGGACGACAGCGGAGACGGCCGGCGCGGGGAAGTGGTCGTGGTGCTCATCAGGCGTTCGCCCCCGAGTATTCCTTGCGGCGGGCGATGATCAGACGAGCACCACCGTTGACCAGCAGCGTGATGACGAACAGGACCAGGCCGGAGGCGATCAGCGCGTCACGGCCGGTACCGAGGGCCTCGCCGAACTGGGTGGCGATGTTCTGCGCGATGGTGCTGCCGCCCGGGTCGGTGATGTGCAGGCTCAGGATCAGGCTGGGGGAGAGCACCGTGGCCACGGCCATGGTCTCGCCCAGCGCGCGGCCGAGGCCCAGCATCGAGGCGCTGATGATGCCGGAGCGGGCGAAGGGCAGCACGGAGGTCCGGATGACCTCCCAGCGGGTGGCGCCCAGGGCGAGGGCCGCCTCCTCGTGCATCTTGGGAACCTGGAGGAAGATCTCGCGGGTCACCGCGGTGACGATCGGAAGGATCATGATCGCCAGAATGATGCCCACACTGAACAGGCTGCGCGGCTGCGAGCCCGGCATTTCCTGTTTGAAGATGTAGGTCCAGCCGAAGTACTGGTTCAGCCAGGCGTTGACGCCGAGCATGTGCGGAACCAGGAAGAGCGCCCCCCACAGGCCGTACACGATGCTGGGCACGGCGGCCAGCAGGTCCACCACGTAGCCGAGCGCCTGCGCCATCCGGCGCGGCGCGTAGTGCGAGATGAACAGGGCCACGCCGATCGCGACCGGAACGGCCAGCAGCATCGCCACGAGCGAGCTGACCAGGGTGCCGAAGGCCAGCACGGCGATGCCGAAGACCAGGGGCGCGCCGTCCTGGGTGTTCCACTCGAAGGTGGTGAGGAAGTTCCCCTGGTCCGCGCTGATCGCGTGCACCGAGCGGATGGTGAGGAAGACCGCGATGGCGGCCATGATCACCAGCAGCACGATGCCGGAGCCGCGCGAGGCTCCGGAGAAGAGCCGGTCGCCGATGCGGACCACGCCCCTCCCGCTGATCGTGGACGTCGTGGAGGGTTCGCCTCCGGACGCAGATGAACCTCGCCGAGGCGCGTCGGCGAGGGAGTCATTCGTGGGTGGCACGTCATGAGGAGGTGCCGTGTCGGGTATGTCCATGACTTCTCCGGTCTGATGGCGGCGTCTGACGGACGTCGCCTGGCGGCGGTGCACCGGACTGACTGGGTCGAGGTTTGCGTCGGGCTGGGTGGTGCCGGGGGTGGTGCCGGAGCCGTCCGGTCCTACCTCCCCCAGGGGCAGGACCGGACGACTCCGAGCAGGGATTCCCGAGGCTTAGGCGAGGGCGGCGATGGCCGTCTTCACCTGGGTGGCCAGGGCGGCCGGCAGCGGGAAGTAACCGAGCGAGCCGACCGAGGTCTGGCCGGCGTCGCTGATCGTGTAGTTGAGGAAGGCCTTGAGGGCAGGCAGGGTGTCGGCCTTGTTGCCCTTGTCGCAGACGATCTCGTAGGTCACCAGGGTGATCGGGTAGGCGTTGTCGGCCTTGGTGGCGTAGTTGAGCTTCAGCGACAGGTCGGGCGCCGTGCCCACGACCTTGGCGTCCGCGACGGCGGCGGAGGCGTTGGCGGCGGTGGCGTCGACCGGGGCGGCGGCACCCGTCGCGATCTTCGCGGTGGAGATGCTGCCGGCCGTGGCGTAGGAGAGCTCGAAGTACGAGATGGAGCCCTTGACCTGCTTGACCTGGGCGGCGAGGCCCGCGGAGCCGTTGGCGGACTGGCCCGACTTGGCCGGCCACAGCTTGCTCGGGGTGTACGGGAAGTCAGAGGCCGCGGTGGCAGCCAGGTACGCGGTGAAGTTGGCGGTGGTGCCGGAGCCGTCCACGCGGTGGAAGGTCTGGATCGCCAGGTCGGGAAGCGTCGCGGTGGGGTTCAGAGCCTTGATGGCGGCGTCGTTCCAGTTGGTGATCTTGCCGTTGAAGATCTTCGCCAGGGTCGGGGCGTCCAGGATCAGGCCGGTGACGCCGGGGACGTTGTAGCCGATCGCGATGGGGCCGCCGATCATGGGCAGGTCGATGCCCTGGCCGCCGGGGCAGGCGGTGGTCTTGGTCGCGGCGACGTCGGTCGGCTTCAGGGCCGCGTCAGAGCCGGCGAAGGCGACCTTGCCGGACTCGAAGCTGGTGATGCCCGCGCCCGAGCCGTTGGCGTTGTAGTTGATGGTCACGCCGGGGCACTTGGTCTGGAAGTCCTTGACCCACTGGGTCATCGCGTTCGCCTGGGCGGTGGAACCCGCGCCCATCAGCTGGCCGGTGCCGCAGTCCGCACCGGCGGCGGCTGCGCTCGTGCCGGCGCCCGCGCCGGTGGAGGGGGCGCTGCTGGGGCTGGTGTTGTTGTTGTTGGACCCGCACGCCGCGAGCGTCAGCGAGCTGACGACCGCCACGGCGCCGATGGCGAGGGCCTTGGTGCGGCCGTTCCGCTGGAGCATCACTTGGTGTCCCTTTCTGGGTGCCGCCTGGAACCGGGGCATGCCGCTAAGTATGCCTCTGAGCTGGGGCTTCGCTGTGGTGCGAGGGCCTCGCGGCCTCCGATAAGCAAGACGTTAGGCGGGGCAGGTGAAGCGCCAGGCCAGCCCAAATGAACGGAGGGTGAACCTCGGACGGACGGAGGGATACGCAGCGCGGTAGTAACGGTTTCGCCACGACCGTGACACGGCCGGATAAAGCCGCTGCGGGATCACGTCCCGGGCCGGGACAGCCGTGTGAGCAGGGCGTCGACCAGCTCGCGGTCGTGATCGTAGGTTAGCCGCTGCCGCGCCTCGGGGGCGGCTAGCCACTCCAGCCGATCCACCTCGCGGTTCGGGGCGAAGGCCCCGTCGATCCGAACAGCGGCCCAGTAGCGCACCCGTTTCGGGCGCCCCTTCACCAGGTAGCGCTGCGTCGGCAGGCGGAAGCAGAGCTCCACCCGCATCCCGGTCTCCTCCAGGGCCTCCCGCCGGGCTGCGACCTTATGTCGCTCCTCGGCCTCGAGCTTGCCCTTGGGGAACGTCCAGTCGTACAGCTTCGGACGGTGGACCAGCGCCAGCTCCGGCAGGCCGCCGTTCCGGCCGGGACGCCAGAGCACCACGCCCGCGGCGCGCACCAGGTCGTCCTTGGGGGCGGCCTTCTTGAGCCGGATCTTGGTGAGCGGAACCTTGCCCAACGAGTCGGCGTTCAGCGGGTCAGCCATGAGTCGGTGAGCCATCCGGTGCGGTAGAGGTCGGGCCAGGTGCTGCTGAAAGTGTGGCGTGCGGCCTCCACCTCCAGTCGTTGATCAGCATGAACCACGCCGAGCACATACGCCGTGGCGGGGGTGATCCTCGGGGTGAGGGCCGCCAGGGCGGCGGCCTCGGCGGCCTCAGCCGCGTCGCGGTGGCGGGCCAGGATCCTGGACAGCTCGGTGAGTGCCGCCGCCGGCCGGGCGGCGCGGCCGCCCAGCTGCGGCGCGCACACCTCCAGCGCGTACTGGGCGCGCAGGGTCAGCCCGCGGACCTGGATCCAGGGCCGGTCGTCCCCTGGATCGTGCAGGGCGTCGCCGTTGTAGGGGGCGGCTGCGCGCTCCAGCGGCAGTGCTTCCACGGCGCTGGTCAGGGCGCGTGCCTCCGCCACCGCGTACGGCAGCAGGACGGCGGCGGAACCGCGCTCGCCGGGGTTGCGCAGCGGCAGGTCGGACACCAGCAGGGTCATCCGGTCCGCGAGGGCGTGGAAGCGGGCGGAGCCGAGTTCCTGCAGGGCGGTGGTGTGGGCGCGCGAGCGGGCGAGGGTGAGCTGTCGCTCCAGCAGTGCGCGGGCCTTGGGCGCGCCCGGATGCCGGGCGAGCAGCCCCTCGGCCTCGCGCGGCTTCGGTACCGGGCCGCCCGAGGGGCCGGGTGCGGGGACGTCGATGCTGGTCAGCGAATCGAGGCTGGTGAGCAGCCGGGTGAGGCGGCGGCCGTAGGCCGGCTCCTGGCTGAGTATCCCGCCGAGGCGGCCCAGCTCCTCGCGCAGTTCGCGGGACCAGGCGGCGTCGAGCAGGGCGTCGAAGGTGTGCAGGGTCGCCCCGACCCGGCGCAGCGTGCGCAGGTCCACGGCGGGCAGGCCGCGCAGGAAGCTTCCGGCCTGGGCGGCGAGGTGTGCCGAGAGGACCTCGGCGGCCGTGCCGATCGTCGCAGTGCCGGCCGTGGAGGCTCCGGGCGCCGCGGTTCCAGTCACCGGGGGTGCGGTGGCTGAGCTCCGCGGGGCGGGCGGGGCCGAGGGGGCGTCGGTCATGGTGCGTAAGTCCCCGTTGTCGTCGGGAGTGGCCTTTGCTGCTGAGGAATCGTCAGGTCGTGGTGCCACTAGGACCCCAGCCACCGGTGCTCCGCTTGCGGCGGCGCGAGTCGATGAGCAGTTCCTGCACGTTGCGCAGGGGTCTGCCGTCGGCGTCGTGGGAGTGTCTGGTCCAGATGCCGTCCGGGCCCAGGTGCCAGGACGCGGTGTCGTCGGCGGTGCCGAGGTCGAGCAGCCCGGCGAGTTCGGCACGGTGGCCTGGGTCGGTTACCCGCAGCAGCGCCTCGATCCTGCGGTCCAGGTTGCGGTGCATCATGTCGGCGCTGCCGATCCACACCTCGGGGTCGCCGCCGTTGGCGAAGACGAACACTCGGGAGTGCTCCAGGAAGCGGCCGAGGATGCTGCGGACCCGGATGTTCTCGGACAGGCCGGGGACACCCGGCCGGATCGCGCAGATGCCGCGCACCCAGACGTCCACCGGCACGCCTGCCAGGGAGGCGCGGTAGAGGGCATCGATCACGGCCTCGTCCACGATGGAGTTGACCTTGATCTGGATCCGGGCCGGGCGGCCGGCGCGGTGGTGGGCGATCTCGTCCTGGATCCGGGAGATCAGCCCCTGCCGGAGCGAGCGGGGAGCGACCAGCAGGCGGCGGTAGGACTCGCGGCGCGAGTAGCCCGAGAGCCGGTTGAACAGGTCGGACAGGTCCGCGCCGACCTGCGGGTCCGCGGTGAGCAGGCCCAGGTCCTCGTACATCCGTGCGGTCTTGGGGTGGTAGTTGCCGGTGCCGACGTGGGCGTAGCGCCGCAGCGTCTCGCCCTCCTGGCGGACCACCAGCGAGAGCTTGCTGTGCGTCTTGAGCCCGATCAGGCCGTAGACGACGTGGCAGCCGGCCTCCTCCAGCTTGCGGGCCCACTTGATGTTGGCCTGCTCGTCGAAGCGCGCCTTGATCTCGACCAGGACCAGTACCTGCTTGCCGGCCTCGGCGGCGTCGATCAGCGCGTCCACGATCGGCGAGTCGCCACTCGTCCGGTAGAGGGTCTGCTTGATGGCGAGCACGTCGGGATCGGCGGCGGCCTGCTCCAGGAACGCCTGCACGGAGGTGGAGAAGCTGTCGTACGGGTGGTGCAGCAGCACGTCGCGCTCGCGGACGGCGGCGAAGATGTCGGGCTGCGACGCCGACTCGACGTCCGACAGGCCCCGGGCGGTGCTGGCGATGAACGCCGGGTACTTCAGCTCCGGGCGGTCCAGGCCGGCGATGGCGAACAGGCCGGTCAGGTCGAGCGGCCCGGGCAGCGGGTAGACCTCGGCCTCGGTGATGTTCAGCTCGCGGACCAGCAGGTCCAGCACGTACGGGTCGATCGACTCCTCGACCTCGAGCCGCACCGGAGGGCCGAAGCGGCGCCGCATCAGCTCCTTTTCGAGAGCCTTGAGGATGTTCTCGGTGTCGTCCTCCTCGACCTCGAGGTCCTCGTTTCGAGTGACCCGGAAGGCGTGGTGGGCGAGCACCTCCATGCCCGGGAAGAGCTCCTCGAGGTGCGCTCCCATCACGTCCTCGAGCGGGACGTAGCGCTGCGGCGACGCCTCCAGGAAGCGGTGCAGCGACTGCGGGACCTTGACGCGGGCGAAGTGCTTGTGGCCGCTCACCGGGTTGCGGACCACCACGGCGAGGTTGAGCGAGAGCCCCGATATGTACGGGAAGGGGTGCGCCGGGTCGACCGCGAGGGGGGTCAGTACCGGGAAGATCTGTTGCCGGAACAGGGTCAGCAGGCGGCCCTGCTCCTTGTCGGTGAGCTCGTTCCAGCGGACCAGCTCGATGCCCTCGGCGGCGAGCTCGGGCAGCAGGTCGGTGTGGAAGCAGGCGGCGTGCCGCGCCATCAGCTCGCGCGAGCGCGTCCAGATCTTGTCCAGCACCTCGCGGGGCTGCAGACCGGCGGCGGAGCGTTGGGCCACACCGGTGGCGATACGGCGCTTCAGCCCGGCGACGCGGACCATGAAGAACTCGTCCAGGTTGCTGGCGAAGATCGCCAGGAACTTGGCCCGTTCGAGTAGCGGGGTCTCCGGGTCCTCGGCGAGCTCCAGGACTCGCTCGTTGAACGCCAGCCAGCTGCGCTCGCGGTCGAGGAAGCGGCCCTGGGGCAGCTCCTCCTCGAACTCCGCGAGCTCGCGGCTTTCGGGGAACTCCCGGTTCTCCGGAACCAGCACGGCAAGGTTGGGGCTGGTGCCGGCGGCCGAGCCGGAGGTGGCACTGGGGACTGGATGCGCAGGGCGGGCGGCGGTCATGGCGGGCGGCTCCTCCTGCAGGGTGTCATCCGGTAGCGTCCTCACCGTGTTCGTCGCCTGATCCGACCGGGGTTCCAGGGGCGGGACCGTCAGTCGGGGGTAGCGACGGGGCGGGGGCACTGCGGATTGCATTTCGTGATCTTTGCAACGGCGTCTTAACTCAAGGTAAATACAGAGTGGCCTGCAGGAAAGCTGAGTCGGTCGCCTCAGGGGGTGCCGGGCAGCGCATACATCAGGTCAACCTCGTGGATCGTGAATCCCAACCTCTCGTATACCCGGACTGCCGCCGGGTTATCGGCGTCCACGTACAGCAGTACGGTTCGCAGGCCGCGGTCGCGGGCCAGATGGCGCAGTCCCACGGCGGTGAGGGCCCGGCCGAGGCCGTTGCCCTGCTCGGTCGGGCTGACGCCGATGACGTACACCTCGCCCAGGTCGTTCTCCACCTTGGTCCAGTGGAAGCCGACCAGCTCGTCACCGCGAACCGCGAGGAAGAAGCCGTTCGGGTCGAACCACGGCTCGGCGATGCGGTCGCGTAGATCCTGGCTGGTCCAGCCGCCCTGCTCGGGGTGGTGGGCGAAGGCGGCGGCGTTGAGCGCCAGCCAGGCGTCGTCGTCGACGCCGGGGACGAAGGTCCGCAGCTCGACGCCCTCGGGCAGCTGCGGCGGCGTCTCGGCGTCCGCCGCGGGCAGGGAGCGGCGCATCTGCCGCAGCTCCCGCACCAGTTCCAGGCCGAGCCGGTCAGCCAGATGCCGCGCCGCCGGGTGGCCCCCGTGCGCCCACGCCTGCCGCGCGCCCTCCTTGAGGACGGCCTCCGCGAGCGTCCGCCCGTGCCCCTCCCCGCGCCGCGCGGGATCCACGACCAGTTCGGCGGTCTCGCTCGCGTCCACCTGCCCGTACCCGACCAGCGCGTCGCCGTCCCCGCCGTACTGAAGCAGATGCCTGACTCCCTCCCGGGGGCCGCGCAGCGCCAGCCGTCCCTGCTCCGACACCGCCGCCTTCCCGTCCGCCCCGGCCGCCGCGCCCAGCAGCGCCCCCACGGCCGCCCGCTGCGCCCCGTCCACCGACCCCACAACCACGACTGAGTCCATGGGCCGACCCTACGTCGAGTCAGAGCTGCGACGACTTCACCGACTTCTCCGACTTTCCGACCGCACCGACCGCACCGGGATGATGGCGATCGCTGAGATCGCACACACTGCCGCGCAGGCGAAAGCGGTGCCGTAGCCCGCCGCGGTGATGAGAAGGCCGACCACGGGCGGGGCCAGCGAGGCGGTCAGGTTCTGGCCGATGTTCTGGACGCCCAGCGCGCGGCCGGCCCAGTGCGGTCCTGCCAGCTCCGCCACCGAGGTGAAGGACAGGCCGTTGGTGCTCGCCGACAGCCCGCACAGGGCGATTAGCAGCGCCACCGCCGCCCACGACGGCCACCACTGCGCGCAGGCCGCGAGCAGCAGGGACAGCGTTCCGACCGCCGTCGCCAGCTTCCGCATCGGCCCCAGCCGGCTCCCCGCCGCGTCCGACCAGCGCCCCGCGCCGATCCGGCAGCAGGCGGCCAGCGCCTGGCCCACCGCCATCAGCTGCCCCGCGGCGACCGGGGACCAGTGCCGGACGTCCGTCAGGAAGACCAGCCCGAACGCTCCCACGGTGAACTGCGGCCAGACCAGCAGCGCGCTCGCCCCATGGATCCGCCACAGCGTCCGTGACCCCCGGTACGGGGAGACCGGACTCTCGCCGCCAGGCCCGGCCTTCGGCGGGCGGGGCGGGTCCACCACCAGCAGCGCGACCAGCACGGCCATCACCCCGCTCAGCACCGTCACGAACAGCAGCGCGCCCCGCAGCCCGTAGGCCGCCGCCAGCGGGGGCATGGACACCGCCGCCAGCAGCATCCCCAGTGGCGTCGAGGTCTGCCGGATGCCCATCGCGAGCCCCCGCTGCTCCGGCGCGAACCAGCCCAGCACCACCCGCCCGCTGGCCGCCGACACCGAGGCCCCGGCCGCGCCCGCCAGCGCGAACATCAGCCCGAGCAGTACCAGGCCGTGCACCAGCAGGGCCCCCGTCAGCGACAGCGTCGCCAGCCCCAGCCCGGACGCGAGCACCACCCGCTCGCCGTAGCGGTCCGTCGCCGCGCCCCAGGCATACAGCGCCAGCAGCAGCCCGACGGTGGGGCAGGCGACCAGCACCCCCGCCTGAGCCAGGTTCAGCCGCTCGGTGTGCCGCAGCGTCGGGATCAGGTAGGGCAGGCCGTAGACGAAGGCGAACGAGCTGGTCTGCGCGGCCGTGCCGAGCGCCAGCATCAGCCAGCGGCGGTTGCCCGCGCTCGCATCGACCTGCCCCAGGGCGGGTGGGTGTGGACCGGTCACTCTCTGGCTGCCCATGACTGACTCCCCGCCGGATCCGATTGGTCGCTACCGGGTCATGATGGCGGGCCATCCATCAGCTGGGACAGTTTGTTTCACATACTGGACTCGATGTCCTTGTCGAGCACCGGTGTCGGCGGCGGGGGCGTGGGCGCGCCCGGCAGTCGCACGGTGGCCAGCGCACCGCCCGTCGTCCCGTCGGCGCCTGGCTCGTCGGCGGCGGAGAGCGTCACCTCGCCGCCCGCCTCCCGTATCGTCTGCGCCACGATCGCCAGCCCCAGGCCCGACCCGGGCATCTGCCGCGCCGAGGGCGACCGCCAGAAGCGGTCGAACACATGCGGCAGCTCCTCGGCCGGGATGCCGGGGCCGTGGTCGCGTACGGTCAGCGTCCCAAAGCGCAGCCGCACATCGATCGTGCCGCCGGGCGGGCTGAACTTCACGGCGTTGTCGAGGAGGTTGATCACCGCGCGTTCCATGGTGTGCGCGTCCGCGCGGACGTACCAGGGCTTCAGGTCCACGTTGAAGGTCAGCCCCGGGCCCCGTAGCCGGGCGCGGTCCAGCGCGCGGGCGGCGATGTCGTGCAGCGGCAGCACCTCAAGCGGTTTGGCGCCCTTGGGACGCGACGGGCGGGAGAGTTCCAGCAGGTCGCCGATGAGCGTGGACAGCTCCACCATCTGCGCCTTCATGTTGCGCATCATCCGGGTACGGGTGTCCGGCGGCAGCGCGCGGCCGGTCTCCTCGCTGCGGACCAGGAGGTCCACGTTGGTGCGGAGCGAGGTCAGCGGTGTGCGCAGCTCGTGACCCGCGTCGGCGATCAGCTGGGACTGCCGGTCGCGGGAGCTGGCGAGTGCGGTGCTCATCGAGTTGAACGACTCGCTGAGCCGCGCGATCTCGTCCTTGCCGTCCACGGCGATGGTCGTGCCCAGCTCCTCGGTCCGGGCGATGTGTTCTGCCGCCTCGGTGAGCCGGTCCACCGGCCGTAGCGCCGCGCGAGCGACCCACAGGGCGCCCAGCGCGGAGCCGGCGATGACGAGGGCGGCGACCAGGACCATGATCAGAGCGAGCTGGTTCAAGGCGTCCTGGACGGGTTTGAGCGGTTGGGCAACGGCGAGGGCGACTGTGACGCGCGCGCCGTTGAGCGTTCCCTCGCCCACACTGACCGTGTACACGCGCACGGAGGTGCCGCCGACAGTTCTGCCGTCGTGGAAGCTCTCCTTCGCATCCGGCCCGGAGGTGCCGCTGGCTGCGATTGCGTAGTCGGTTGCAGTGGGCTTCACCGTGTTGCTGTCGGTCTGCGGGCAGGACGTGTTGTTCGAAAAGATGAGTGTGGCGCTGCTCTGCGGGGCGTAGTTGTTGGAACCCAGGCAGAGACTCGCGACGTGGCGGACGGCGACCTCCGGATTCGGCCCGACTGATGCCCGAAGTGTCTGGTCCACCTGGTAGGTCATCTCGCTGCGAGCGAAGAACCAGCTGGCCGCCGCGCACAGGACTACGGCCACCGACACGGCCACTGCCGAAAGCAGCGCCAGCCGTCCCCGCAGCGTCACCCGGCTGAACCAACCGCCCAACCGCCGCCGTTCAGCAGTCGTGCCCCCGCTCACGTCCCGGTCCCTGCGCGGAGCGCGTACCCCACGCCGCGCACGGTGTGCACGAGCCGGGGCAGGCCACCGGCCTCCGTCTTGCGCCGCAGGTACATGACGTACACGTCGAGGGAGTTGGACGACGGCTCGAAGTCGAAGCCCCAGACCGCCTTGAGGATCTGCTCCCGGGTCAGCACCTGGCGCGGGTGCGCCAGGAACATCTCCAGCAGCATGTACTCGGTCCGGGTCAGCTCCACGGCGTGCCCGGCGCGGGTGACCTCGCGGGTCGTGGTGTTCATCCGCAGGTCGTCGAAGGCGAGGATCTCGTCCTCCTCCGGGCTGCCCAACCCTGCCGCCTGCACAATCGAGTTGCGCCGCAGCAGCGCCCGCACCCGGGCCAGCAGCTCGTCCAGTTCGAACGGCTTGGCCAAGTAGTCGTCCGCGCCCACGTCCAGGCCGGTGACCCGGTCGCCGACGGCGTCCCGCGCGGTGAGCATCAGCACCGGCACGGTGTCGCCGCGCGAGCGCAGCCGCCGGACCGTGGTGAGGCCGTCCAGCCGCGGCATCATGATGTCCAGCAGCACCAGGTCGGGGGCACTCTCGGCGATCGCCTCCAGGGCCTCCAGGCCGTCGGAGGCGGTGGTCACCTCGTAGCCCTCGAAGGCGAGGCTGCTCTCGAGGGCGTCGCGGAGCGCGGGCTCGTCGTCGACGACCAGGACGCGGGCCAGCGGTTCCTCCGAGCCGGCAGCTCCGGCGCCGGCGGAGCTGCCGGACGGGTCGTGGGCGGCGGACGGGGCGGCGGTCATCGGGCTGCTCCTTGATTCCTCGGTTGCGGACACGGTGGCATCTGTCCGCGATTGTCCGTCAGCGACGCGCCCGCAGGCACGTCGCTGGGTGGACGTTCGGTCGGTCGGGCGGCCGGTGGGCCGTCAGCTGGTGACGTTCTGCCCGCTCTGCAGCTTCGGCAGTACCGACTTCACCGCGTCGATGGGGATGGCGAAGCCGAGGCCGACGCTACCGGCCTGGCTGCTGGAGCTGCCAGAACCGGAGGAGGACGAGGAGTACATCGACGCGTTGATGCCGATGACCTGGCCGGAGCTGTTGAGCAGCGGGCCGCCGGAGTTGCCGGGGTTGAGCGAGGCGTCGGTCTGGATCGCGTTGTAGGTGGCCGTCTGGCTGCCGGAGCCGCTCGAGGAGCCGCTGTTGCCGGAGCCGTTGCCGCCGTTGCCGTACTGGCCGGACCAACTGGGGAAGCCGTAGCCGCCGTTGCTCTGCACGGTGCTCTGGCTGACGTCCACGGTGACCTTGCGGTTCAGGGCGCTGACTATGCCGGAGGTGACGGTGCCGGTGAGGCCGTCGGGGTTGCCGATGGCGACGACGGAGTCCCCGATCGCGATCTGACTGGAGCTGCCGAGCGAGGCCGGCTTGAGGCCGCTGACGTTCTGCGCCTTGATCACCGCGACGTCGAGGCCCGCGTCGGTGCCGACCAGGCCGGCCGTGGCGGTCTTGCCGTCACTGAACGTGATCTTGATGGTGGCGCTGCTGTCGCTGACGGCCGAGGAGATCACGTGGTAGTTGGTGAGGATCTGGCCGGTCGAGGTCAGGATGATGCCGGTGCCGATGTCCTCGCTGCTGCCGGAGGTCACCGTGATCTGCACCGTGCTCGGGGAGACGGCTGCGGCTATCGCGGCGGTGTTGCTGGTGCTCTTGGAGTCGGAGGTGACCACGGCGGACGTGCTGTAGTCGCCGCCCGCCTGGGTGCGGTTGGCGCTGATCACGCCCCCGGCGACACCGCCGGCGAGGGCGGAGACCAGCGCGACGGCGGCGACCAGCGCCATCGGGCGGCGCAGCCTGTGGCGCTTGGGCGCGGAGCCCGGAGCGGGCTCTGCGGCGTGGTGCGCGGGGCCGGTCGTACCGTCGCCGCCGCCCGCACCGCCGGCCGCGCCACTGTTCGTGTCACTGCCCGTGTCACCGAAGTCGGTGCTGTACATGTACGGCGACGCCGGGAGCACCGTGCCCTCGATGGGCTGCTCGGGAGTCCCGCGGTGAGCCGTGGGTGCGTGCTCCGGCATCGGCGGGACGGTCGGCAACGGCGTGGTCTCTTCGGCGCCCATGCCGTAGCGCGAGTCGTAGGGGTACGCGCCCGGCTCGGGGGCGCCTGCAGGATTCGGGTGCGTGTCGCTCATGGGTCCAAAGGTCCGCTCGGAACATGAGAGCCCACTGAGAGTCAGCTCATAGCCCCACGAAATAATCACGCGCCCGGGCCGCGCCAGATGAGGGCGGCCTCTACGGGAGATCTTCAGCGCCCTCCTAGGGCTTGCAGCCGCAGGAGCGGCGGATCACCAGGCGGTTGGGGAACCGCCGCACGCGGGGTGTGTCCGAGCCGGGGACCAGCAGCGAGTCGTCCAACACCAGGTCGACGGCGGCGCGGGCCATGGCGTCGCGGTCGGAGGCGATGGTGGTGAGCGGCGGGTCGCAGAACGCCGCCTCGGGGATGTCGTCGAACCCGGCCACGGCGAGGTCCTCCGGCACCCGTACCCCCACCTCGCGGGCGGCGCGGAGCACGCCTATCGCCTGGTCGTCGGTGGAGCAGAAGATCGCTGGTGGGCGCTCGGGGGAGCGCAGCAGCTCCACGGCGACCTGGTAGGCGCCGTAGCGGTCGAAGGGGGCCTCGACCAGGTGGCCGTCGGTGCTGATGCCGGCCGCGGTCATGGCGCGGCGCCAGCCCTCGACGTGGTCGATCACCGGGTCCCCGGCCGCGGCGACCGCGACCGGGCCGCCGACGCAGGTGACGTAGGGGTGGCCGTGCTGGAGCAGATGGCGCACCGCCAGCTCCGCGCCGCCGACGTCGTCGGTGACCACGGCGACGTCCTCGGCCGTCTCCGGACGGAGGTGCAGCAGCACGAGCCGGGAGTCGTCCTGGGCCGCGAACTCGTTGGCGGCCTGCTGCGAGGCGCTGCGGCTGATCAGGATCAGCCCGGCGACGCGCATCCCGAGGAACGCCCGGACGTAGTGCATCTCACGGTCGCCGACGTAGTCGGAGTTCCCTATCAGCACGATCTTGCCGCGCTCGGAGGCCACCCGTTCCACCGCGTGCGAGAGCTCGGCGAAGAAGGGCTGGCGGGCATCGGGCACGACCATGCCGATGAGATTGGTGCGGCGGCTCGCCATCGCCTGGGCGACGCTGTTGGGGCGGTAGCCGAGCTGGGCTATCGCTGCGAGTACGCGCTCGCGGGTCGCCGGGGCGACCGGGCGGGGGCCATTGTTGATGACGTAGCTGACGACCGCGGTCGAGGTCCCTGCCAGCCTGGCCACATCGTCGCGGGTCACCTTGGGCACGTCCCGGAGTCTACGCGCCTCGCTGGACCGAGGTGGACATGTCCAGAACCGGAAAAACAGCCGGTGGGGACGCCGGGCCGGGTGCGGGCAGGGCTGAGGGTGCGGCCGTGCGGATGAAACGGGCGCGCGGCAGGTGTCCGGAAGCCCCCGGAATCCTGCCGCGCGCCCGTCCTGGCCATCGACCTGCTGGTGGCCGTAGAACCCGACCCCACGCGCGGGGGCGGCTCAGACCTCCGCGTCCGCCGTCTCCACGGCCGTTTCCACGGACGCCTCCGTTCGGGGGACGGTCCCGACCTTGTCGGGCTTCTCCGGCACCACGAAGCGGTAGCCGACGTTGCGCACCGTCCCGATCAGCTGCTCGTGCTCGGGCCCGAGCTTGGCGCGCAGCCGGCGTACGTGCACGTCCACGGTCCGGGTGCCACCGAAGTAGTCGTAGCCCCAGACCTCCTGCAGCAGCTGGGCCCGGGTGAAGACCCGGCCCGGATGCTGCGCGAGGTACTTGATCAGCTCGAACTCCTTGAACGTCAGGTCGAGCACGCGCCCCTTGAGCTTGGCGCTGTACGTCGCCTCGTCCACGGAGAGGTCGCCGTTGCGGATCTCCATCGGGCTGTCGTCCTGGACGACCTGCATCCGGCCGGTGGCGAGCCGGATCCGGGCCTCGACCTCGGCGGGGCCGGAGGTGTCCAGTAGGACGTCGTCGATGCCCCACTCGGCGGTGACGGCGGCGAGACCGCCCTCGGTGACGATCAGGACCACGGGCGCACCGGGACCGGTCGAGCGCAGCAGCTGGCAGAGGCTGCGGATGTGCGGCAGATCACGGCGGCCGTCCACCAGGATGACGTCGGCGCTGGGGGTGTCCACCAGGGCGGAGCCTTCGGCGGGGGCCACGCGCACGGTGTGGAGCAGCAGGCCGAGCGCGGGGAGTACTTCGGCGGATGGCTGGAGGGCGTTGGTCAGCAGCAGCAGAGAACTCATACCCGGTTAGTCCCCTTTCCGGGTGGGACGGTGAGGGTCGGCGACTCCCGTGATCCAGGGGGGCACACGGCGCTGTGCGCGTCCGTACTGGCGGTCGTACCGGTGGGTCCTGTCAAGCGTCACTAAGCACAAAAGGATCCGGGGGCGACTCTGCCCGGATCCCTTGGAGAAGGAGAATAGCCCACATGGACGCTGCCGCGAAGGGTCTGACCAGGAACGGCGGGGGCGCATCCCCCTGGAGTGCGCCCGCCGAGGCACTTCTGTGGACCGAGGACGGGGTGCGCATCCACGCGGTCCACCGGCCCGCGGACGGTGCTGCGGCCGAGCTGGCGCCCGGTATGGCGGTGGTGCTGGCGCATGGTTTCTCCGGTGCGGTGGAGCGTCCGGCGGTCCAGCGTGCGGCGGAGGTTCTGGCCCGCCGCGCGGGCGTGGTGACTCTCTCCTTCCGGGGCCACGGCCGATCCGAGGGGCTCTCCACGGTGGGTGACCGCGAGGTGTTCGACCTCCAAGCCGCGATCGACTGGGCCCGCTCCCTCGGCTACCGGCGGATCGTGACCGTGGGCTTCTCCATGGGCGGCGCGGTCGCGGTCCGCCATGCCGCGCTGTTCGGGGACGTCGAGGCGGTGGCGGCGGTGAGCGCGCCCGCCCGCTGGTACTACCGGGGCACGGTGCCGATGCGCCGGCTGCACTGGGTGGTGATGAAGCCACTCGGCCGAGTGGTCGGCCGTCTCGGCCTGCGGACCCGGATCGACCCGCGCGAGTGGGTGGACGTGCCCGTCCCGCCGGTGGAGGCGGCCGCGCTGCTGGGCGAGCGGGGGGTTCCGCTGCTGGTCGTCCACGGCGACAGCGACCCGTACTTCCCGCTGGACCATCCGCGCTCGCTGCACCGGGCGGCAGCCGCAGCCGGGACCTCCGAGCTGTGGATCGAGCCGGGCTTCGGCCATGCCGAGAACGCCGCCGACGAGACGCTGATCGAACGGGTGAGCGAGTGGCTGACCAGGGCGCGGTGACGGGAGCCGCTCCGGGACGCCATGATGGCCCGATGCGAGGTTCCACTGAGGAGGGTGAGATGGCCGTTTCGACGACATCCGCCGACACTGTGAGCGGCGTGATCCGCTACTGGGCTGCCGCCAAGGCCGAGGCCGGTACAAGCGAGGAGCCCTACCGTGCGGCGACGCTGGCCGAGGCGCTGGACGCCGCCCGGCGGCTGCACGCCGACCGGCCCCGCTTCGCCCGGGTGCTGAGCCTGTGCTCGTTCCTGGTGGACGGCGACCCGGTCGGAACCCGCGACCACGCCACAGTCGAACTGGCCGAGGGCGGCACCGTCGAGGTCCTGCCCCCGTTCGCGGGAGGGTGACGTACGTCATGTCCGGCTATTCGGGTTCCCCCATCTTTCCCGCGGACGACGCGTTCGAGCCGCAGGCGCACAACGATCCTTACGGCGCACCGTCCGCCCAGCCGCCCGCGTGGGCCGACGCGGAGCAGACCACGCTGCTTCCGCCGACTCCACCGGCTCCGCACGGGCCTGACGAGAGGCAGGGGCCGTCGGCGTCACGCTTCGGCCAGATCCACGAGAAGTACGCCACCAGTGAGGTGCCGCTCCCTGAGCAGCTCTACCAGCAGGCGCCGCAGCAGGCCCTGCACCAGCCCCCGCAGCAGGCCCCGTCGTGGCCGGAGGACTGGGCGCAGCCTGTCGCCGCGCCGGTCGCGGCCCCGCCGCAGGCCTGGCAGCCGCAGAGCCCCGCAGAACCCTGGCAGCAGCCGCCCTACGGCGCGCAGCCGGTACAGCACCAGACCTGGTCCGAGGCGGAGCAGACCACGCTGCTCCCGCCCGTCCCGCCCGCGCCCGCCCCCGGCCAACCGCACTACGCCCAGCCGTACCCGGAGCAGCAGCCCGCAGGCCAGCCGCACGCGGGCCAGGCGTACCCGGGTCAGCCCCAGGCCGGGCAGTCCTACCCGGGCCAGCCGCACCCGGGCCAGGCATACCCGGAGCAGCAGCCCGCAGGCCAGCCGCACGCGGGCCAGCCCTACGCAGGCGAGCCCCAGGCCGGGCAGCCGCACCCGGGCCAGCCGCACCCGGGCCAGGCGTACCCGGGTCAGCCCCAGGCCGGGCAGTCCTACCCGGGTCAGCCGCACCCCGGTCAGCCCCACGCCGGGCAGTCCTATGCCGGGCAGTCCTACGCCGCCGGTCCGGGGTACGCGCCAGCGCCAGCGGCGCCCATGCCCGCAGGCGTCACCAGTTTCGCGCCTGAGCCCAACGGCTGGTCCGACGCCAAGGTCACCCACGCCGCGCCGACCTCGCTCCGCGAGACCTTCGCCGCCGCCCATCCCACCGGGCCGGCCGGCCCGGTGGCCCCGCCGCCCCCGGCCCCGCTGGACGCGCAGCCCGGCGGATCGCTCCGCGAGGCCTTCGCCGCCGCCGAGCCGACGGGCCCGTCCGGCGCCTCCGGCTCGCAGCCGCCGTTCGCCGCCCCGCCCACCGCTCCTGCCGCCGCACAACGGCCCGGCTCGGCACCGAACGCAGGCCGCATCGGCTCGCCGATCATCGATCCGGGCGTGCAGCCCGCGGCGGCGACCCTCGCGATCGGCCTGCTCATCGCGCTGGCCGCGCTCCTGGGACGGCCCGCCCTGGTCCTCCCGACGCTGCTGCTCCAGGCCGTGACCTCGGCCGGCTGGTTCCGGCTGAACGGCATGTGGCCCGCCCGGCAGGGCATCGCACTGGCGGCGCTCGGCGGGTTCACCGCCGACGCCGCCATGCTGGCCGCCTCCGGCGGCACCGCGCCGGCCGTCCTCGCCGGGACTCTCGGCGGGTTCTTCCTGCTGGTGCTGATCCTGCAGATCTTCCGGCCCAGCAACCCGGACGAGCGCTTCTACGCCCTGACGGTAAGCGCCTCTGCGACGGTGATGACGATCCTCGCCGGGTGCTTCCTCGCCGCCGGAACGATCACCCACCACGGGTGGTCCTCAGGCGCGGTGGTCCTCGTCGGCACGCTTTCCGCAGCCGTGGCGGTGCTGCTCTCGGCCGTGCCCGGGCTCCCGGCAAAGGCGGGGTTCGGCGCAGGGGCGGTCATCGCTCTCGCCTGTGGCGCGCTGCTCGGCGTGGTCACCGGCATGGGCCTCGGGGGCGCACTGCTCGGACTCGCCGCCGGATCCTGTGCCCTGGTCGGCCGCCGGGTGGCGGCGTACGACTTCCCGTCGCGCTTTGTCCACCTCACCGCAGGGGTGGCCCTGCCCTTGGCCTGCGCGGCCCCGGCCGTGTTCCTGGTCGGGCATCTGCTCGCGGGCTGAGCTCGTGGGCTGAGTCGGCATCACTGACAACCGAGGGGGAACTCCCATGCGCGCCATGCGCCGCCTGATCATCGCCTTGCTGGTCCTCGCCTGCCTGTTCGTGGCCGCGGACCGGGTCACCGTCCACATAGCCGAGGGGCAGGCGGCGAGCAAGATCCAGTCGTCCCGGAACCTGGCGCAGAAGCCCGACGTCACCATCGAGGGCTTCCCGTTCCTCACCCAGCTGGTGAGCTCCAAGCTCGACGGGGTGAAGGTCCACGCCGCGAACATGGTCGTGAACGACGGCAAGGGCGGCCCGAACGTCCGGTTGCAGGACTTCCGCGCCGATCTCAAGGGCGTCAGCGTCTCCAGCAACTACTCGAGCGCCGTAGCGGACACCGCCACAGGTACCGCGCTGATCTCCTACGCCGACCTGTCCGCCGCGCTGCCGAACCACGTCACCGTCGCCTACGGCGGCAGCGACGGCAAGGTGAAGGTCTCCGGGAAGGTCGATCTGCCGATCCTCGGGTCACAGGACGTCTCCGGCACCGCCGACGTCAGTGTGGTGAACGGCGGGATCAGTCTCGGCAACCTCAGCGGTGTCACCGGCGTCGATCCTGCGGTCGCCGATCTGGTGTCGTCCTTCCTGCAGCCCAAGCTCCAGCTCGCCGGACTGCCCACCGGCCTCAAGCTCGACCAGGTCCGGCCGCAGCAGAACGGCGTCTCGCTGACGGTGTCGGGCACCAACGTCTCGCTCAACGGCTGACAGCCGCTACCGGCCCTGCCGCGGAGCCGGCCGCCCTCGAAACCCGCCGCCCCGGAACCGGCCGCGAAACAGGGCTCGTCCCGATCCGCGAGACGCACTGTCCATGCCCGTCTCGCGGATCGGTTGCCCACCGCCCCCAGAAGCCTCTCGCGCCCCACCGTCCGCCGCCCGCGCAAGGGCCCAGCGCTCTGCGTATCAGTATGTGGAGCGTTTCGTATCACTATTCAAGACATGAATGACAGCGCCGTCTCCGTTCCCTAGCATCGAGGGCATGAAGCGACAGGCGGATCTCACTAAGCGGCGGGCGGTAGACCTGTGCCGCGTGTCCGCCTGCCTCTGTCGAATGCGCTGACAGGGCCGGATCCAGGATCTCAGCCCGCAGTCCGCTGGGCTCGTCGTAGCCCGCATCTCATCGCAGACATCTCGCAGTCCCCCTGCCGCGCCATCCCACGATCCGGACTCCCCTCCGGACCGCACGCGTGCGCGGCGCCCCTTCCGCAACTGCCCCGGATGGAGAATCCCCATGAGCCGCAGTGACGTACTCGTAAGCGCCGACTGGGTCCAGGACAACCTGGACACCCCCAACGTGGTCATCGTCGAGGTCGACGAGGACACCGCCGCCTACGACAAGAACCACATCCGCAACGCCGTCCGGATCGACTGGAAGAAGGACCTGCAGGACCCGGTCCGCCGCGACTTCATCGACCAGGCCGGCTTCGAGGCGCTGCTGTCCGCCAAGGGCATCAGCAACGACGACACGGTCGTCCTCTACGGCGGCAACAACAACTGGTTCGCGTCGTACGCCTTCTGGTACTTCAAGCTCTACGGCCACAGCGACGTCCGCCTGCTCGACGGCGGCCGCAAGAAGTGGGAGCTCGACTCCCGCGACCTGGTCGACGGCTCGGAGGTGCCTGCCCGCGCCGCCACCGAGTACAAGGCGAAGGCCCAGGACACCTCTATCCGCGCCTTCCGCGACGAGGTCGTCGCCGCGATCGGCAAGTCCAACCTGGTCGACGTCCGTTCGCCCGACGAGTTCTCCGGTCGGCTGCTCGCCCCGGCGCACCTCCCGCAGGAGCAGTCGCAGGTCCCCGGCCACGTGCCGAGCGCCCGCAACATCCCGTGGTCCAAGAACGCCAACGACGACGGCACCTTCAAGTCGGACGACGAGCTCAAGGCCCTCTACGAGGCCGAGAACGTGGACCTGTCCAAGGACACCATCGCGTACTGCCGCATCGGCGAGCGTTCCGCGCTCACCTGGTTCGTGCTGCACCAGCTGCTCGGACAGACCCACGTCAAGAACTACGACGGCTCCTGGACCGAGTACGGCAGCCTCGTCGGCGTCCCGGTCGAGCGCGGCGCCAACTGACCTACCCGCTTTTCCCGCAGAACCCCAAGTCCCCAAGTACCAAACGGCTGTACCGACCCAGGGCAGCCCGACCCGAAGGAGACCGCACATGTGTGGTGCGAAGGCCGGCGGCCCCGATCTGGCAGGAGTTGACGTGGCGAGCGAGACCATCATCCAGGGCTCGGTGACCCGCGACGGTGAGCCGGTCAACGGCTACGTCCGTCTGCTGGACGAGGGCGGCGAGTTCACCGCCGAGGTGCCCACCTCTGCGACCGGGCAGTTCCGCTTCTTCGCCGCCCCCGGCACCTGGACGCTCCGCGCCCTCGTGCCCGGCGCGACCGTGGACCGCGTCGTCGCTGCCCAGCAGGGTTTGGTGGCCGAGGTCGCCATCGCCGTCTGACGGCAGTACAACCCGTACGAAGCCCCGCCCGGCTCCCCTCGGTGCGGGGCTTCGCGCTTCTCTGGCCCGGCTCTACCCTGAAGGCATGCAGTCGCAACGTCGGCATGCCTACTTCCTGCTCATGGGCGTGTGCCTGGTGCTCATCGTCCTGGCGTGGAACGTCGTGCGCCTGTGGTCGATCCCGGCCGCCGTCGGCATGAGCCTGGTCGCCATGGTGATCCCGCCGGTCGCCGCGATCGTCGCGAACCGCAAGGGTCCGGACGACCGCTGGTGGGACGAGTAGCCCGCTCGCTGGGAATCAACCGGTCGGTATCTCCCCGGTCGGTATCTCCGCGGTCCGTATCGATGGCTCGGTGTCAGTAGACGAGAGCCTGCACTCCGTCCGCCATGATCTCGCTGACGAACACCTGCGCCCCGGCGATCCGCACCCCGTCAAGAACGTCCTCCTGGGTGATCCCGCGCCGCGCCGCGCACTGCGTGCACAGGGTGACCTGGCCCCCCGCCAGCAGCGCGTCCAGCAGCTCCGGCAGCGGCGCGGCATGCGGCAGTTCGAACTCCGCCGCGCGGCCCGGCAGCGCGAACCAGCTGGATTCGCCGGTCAGCCAGAGTGAAACCTCCACTCCGCTCGCGACCGCGACCGTCGCCACCGTGAACGCCTGCGAGCACCGCTCCGGCGCGTCCGCTCCTGCCGTGACCTTGATGACCAGCTTCTTCGACATGCCGCCACCCTATGCAGCGAACGTGATGGCAGCCGACGTGGCGGGCCTCACCGCAAGGCGCGGCCGCCCGCAGATTAGACTCGGGGTGCCCCACCGTCCGGATCACTAGAGGAGCAGGCTCCATGCTCGTCACATTCTTCGATGTCCTGTTGGGCGTCATGGCTGTCGTCATCGTCTGGTTCGCCTACTTCTCGGTGAAGAAGCTCTACCAGGGTCAGCGCTGACATGATCGAGATCCCGTCCGGCCTGCACAAGGACGTCATCTCGCTGGCCTTCCTCCTGGGTACCTGGGAGGGCGCGGGCGTACATGACTTCCCTTCTTCCGAGAAGTGCAACTTCGGCCAGGAGATCGTCTTCCGCCACGACGGCCGCCCCTTCGTCGAGTTCCGCTCCCGCACCTGGGTGCTGGACGCCGAGGGCAACAAGGTCAAGCCGCTGGAGAACGAGCACGGATTCTGGCGCGTCACGTCGAACCAGCACGGCGCCACGGGCAGCCGTGAGATCGAGGTGTCCCTGGTCCGCGACGACGGCACCGTCGAGATCTGGTACGGCGAGCTGGCCGACGGCAAGCCGCAGATCGAGCTGGCCACGGACGCGGTCGCCCGGATCGCCGGCGCGGACCCGTACAGCGGCGGCAAGCGCCTGTACGGGCTGGTCAACGGCGAGCTGATGTGGGTCGGCGAGAAGTCCGCCCCCGAGGTGTCGCTGCGCCCCTACATGTCGGGGCAGCTCAAGCACGTGCTCAACCCCACGAAGCTGATCGAGGACATCGCGGACCTTCCGGACGACGGCATCGCCTTCTTCCGCTGAGGTTCCGCTGAGGTTCCGCTGAGGCGTCGCCCGATCCAGCCTCCACCGTCCCGTACCCCCATAGACTCGGGGGTGCGGGACTTCTGTACGAATAGGGGCGAGTGGTGAGCGGCATCGACTGGCAGACCGACCTACGGGCGCGCGGCTACCGGCTCACGCCCCAGCGGCAGCTGGTGCTGCAGGCGGTGGACGCGCTCGTGCACGGCACCCCGGACGACATCCTCACCGAGGTCCGCCGCACCGCGACCGGCGTCAACATCTCCACCGTGTACCGCACGCTGGACCTGCTGGAGGAACTGGGGCTGGTCTCCCACGCCCACCTGGGCCACGGCGCCCCCACGTACCACCTCGCCGACCGCGACCAGCACATGCACCTGGTCTGCCGCGACTGCGACAAGGTCACCGAGACTGAGGTGGCACTCGCCGCGCCGTTCGTGGAATCACTGCGGGCCGCCCACGGTTTTGAGACTGATATGAAGCACTTCGCCATCTTCGGCCGCTGCGCCGACTGCTCCAGCAAGGACCCCAAGTGACCGCACCCGTGACCGCAAGCGCCCCGAGCCCCCTGTTGGCCCTTCCCGGCGCCGTCGCCGGCGACGGTGTGGACGCGCCGGTCGCCGCGCACTACGGCGGTCTGTTCCGCGAGCAGCGTGAACTCGTGGCAGGCCGGGGCTTCGTCGACCTGTCCCATCGGGGTGTCGTCACCGTCAGCGGCCCGGACCGGCTCAGCTGGCTGCACCTGCTGCTGACGCAGCACGTCAGCGAGCTGCCTCCGCAGCAGGCCACCGAGGCGCTGATCCTCTCCCCGCACGGTCACGTCGAGCACGCGCTCTACCTGGTCGACGACGGGACCACGACCTGGGCGCATGTCGAGCCCGGCACCCAGGGCGACCTGGTGGCGTACCTGGAAAAGATGAAGTTCTTCAATCAGGTCGAGATCACCGACGCGACAGCCGACTACGCCGTCGTCCATCTCCCGGCCGGATCGACGGCGAGCGCGGAGGCGGCGGCCGCAGTCCGTGAGCTGCCCTATGGCCGCGACCTGTTCCTGCCCCGCGCCGAACTGGCCGCCGCCACCGCCGGGTATGGCGAACCGGCCGGCTTCTGGGCCTACGAGGCGCTGCGCATCGAGGGCCACCGGCCCCGGCTCGGTTTCGAGACCGACCACCGCACCATCCCGCACGAGCTGGGCTGGCTGGAGACCGCGGTGCACCTGAACAAGGGCTGCTACCGGGGCCAGGAGACGGTCGCCCGAGTGAACAACCTGGGCCGACCGCCGCGCCGGCTGGTGTTCCTGCACCTGGACGGCAGCATGGAGGTCCTGCCGGAACACGGCGCCGAGGTCCGGCTCGCCGCCGAGGGCGCGGACAGCCGTCCGGTGGGCTTCGTGACCTCCTCCGCGCGGCACCACGAGCTCGGCCCGGTCGCGCTGGCGCTGGTCAAGCGCAACACGGCGGTGGACGCCCCGTTGCTCGCCGGTACGGTCCCGGCCACCCAGGACGTCATCGTCCCCCAGTAGCCGCTGCCCTGATCGGACGTCAGAACTCCAGCAGCACCGTGAACGGACCGTCGTTCACCAGCGACACCTTCATGTCGGCGCCGAAGCGGCCGGTCTCCACGGTCGCGCCGAGCGCGCGCAGCTGCGCCACGACCTCGTCCACCAGCGGTTCGGCGACGGGGCCGGGCGCGGCCGCGTTCCAGGTCGGACGGCGGCCCTTCCTGGCGTCGCCGTAGAGGGTGAACTGACTGATCACCAGCAGCGGTGCGTCCAGGTCGGAGCAGGATTTCTCGCCTTCGAGCACCCTCAGCGACCACAGCTTGCGGGCGAGCAGCGCCGCCTGCTCCGGGGTGTCGTCGTGGGTCACTCCGACCAGGACGCACAGTCCCGGGCCGAGGATGGAGCCCACCACCTCCCCCTCCACGATCACTTTCGCCTCTGTCACGACCTGAGCCACAGCACGCATGGCACCATTCTCGTCGAGTGGCATGCTGCTCCAGGCAGGGGGCGTGCAGGCGGTATCCCCGCGCCCCTTCGCCACCCCCGGTCGTGGCGTTGCGCAGGGAATATGCACCGGTCGTATGAGCCACCTGAATTCGCCAGGGGTCCGATTGGGTCCGATTGGGTGCAGCGCGCCTGCGCGGGGCAGGCATCGGGTGGCACGATGCGGGCTCAGGGCGCGCCGCGGTACTCGCGTCGGATGTGGGACACGACCTCGGGACGGCAAGCGTGGTGGGCGACAGGTACGAGCAGTCGGGGCGGTTCACGCCCGAGCGGGACCGGACCCCCCTTCCCAGCGCGTCCGGCATGCTCCCGTCCGCGCCGGGCCTGACCACGCCGGCCCCGACCGTACCTGCGCCGAGCGCGCCGGGCCTGACTGCGCCGGCTCCGACTGCGCCAGCCCCGACCGTACCTGCGCCGATCGCGCCTGCCCTGACTGCGCAAGCCCTGACCGCCCTGCGCCTGACCTCACTGGGCCTGGACGAACTTCGGGTGCTGCGCCGCCAGGCGCAGGAGGACGAGGCGGATCTCTCCTACCTCCGCCGCCTGCTCCAGGGCCGGGTCGACATCCTGCGCGCCGAGCTCACCCGTCGCAGCGGCCGTCCGTCGGCGGCGGACACCCTGCTGGAGCAGCTCGCGGAGATCCTTACCGACCTCCCCTCCCAGGTCCGCAGCTCAGCCCGGCATGTCACCCTCAACACACCGCGCAGCGAGGAGTACCGGGCGCTCGCTGACGAACTCATGCACGACATCGCCCTCGCCGACCTCGAGGCCCAGCCGGACTCCGCACTCCAGGCGGCCTGCATCAGGCTCACCGCGCACGAGCGGACGATCTCGCAGCGCCGTCAGGGACTGCAGCGGACGGTGGACGGTTGCAGCGCGGAGATCACTCGCAGGTACCGTGAGGGGGAAGCGCGCGTCGACGATCTGCTCTCCGGAGGGTGAACCACCATGACCACCACGGCCACCACACAGCCCGCCGTCCCCGAGTCGGCTGTCGTCCTGGCCGAGGTGGTCCGCTCAGGCTTCGTCGAGGGCCACCACCGGGGCGGCCTGGTCGTCCTGGCGGCCGACGGCTCGATTGACTTCTCCCTCGGCGCCCCGGAGACCCCGATCTTCCCGCGCTCCAGCAACAAGCCCATGCAGGCGGCGGCGATCCTCCGGACCGGCCTCGACCTGGACGGAGAACTGCTCGCCCTCGCTGCCGCCAGCCATTCCGCAGAATCGTTTCATCTGGACGGCGTGCGCAAGATCCTCGCCGAGGCCGGACTGAACACGGGCCACTTGCAGACGCCTCCCTCGCTGCCCCTGGACGAGGCCGAGCAGGAGGCGTGGATACGCTCCGGCGGCCACCCCGAACCGATCCTGATGGACTGCTCGGGCAAGCACGCCGCGATGCTCGCCGCCTGCGTCGCACGAGGCTGGGACACCACCAGCTACCTCGACCTGAACCACCCGGTTCAGCAGCAGGTCCTCGCCACGCTCGAGCAGCTGAGCGGCGAGACCGTGTCCGCCGTCGGCACCGACGGTTGCGGTGCGCCGCTGATGGCGATCAGCCTGGTCGGCCTGGCCCGCGCCTTCCGTGCCATGGTCCTTGCGGACGCGGGCACCCCGGAGCGCCGGGTCGCGGACGCCATGCGGGCCCACCCCGAGTACGTGGCCGGCACCCGCCGGGTCGACACCTGGCTGATGCGCGGCGTCCCCGGCGCGATGGCGAAGATGGGTGCGGAAGCCGTCCAGGCGGTGGCCCTGTCCGACGGCCGGGCCCTGGCCTTCAAGATCGACGACGGTGCGTACCGTGCCGTGGGTCCGGTGCTCGCTGCCACTCTCCGCCGGATGGGTGTCACCGCGACCGGCGACACCCTCAACCGCATCGGCTCCGCGCCCCTCTTCGGCGGTGGACACCCGGTCGGCGAGGTCCGCGCCGCGTTCTGACGGGCGGCGTTCCGGCGTTCGCGCTCCCCAGGTCGTCAGCCGTCCGCGCTCGTCAGATGCGTGAAGGCGTCCAGATTGCGGGTGGACTCGCCCCGCTTGGTGCGCCATTCCCACTCGCGCCGGATGGCTGTCGCGAAGCCCAGTTCGAGCAGGGTGTTGAACGGCTCGTCGGCGTTGGTGAGGACTGCCCCCAGCAGCCGGTCCACCTCCTCCGCCGTCACTGCCGCCAGCGGAAGCCGTCCGGCGAGGTAGACGTCGCCGAGACGGTCGATCGCATAGGCCAGCCCGTACAGGCGGGTGTTGCGTTCGAGGAGCCAGCGGTAGAACGCCTCATGGTTCTCGTCCGGGTGGCGCACCACGAAGGCGTTGATGCTCAGGGTGTGCTCACCGACCCGCAGCGAGCAGGTCGTGGACAGCTTCCGGGTCCCCGGCAGGGTCGCGACGAAGGTGTACGGGTCGTCGGCGGGCTGCTCCCACGCCACCCCCGCGTCGTCCAGGGCCGACCGAAGAACCTCGAGCGCCTGCGCGCGTGCTGAGTCCATGCCCCGACGTTACCGCGCGGTCCGGGCCTCACCCTGCTCCTGGTCCTGCCCCTGTCCCTGCCCCTGTCCCTGAACCGATCCCGGTCCCGATCCCTGCGCCTGGTCGTACACCTTCACGGTCTCGGTGGCGGCGCTGGCCCAGCCGAAGCCGGCGGCGTGGCGGGCCGCCGCCACGCCCATCCGGGCGGCGAGCTCGGGGGCGTCGACCAGGCGCCGCAGCGTACGGGCCCAGTCGCGGGGGTCGTGGCCGTCCACCAGAAAGCCGGTCTCGCCGTCCCGCACCGCCACCGGCAGGCCGCCGACCGCTGCGGCGACGACCGGAGTCCCGCAGGCCTGGGCCTCTAGTGCCACCAGGCCGAAAGATTCGCTGTAGGACGGCATCACCAGCGCTGTGGCGGCCCGGTACCAGTCGGCGAGTTCTACCTGCCCCACTGGCGGGTGGAAGCGGACCACGTCGGAGATGCCGAGTTGTGCGGCGAGCTTGTGCAGGCTCTCGGGCCGGGCGAGACCACTGCCGCTGGGGCCGCCGACGATCGGCACGACCAGGCGCTCGCGTAGCGGGGGATCGTTCCGCAGCAGTTCGGCAACGGCGCGAAGAAGCACGTCAGGAGCCTTGAGGGGTTGAATCCGACCGGCGAAGAGCAGCACGGTCGCGTCGAGGGGGAGCCCGAGTCGGGCGCGGACGGCCGCACGCTCGGTGTGCTCCGACCTATGGTCCACGGCGTCCCCGACGGTGCCGGTGGGCGTCGCGCTGGCCGGCCGGAAGACCTCCAGATTGACGCCGGGGTGGACGACGGAGAGCTGGTCCGGACGTGCGCCGTAGTGCAGGGCCAGCGCGTCGGCCTCTTCCGACGTGTTGGCTATCAGCCGGTCGGCGGCGCCGACCACCTGGGTCTCGCCGATGACCCGGGCGAGGGGCTCGGGAGTGTCGCCCGCCGCAAGGGCGGCGTTCTTGACCTTCGCCATGGTGTGCATGGTGTGCACCAGCGGCACACCCCAGCGGTCCGCCGCGAGCCAGCCGACCTGCCCGGACAGCCAGTAGTGCGAGTGAACCAGGTCGTAGTACCCGGGCCGGTACCCGGCTTCGGCCCGCAGCACGCCGTGGGTGAAGGCGCAGAGCTGGGCCGGGAGGTCCTCCTTGACCAGGCCCTCGTACGGTCCGGCCGTGACATGGCGGACCAGGACGCCGGGCGCGAGCTCGACGGTCGGCGGCAGCTCCGACGCGGTGGCGCGGGTGAATATCTCCACTTCGACGCCGAGATCGGCGAGGCGTTTGGAGAGTTCCACGATGTAGACGTTCATTCCACCCGCGTCGCCCGTACCGGGCTGGTGCAGTGGGGAGGTGTGCACGCTCAGCATCGCCACGCGGGCAGGGCGCTGGGTCACCGCTCGTCCTCTCGTTCCAGCTCCGGCCGCTCGGCGACCCGTCAACACAGTCAGCAACAGAAACCAGACCGCAGCGATTCCCCAACGGCGCATTGTCTCCTTCTGTTGTGTCCTGGTGCCATATGACCTGGTCTGTGTGTGCGCGGAGCTCCGCGTACGCTGCCTCGTATGGGTGTACGCACGGGGGTCCGGACTGCTCGGCCGGTCGGCGCGGTGACCCGGGGCACCACCAATCCCAACCGGCTGCGGCGGATGGACCGCTGGATCGCGGCGGAGCTGGCCCCGGCCCTGCGCCGCGCGGACGCACCGCCGATCGCCGTCGACCTCGGGTACGGCGCCGCCCCCTGGACGGCCGTGGAACTGCGCCGGCGGTTGGCCGCGGTGCGCGCCGACGTACGCGTCGTCGGTATCGAGATCGAGCCGGAGCGGGTGGCCGTCGCCCAGGAGTACGCCCGACCCCCCGAGCTGACCTTCCGCCGGGGTGGCTTCGAGGTCCCCCTGAACGGCATGAGCGCTCCCGGCCGTACCGGCGGCACGGACGCCCTGCTCATCCGCGCTGCCAACGTACTGCGTCAGTACGACGAGGCGCAGGTGGCGGACGCCTGGGCGCTGCTCCGCGGTCGGCTCGCGCCTGACGGCATGCTGGTGGAGGGCACCTGTGACGAGATCGGCCGCCGTCATGTCTGGGTGGCACTCGACCGGGGCGGCGCGCGCACGGTGACCTTCGCCGCCCGGCTGGCGGACCTGGACCGGCCCTCCGACCTGGCAGAACGACTGCCCAAGGCGCTGATCCACCGCAACGTGCCGGGTGAGCCGGTGCACGCCTTCCTGCGCGACCTGGACCGTGCCTGGGCGGCCGCCGCCCCGTACGCGGACTTCGGCGTACGGCAGCGCTGGATCGCCATGGCGCGCACGGTCGCCGCCGACTGGCCCATCCTCGACGGCCCGCGCCGCTGGCGCCAAGGTGAACTGACGGTGCGTTGGGACGCGGTCGCGCCCGCCTAGGAGACCGCTCCTCGCCGTCCCTGCCTGCGCCTCTGTCATAGCCCTGTCCCTTTCTTCTGTCGCATGGCACCATCCAACATTCCTGACTGTCCGTCAGATATGGAGGTGTGCCATGTCTCGCAAGCGTCGCCTGGGAACGCTCGCCCTGACCGTCTGCGCCCTGGCCGTGACTCCCGCCGCCTACGGAACCCCCGCCGCCGGCTCGCCCGCCGCCGCGCCCGCCCTCTCGCCCGCCACATCGTCCGCCGCATCCCCGTCCCCGTCCCGGGTGGCCCAGGTGGAACGGCAGTTGGCCACGCTCTACCAGCAGGCGGAGTCGGCCACGGCGGCGTATGACACCGCGAACCAAGCGGTCACCACTCAGGTTCAGCAGGTCGTCGCCATCGCCAAGGCGATCGTCGCCGCCCAGGACAAGGTCACCGCACTGAAGGCGCTGATCGGCCAGGTCGCCGCGGCGGCCTACCGGGGCGGGGGGCTCCCGCCGAGTGTCCAACTCCTCCTCTCCTCCGACCCGCAGGGCTATCTCGCCAACATCCCCCTGATCGACCGGGCGACGGCTTCCGCAGGCCAGCTCTCGACCGAGTTGCAGACCACCGAAACCCAGCTCTCCCAGTACGGAGCCGAGGCCACCGGCTACCTCCAGTCCCTCGCCGCCGACCAGGCCGCCGCGGCAGCCGACGTGCGGGCCATCCAGTCGAGGCTGGCCTCGGCGAAGGCGCTGCTCGCCGGACTGCAGGCGGCCGAACTCACTCAGCTGCAGCAGCTTCAGACAGCCGACTCCTATGCCGCGCAGATGAAGTGGCGTTCGACTCTCTCGCCCGCGGAGCTCTCCCGCTCGGGCACCTCGCTCAGCAGTGTCGCCATCGCCTACGCCACCGCGCAGATCGGCCGTCCGTACACCTGGGGCGGAACCGGGCCGGACAGCTTCGACTGCTCCGGGCTCACCATGCGCTCCTGGCAGGCCGCAGGGATAGCGATCCCCCGGACCTCCGAAGAGCAGTGGGCCCAGCTCCCGCACGTCCCCGTCTCGCAGCTTCGCCCCGGGGATCTGATCATCTACTTCCACGACGCCAGCCATGTCGCGCTCTACGTCGGCGACGGCGCGATCATCCAAGCGCCGCACCCCGGCGCCCGGGTGGAACTGTCAGCGGCCGGCTCGATGCCCATCCTCGGTGTCGTCCGGCCGGACTAGCAAGCGATACGAACCACTTTCACTCGAACGAGTTATCGAATACTCGTGGCGTGTTGACGTCACTTCAGTCCACCATGGACCCATGCCCCAACCCCTCCCCCCACTCCCGGCGCACGGCCTCGAAGACCTCGTAGGTCTCCGGCCCGAAAAGGACGAACCGCGCCTCGGAGAGGCCGCTCGGAGTGTCCCGAACGGTGCCGAGGGCGATGCGTGCGGCGTCGCGCAGCGGCCAGCCGTAGATCCCGGCCGAGACCGCCGGCAGCGCCAGCGTCCGCACGCCCAACTCGTCCGCGACGCGCAGCGATTCCCGGTAGCAGGAGGCCAGCAGTGCCGCCCGCTCCGGAGCGCCGGCCGAGTAGACGGGCCCGACCATGTGGATCACCCACGTCGCGGGCAGGTTCCCCGCGGTGGTGGCCACGGCCTGACCCGTGGCCAGCCCCTTGCCGTAGTGCGAAGCCCGCAGCGCCCGGCACGCGGCCAGGACCTCAGGGCCGCCCTTGCGATGAATCGCACCGTCGACGCCGCCGCCGCCGAGCAGAGACGAGTTGGCTGCGTTGACGACCGCGTCCACCCACTGCTCGGTGATATCACCCTGAATCAGCGTGATCTCCATCACGCCCTCCTTTCCGTAGTTCGCACGCTATCGCCCGGGCTGCCGCCCCGGCGCCCGGCGTCGGCCGACCTCAGCCGCCACTTCACAGGCGACGGACATTCCGGGTCGGCCCGCCATCGGGGTGACCGGCTGTGCGGAGGCGTTGTGGAGATCACGTTAGGGTCACGAGGACGGCGCAGGATCATGGTGTCTGATGGGCACTGCAACCGCCGCCCAACCGTTGCACAGCCGGGGAGAGGGAGGTACCGCTGATGCCCGCGACCGAACGCGCGCACGACCCGCAGCAGAGCAGGCCCAGTGCTGCGCCCATACCGCGCCCGCGCCCGGCCACCGCACCCGTCGCGCCCGTGGTGTCCTTCCTCGCCCAGGTCGCTCCGGCGGCCCCGCTGTCGGTCCTCCTGATCGACGACGATCCGCAGGACGCCGAGGTGTTCCGCAACCTCCTGGCCGAGGTCGGCGCCGAGGTGCAGTTGCGCTGGGCCCGCAGCCTGGACGAGGCCGCGG
The DNA here is from genome assembly GCF_041262165.1 of Streptacidiphilus sp. MAP12-16. Taxonomy (NCBI): domain Bacteria; kingdom Bacillati; phylum Actinomycetota; class Actinomycetes; order Kitasatosporales; family Streptomycetaceae; genus Streptacidiphilus; species Streptacidiphilus sp. MAP12-16. Next base: position 53,670 of record NZ_JBGCBY010000003.1, read on the forward strand.
CGATGCTCAACGCCGACACCGCCTGCATCCTGCTCGACCTCGAACTCCCGGACGGCGGCGGTCTGGACGGCCTGCGCAGGCTGCTCCGGCGCGCGCCCCGCACCGCCGTGCTCGCCGTCACCGGCACCGCCGACGTGCACCTGGGCGCCGCGGCCGTGGCCGCCGGCGCGCAGGACTTCCTGGTCAAGCACGAGATCGACGGCCGGCTGCTGACCCGCGCCGTCCGCTACGCCGTCGAACGCAAGAGAGCCGACGAGTCGCAGCGACGCCTTGTGGAGGCAGAGCTGAGAGGCCAGGAGAACGCCCGCCTACAGCGGCACCTGCTGCCCACCCCGCTGCTCGACGGGTCAGGGCTGGCCTTCCACGCCCGCTATCGTCCGGGTCGCCGCCGAGCACTCCTCGGCGGCGACTTCTACGACGCCGTCCGCACGGCGGACGGCGTGGTCCATGTCGTCATCGGCGACGTCTGCGGCCACGGCCCGGACGAGGCCGCGCTCGGGGTGGCCCTGCGGATCGCCTGGCGCACCCTGGTCTTCGCGGGCCTCCACGGCGAAGCCCTGCTCGGTACGCTCCAGCGCGTCCTGGAGCACGAGCGCCGCAGCGAGGAGATCTTCGCGACGCTGTGCATGCTGGCCATCGAACCTGACAGTGAGTACGCCGAGCTGCACCTCGCCGGTCACCCTGCCCCGCTGCTGCTGCACGAGGGCTGCGAGCCCGAACTGCTGCCGTACGACTTCGGCGGCCCCGCGCTGGGACTGCTGCCGATGGAGGGCGAGGCGGGGGAGGAGCAGTGGCCGCCGCGCAAGGTCCGGCTGGGCGAGGCGTGGAGCCTGATGCTCTACACCGACGGCCTGATCGAGGGCCGGATAGGCGCTGGCACGCGCCGCCTGGGCCAGGAGGGGCTGATCGCGATGATCGGCGACCACCAGGAGAGCGGCCTGCGGGACGAGCTCCTCATCGACACGGCCATGTCCGAGGTCGAGGACCTCAACGGCGGCGCGCTCGCCGACGACGTCGCCGTCCTGCTCCTGACGCGCGGGGCAACCGCGCTGCTGTGACCTGCGGCCGACCCCTTCAGGCGGGTCCCGGCCGGTCTCAACCGTCCGGCGCGCGCGAGGTCCGCGCGAGAGGTCCGGGTGCGAGGTCCGGGAGGGCGGTCACCAGGGCCCGTACGGGCCCATGTGATTGCGGTCGTCCTTCTTGTTCCTGCCCCCGCGCGGCGGCGTGACGGCCCTGACCTTGGGACGCACGTCCACGACGTAGACGATCGCCGCGATCAGCCCGATCAGGTTCAGGAACAGGCCGCCCACGGGCACGAAGCTCACGGCCACCACCAGACCCAGAATGATCAGCCAGAAGGGCTTCGTCTGCTTGTCGACGGCCCGGAAGGCGTCCTCGCGCCTGATCGCCGCGTCGACGAAGGCGAAGACCTTGAACACCAGCAAGGCGATCATCAGCCACGACAGGACGGAACTGAACCCGTCCACCAGGATGCCGCTCGCAGCCAGCTGCACGATTATCACGTCTCCTCGGCCCTGCACAGTCCTGCCGGATTCAGGTATTCATCGTCCCACGGGGCTGTCCCCGGCATGAGAACGAAGGGAACGCGCCGAGGGTGCCCCGGCGCGTTCCTTCTTCTTTCACACTCCTGCCCAAGTGATCAGGCCTTCGGAGCGGGCTTCCGCGGCGTGGTGCGCTTCGCCGCGGGCTTCGCGGGCGCCTCCGGCTCGACCGCCGCGGCGGCGTCGGTGACCTTGGTCGCGGCCTGCTCGGCGATCTGGTCGACCTCGGCCGCGAAGGCGTCGGCCTTCGACTCGGCCTTGGCGGCGATCTCCACAAGCTCGTCCGCCGTGTCCTTGCGCTGACGGTCCACGACGACCTTGCCGCGCTCGGCCAGCTCGTCGTACATCTCGCGCGCCTTGACGGCGAGTTCGGCGGCCCGGCCGACCGACTGCAGGGCGAAGTCCTGGGCCTTCTCCTGAAGCGACTTGAAGTCGCTCGGCAGGCTGGACACGGTCTCGTTGACCTTGGCCTGAGCCTCGGTCAGCCTGGTCTGGGCCTCCTGCAGGCGGGCCGTGGCCCGCTCCTGCACGACCTTGCGGTCGGTGCCGGCAAGGGTGGCAGCCTTCTCGGGCACCTCGCGCAGCTTCTCCACCGCGAGGTCACCGGCGCCGGCGAGGGCGTACAGCGGCGTGGGGTCCGAGAGGGTCTTGCGGAGATCATCGGTGATGGGCATGGGAGTTCCTCCCCTAGTCGGGATCTACCTGGGTCCTGCCGGCACTGGTCTCCGGCTCCTTCTCCTCCGAGTCCGCATTCGCGTTCTCCTTGAGGAAGGAGTCGTAGACGGCGAGCAGCACCTGTTTCTGCCGCTCGTTGATCAGCGAGTCCGCGAAGATGGCGGCCCGGAGCTCCAGACCGTCCTCCTCGCGCTCGTCGAGGATCCCCGCCTGCACGTACAGCGTCTCCGCCGAGATCCGCAGCGCCTTGGCGATCTGCTGCAGAATCTCCGCGCTCGGCTTGCGCAACCCGCGCTCGATCTGGCTGAGGTACGGGTTCGACACCCCGGCGGCGTCGGCCAACTGACGCAGTGAATACTGCGCGTGCCTTCGCTGCTCACGGATGTACTCGCCGAGCGAGCCGACGTTCAGTGAGGCCATGCCCCTACTGTGCACCCACGGTGCTAACTTTTGCAAGCACGCTGCTTGCAAGTGTGACCCAGGCTCTACGTGACCCAGGGCCCCCGTGTGACCCAGGACCGGCTGCGCGGAGCGCTCCGGTGGCTGCTCCGGAGGAATCCCAGAAGAATCCTGGAAGGGGTGTCGATCCGGCCGTCTCCTGTTCGACGCAAGGGGTGAGAGGCAGGGAAAGCCCCAGCCCTCCCGACCGAGGAGTCACCATGCCGCGTTACCTGACGATGATCCGCATGGACGAGCAGAACCTTCCCGCCGAGGACCCCGGCCCTGAGTTCGCGCAGCGCATGGGCGCACTGCTGGAAGAGATCACCAAGGCCGGGGTGATGCTGGACACGGCCGGGCTCACCCCGACCTCCGAGGGCACCCGGGCCACCTGGTCCGACGGCAAGGTCAGCTACACCGACGGCCCCTTCACCGAGAGCAAGGAAGTCATCGGCGGCTACGCCATCCTCCAGGCCAAGGACAAGGCCGAGGCCCTTGAGTGGACCAACCGGTTCCTCCAGGCCCACCCGGAGCACTGGACCATCACCGCCGAGGTCCGCGAGATCGCCGCGAACTGATCCGGACGGCCCTGCCCTGCCGTGCCCCGACCTGCCCCGACCCGCCTGCGCCAGGACAAGGGCGACACGAGACGTACGGAAAGTCTCATCCGGGGCCGAGGGATGCCAGGATGGTGGTATGACGATCAAGGTCTACTTCGACATCACCATCAACGACGAGCCCGCCGGGCGGATCACCTTCAACCTGTTCGACGACGTGGTTCCCAAGACGGCGGAGAACTTCCGTGCGCTGGCGACCGGCGAGAAGGGCTTCGGCTTCAAGGGTTCGTCCTTCCACCGGGTCATTCCCGCCTTCATGCTGCAGGGCGGCGACTTCACCAGGGGCAACGGCACCGGCGGCAAGAGCATCTACGGAGAGAAGTTCCCCGACGAGAACTTCAAGCTCACGCACAGCAAGCCGGGCCTGCTCTCGATGGCCAACAGCGGACCGAACTCCAACGGCTCCCAGTTCTTCATCACCACTGTGGTGACGTCGTGGCTGGACGGCAAGCACGTCGTGTTCGGGGAGGTCGACGGCAAGGAGAGCATGGACCTGGTCACGAAGATCGAGGGCTACGGCACCTCGAGCGGGAAGACCAAGGCCAAGATCACCATCGCGGACAGCGGAGTCGTCTGACGGCTGCGCTCCCCGCGCCCGACCGGAGCGCGCCGGCCGGCGGAATTCGCCGGCCGGCGCGCTCGCGTCGCGGTCGATTTGCCCGTGCGCCGTTCGTATAGGGGGTGAGAGGCCGGCACTGGGCCGCCTCCACACTCACGGAGGACCCTCCATGCGCAAGGTAGTCGTGACCACCAACGTGACGCTGGACGGTGTGATGCAGGCGCCGGGCCGTGCCGACGAGGACGTCCGCGGCGGGTTCGAGCACGGCGGCTGGGCGCTGCCGTACGAGGACGAGATCAAGGCCAAGGCGATGGGCCAGGGCATGGCCCAGACCGGCGCGATGCTGTTCGGGAGGCGGACGTACGAGGACTTCTTCGCCGTATGGCCGAACCGGACGGACAACCCCTTCACCGAGTTCCTGGACGGCGTCCAGAAGTACGTCGCGTCGACGACGCTCACCGAGCCGCTCCCATGGCAGAACTCGACGCTGCTCCACGGTGACGCCGCAGATGCCGTGGCCGAGCTCAAGCGCCGGCCGGGGCCGGATCTCGCGGTGATCGGCAGCGGGGAACTGGCGCAGTCGCTGGCGCGCCGCGGGCTCGTGGACGAGTATGTGCTGCTCATCCATCCGCTGGTCCTCGGTTCCGGGCGGCGGCTGTTCCCGGATGGAGCGCCGGCGGCTCGGCTGAGACTCGTCGACAGCCTCTCCACCGGCACCGGGGTCGTCATCGCGACATACCAGCCGGAGTGACCGATCGCCCGGTCCGCGCGGGCAGATCCGGCCTGGTCAGATGGTGCGCGCGGACGGGTAAACCGATTTGCCGGGTCCGCCGGTCCGATGCTGGAGTGGGCGCATGGACAAACATCACGTGCTGGCGGCGTTCGACGAGCAGATGCGGCGGGACGCGCGGCCCGACGGTCCCGGGGCCCTGGTCGAGCGAGTCGGCGACGTGGTGCGGCAGGTCGACGCCGAGGGCGGCTGGAACGGCGTCGTCTGGTCGGACCTGGACCGGCAGACCGCGACCCCGGCGATCACCGAGCAGGTGCGTCACTTCACCGCGCTGGGACGAGAGTTCGAGTGGAAGCTCTACGCCCATGACCAACCCGTCGACCTCGGAGGGCGGCTGCTGGCTGCGGGGTTCCTGCCCGAGCCCGAGGAGGCACTGATGGTCGCGCCGGTGCGGGACCTCGCCACCGACGTCAGGCTCCCCGAAGGGATCAGCCTTCGGCTCGTGACCGACACGGCAGGCGTGGATCTCGTCGCGGACGTGCACGAGCAGGCATTCGGGACGGGGCCGTCCAGGATCAGGCGGCGCCTGCTCGCCCAACTCGCCGGGGGACCGGACCGGGTCGTCGCGGTCGTCGCGATGGCCGGCGACCTACCGGTGTGCGCGGCGCGGATGGAGTTGCACCAGGGGACCGAGTTCGCCAGCCTCTGGGGCGGGGGCACCGTGCCTGCCTGGCGCGGCCGGGGCATCTACCGGTCCCTGATCGCCTTCCGGGCGGGTATCGCGGACGAGCGCGGCTACCACTATCTGCAGGTGGACGCGTCCGACCAGAGCCGCCCGATCCTGCAGCGGCTCGGATTCGTCCTCCTGAGCAGCACCACTCCGTACCTGTACCAACTGGAGCCGAAGAGGTACTCACAATGAAGCAGTATCTGCTCACCGTGTACCAGCCCGACGGGGGAACTCCGCCGCCCGAGGTCCTGGCGAAGGTGATGGCGGACCTCGACGTCCTGCACGAGGAGATCAAGGCCGCGGGCGCCTGGGTCTTCGCCGGGGGGCTGCATCCGGCCGACACCGCGACCGTGCTCCGGCCAAGGAACGGCGACGTGCTCATCACCGACGGCCCCTACGCCGAGGGGAAGGAGCACATGGGCGGATTCCTGATCATCAAGGCGCCCGATCTCGACGCAGCGCTCGCCTGGGGCCGCAAGGCCAGCCTGGCAACCACCCTCCCCATCGAAGTGCGGCCGTTCCAGGGCGAAGCCGAGGACTGATGCCCGAGGCAGGCCCGAGGTGACGACTGTGCTCCACGCGGATATCGAGCGCGTGTTCCGTGCGGAGTACGGTCGCGCGGTGGCCGTTCTGGTCCGCGTCTTCGGGGACATCGACGTCGCCGAGGAGGCGGTGCAGGACGCCTTCACCACGGCGGTGGCTCGGTGGCCGTCCGCCGGACTGCCACCGAGCCCGGCGGGTTGGATCATCACCACCGCCCGCAACCGGGCGATCGACCGTCTCCGACGAGAGGCGTCCCGCCAGGACCGGTACGCCCAGGCCGCCCTGCTGCACCAAGGCGGCGAACGCGGCGAACGCGGCGAACGCGATGAAGGCGACGAACGGGCCGAGGAGGGTGCCGTGCGCGACGACCGGCTCCGCCTGATCTTCACCTGCTGCCACCCCGCGCTCGCCACGAGCGTCCAGGTCGCGCTGACTCTCCGGCTCCTGGGAGGGCTCACCACCACAGAGATCGCCCACGCGTTCCTGGTGCCCGAACCGACCATGGCGCAGCGGCTGGTTCGCGCCAAGGCCAAGATCCGCGATGCGGGGATCCCCTACCGGGTCCCCGCCGAGGCGGACCTCCCGGACCGGGTCCGGGCCGTGCTGGCCGTCGTCTACCTCATCTTCAACGAGGGCTACACGGCGAGTTCGGGCGACCGGCTGGTCCGCGAGGACCTCTGCGCCGAGGCCGTCCGCCTCGGCCGGCTCCTCGCCGAGCTCATGCCCGACGAACCGGAGGCCATGGGGCTGCTCGCGCTGATGCTGCTGGTCGAGTCGCGTCGGGCCGCCCGTACCACCCCGGGTGGCGACCTTGTGCTGCTGGCCGACCAGGACCGCGACCTCTGGGATCGCCGTCTCATCATCGAGGGCCAAGCCATCGTGCGGCGATGCCTCCGGCGCGACCAGCCCGGTCCGTATCAGATCCAGGCGGCGATCAGCGCCGTCCACAGCGACGCACCGACTGCCGCCGACACGGACTGGCGGCAGATCCTGCAGCTCTACGACCAGCTCCTGGCCCTCACCCCGAGCCCGGTCGTCGCCCTCAACCGCGCGGTCGCGGTGGCCGAGGTCGACGGTCCGGGTCCGGCGCTCGCCCTCGTCGACGCCCTCGCCCCGGCCCTCGACGGTTACCACCCGTTCCACGCCATCCGGGCCGACCTGCTCCGCCGCCTCGATCGCGCCGCCGAGGCGGCCCAGGCGTACCAGGCGGCGATCACCCGCACCGGGAACGCCGCCGAGCGCGCCTTCCTGGAGCGCAGCCGTGACCGGCTGGACGGCGTTCGGTAGTTCTCCGCCCGGCCCAGACCCGGCCGGGATCCGGCCCAGATCCGGCCCGGACCCGGCCCAGTGCGCGCCGCCAAGCGTGCGCCGAGTGCTGCCGAAAATCGGACTTGAACATGTTCAAAAACAGGTCTACAGTCCTGACCAACGCAAGATTTGAACGCGTTCAAATAACTCCCCAAGGGGCGGAACATGGACCTCACGGTCGTCACCTACGTCGTCTACCTGGCACTGAGCATCGGGCTCACGGTCTGGGTGGCCCGCACGCTCAGCCGCAGCGGGCACGTCTTCCTGGCCGACGTCTTCCACGGCAACGAGAAGCTCGCCGACGCCGTCAACCACCTGCTCGTGGTCGGCTTCTACCTGGTCAACCTGGGCTTCGTGGCGCTCTGGCTGCGCGGCGGAGACACCAACGTCACCACCACCCCGGGCGTCTTCACCGCGCTCTCCTACAAGGTCGGCACGGTGCTGCTGGTCCTCGGGGTGCTGCACCTCTGCAACGTCTACGTCCTCAACCGGATCCGTCGGCGCGGCCTGATGGACAACGAGCAGCGCCCGCCGGTCCCGCCGCAGGGCTGGACCACGCTCGCGCCGCACCAGGCCTGAGCCATGACCGCGACGACTGACGACCGGGGCCCCAGCGACGCCCCGGTCCGGCGACTGACGGTCCTCTACGACCAGGGCTGCCCGCTCTGCCGGCATGTCCGCGGCTGGCTGGAACGCCAGTGGCAGCTGGTGCCGCTGGACTTCGTCCCGGCCGGATCGCCTCAGGCGCAGCAGCGCTTCCCGGCGCTCGATCACGCCCGCACGCTCCGGGAGATCACGGTCGTCGGGGACGCCGGCCAGCTGTACGAGGGGTCGGCTGCCTGGGTGGTGTGCCTCTGGGCACTCCACGGCTACCGGGCGATGGCGCACCGGTTCAGCACACCGAGCGGGGCCCAGCTCGCCCGGGGCATGGTGCTTACCGCGGCCAAGTGGCGGGAGGCGTCCAAGGCATCCGCGGCCCGGTCGGGGCCGAGGCCGCAGCCTCAGGGATCCAGGCACCCCCTGGTGCCGAGGCTGCCCACCGCGCCCGCCGGGTCCACGGCGCCCACTGCTCCCGGCCGACCGACCGCACAGGGGTCGGTCGGTCGGCCGGGAAGCCCCTCCACCCCGCCCTGGGGCTGGAGCAGTGACGGAGCGGTCTGGCAGCCGCCCCGCACGAGGACCGCCTCCGAGCCCTGCGAGGGACACTGCACTCCGCAGTCCGACTAGCCTCTTGAGGGTGAACGACGCAGTGCCGGAGACCGAGACCCCCGCGCCCGAGACCCCCGCGCCCGAGCCGCCGCCCCGGCCGAAGAAGGCCAAGAGCGAGCAGACCCGGGCGCTGATCCTGGAGACCGCGATGCGGCTCTTCCAGGAGCGCGGCTACGACAAGACGACCATGCGGGCGATCGCGAGCGAAGCGGGTGTCTCGGTCGGAAACGCCTACTACTACTACGAAGGCAAAGAATTCCTGATTCAGGGGTTCTACGACCGGATGACCCACGAGCACGCGACCGAGGCTCGGGCGCGGATGGCAGGAAAGACCGACTTCGCGGAGCGATTGCAGATCGCGCTGGACTCCTGGGTGGACTGCGCGGCGCCGTACCACGAGTTCGCCGCACAGTTCTTCCGTACGGCGGCGGACCCGAACAGCGCGCTCAGCCCGTTCTCCAACGAGTCCCATCCCGCCCGGGCCACCGCCGTCCAGATCTTCCGCGAGGTGCTGGACGGCTCGGAGTTGGGCCCGAAGCTCGACGCCGAGCTGGACGAGCTGCTGCCGGACCTGCTCTGGCTGCACCTGATGGTCGTCGTCCTCTACTGGGTCTTTGACCGCACTGAGGACACGGAGCGCACCCGCGCCTTCGTCAAGCGCTGCGCTCCGTTCGTCGCCAAGATCGTCGCGCTCTCGCGCTACCGGGTGTTCCGCCCGCTGGTGCGCGATGCGACCGACATGATCCAGGAGTTCGTGCTCCCGACGATCGGTAAGACCGCAGTCGGTAAGACCGCAGTCGGTAAGGCCGCAGTCGGTAAGGCCGCAGTCGGTAAGACCGCAGGCGGGAAGCCCGGCCGGCGCTCCTGACGGCTGCCGGCCGGACTGGTGGACCGTCAGAAAACGTCCGGGCACCACGGCCGGAAGTCGGTGTGCAGCAGGGCCCCGGCCCGCGCGACACCGCCCGGGCGCAGCTCGGTGACGAGTCCGGCGGCGTGCAGCCGGGCCACGGACTGATTGCCCAGGTACAGCGTCCCCAGCGTGCTCACGTCCAGAGCGAGGTCGGCCGCCTCACCGGACCCCGAGGCAGAGACCGAGGCAGCGCCCGAAGCGGAGCCTGCGGCGGAACCCTCACCGACGCGCTCGCAACGCCCTGTCCCGTCCTCCGCAGCCTCGATCGCCCAGCGCCCGTCCGCGTAGCCGAGCCGGTCGCTCACCTGCAGCACCACCCGCCCCGCCGCGGCATAACTACGGGCGCCGAACGCCGTCGCCGGGTCCAGGACCCGCACCCACATGAAGTCGTCGCTGCTGTCGCCGCCGTCCACGCAGGCGCGCGGATCGTCGAGGAGCAGCGGCAGCGGGTCGTCGGGGGCGATGTTGCTGATCTCGACACGGTCAATCCAGTCCACATTGAGCGCGTAGCGCCACAACGCGGCCGCGGCGGCGCGGTCCACCGCGAAGTGGTCGCGGACCTTCAGCGCGGACTTGGTGACGAAGTTGGGCCACTCGTCGGTGATCGTGTACGCGAGCATCCCGGCGGGTCGGCCCGCCGGATCGCGGTAGAGGACGACCAGCGGTTCCGTCCAGTCGGCACCCGGTTGCCGCAGTTCGCCGGTGAGGAAGCGCCAGTTGACGGTGCGTCGGTCGATCGCGCCCGGCTGGGTACGGCGGAAGCGGTCGTGCAGTTCGGGGCCGAGCTTCCCCTGCTCCTCCATGGTCAGCAGTTCGAAGCTGCCCCCCTCCGCCTCGGCCGGGACGCGTACATCGCCCGCGCGGAGTTTGTCGATGGTGTAGCCCTTGTGCCCGGTGGCGGGGCCGAAGCCGTAGCGGCCGTAGATCCGGTACTCGGCGGCGATCAGGATCGCGAGGCTGTCTCCGCGCTCCGAGGCGGCGGCCAGGTCCTGGGTCATCATCCGGGTGAGCAGGCCGCGCCGGCGGTGGGTCGCGGAGACGGCGACGTTGGTGATGGCGTCGGTGACCAGGGTCGCGCCGCCGGGGACGGTCAACTCCCGCTCGGTGCTGCGGAAGGTACCGACGCAGCGCGCGCCGTCGAAGGCGCCGAGCGAGCGGCCGGGTGTGAACTGCTCCCTGCGGAACTCCACTTCTCCGTCGCCCTTGGGCCGCATGAAGCCGCTGGACAGCGCCTTCCCCCATTCGCCGAGTTCGGACTCCTCGATCACCCGGATCGTGATTCCGTCGGTGCCCGGCTGCCCGGATGTGGTCGTCACGGTCTCGGTTCCCGCCCTGTCCTCAGTCGCCATACCGGGCACCCTACGAGGAGACAGTGGACACGGCACGCGGATTATCGATGGCCCCGGCACGGGCCCGGGCGGCCGCCTTCTCCCGGCCGCGAAGCAGCCGGACGGAGCCTGCGGCGGTGACCGCGCCGAGCAGGGTGCAGGTCAGCCAGACCCCGTCGCCGCCTGCGGCGGTGAGCAGGAATCCAGCCGTCAGCGGGCCGAGGAACGAGGCAGCGGACCAGGCCAGTGAGTAGACGCCCTGGTAGCGGCCGCGGGCGTGCACCGGCGAGAGCTCGGCGACCAGCGACACGCCCGCAGGGGTGCGCAGCATCTCCCCGGCTGTCCACACCGTCACGGTGAGGGCGTAGAACCAGGCAGCGCCCGCGAAGGCGGTCAGGCCGAATCCGCAGCCGGTGAGCAGGGAGGCGAGGCAGAGCATCGCCGCCCGGCTGCGGCCTTCGACCAGGCGGGTCAGCGGGATCTGCAGCAGTACGATCAGCAGCCCGTTGAGGCTGACGACCAGGCCGTAGTCCGTGGGGGAGTACCCGGCACGGCCCATCACGATGGGCAGCGCCATGCTGCCCTGGTTGTCCACGAGGGCGAGCAGGAAGGTCAGCCCGACGAGTGCCATGAACACGGGGTCGCGCAGCACCGAACCCAGGCCGACCCCGGGCGTGGGCGGTTGGTCGGCCGCCGCTCTGTGCGCGGTCTCAGGTCGGGTCTCGGGTCGGGTCTCGGGCACCCGGGCGAACACCACGAGTGCGCACAGCAGCGTCGTCGCCGCGTCGCCGACGAACAGCAGTAGGAAGCCGTGGGCGGCGATGAGTCCGGCGACGGCGGCCGAGAAGGCGAAGCCGATGTTGATGGCCCAGTAGTTGAGCGAGAAGGCCCGGACCCGGTCCCGTGCCGGGACCACGTCCGCCATGATCGCGGAGACGGCAGGCCGGGAGGCGTTGCTGGTGAGCCCGAGGACGCCGGCCGTCACGGCGATGGCCCACGCCGGGTGGACCAGGCCGAGCACCAGCGTCGTCGCCGCCGTGCTCGACTGCGCCACCAGCAGGGTCGGCCGCCGACCCACCCGGTCCGCGAGCACCCCGCCGGCGACGGCGGCGACGCTGTCGCCCAGCCCGTACAGCGAGGCGACCAGGCCGGCGAAGGCGGGGCTGAAACCGCGGCCGACCGTCAGATAGAGGGCGAGGAAGGTGACGACGAAGCCGCCGAGCCGGTTCACCAGTGTGCTGGTCCACAGCCACCAGAAGGCGGACGGCAGCCCGCCCACTGTCTCCTGCGTCGCCGTTCTGAGTCGGTGCAGCGGCGATGCAGGCAGCAGAGCAGGCATGGAGAGGGGCTCCCGAGCGGCAGGTGTAAGTGCCTCTATGGCGGTCCAGAGATTACTCACCCGGCGATGGCGACCGCCAGTGGTTTACCTCCCACATCGACGCGTCGCCCTCTCGACTAGGCTTCCCACCATGGCTGAAGCTCCGTACCGTCTTGTCCTGCTCCGCCACGGCGAGAGCCAGTGGAACGAGAAGAACCTGTTCACCGGCTGGGTCGACGTCGACCTGAACGAGAAGGGTGAGAAGGAGGCCGTGCGCGGCGGCGAGCTCCTCACCGCCGAGGGCATCCTTCCCGACGTTCTGCACACCTCTCTGCTGCGTCGCGCGATCCGCACCGCCCAGATCGCCCTCGACCGGGCCGACCGTCACTGGATCCCGGTGCGCCGCTCCTGGCGCCTGAACGAGCGTCACTACGGTGCGCTCCAGGGCAAGGACAAGGCCCAGACCCTGGCCGAGTTCGGCGAGGAGCAGTTCATGCTCTGGCGCCGCTCGTACGACACCCCGCCGCCCGTGCTCGCCGCCGACGCCGAGTACTCGCAGGCGGACGACCCCCGCTACGCCCAGCTCCCCGCCGACGTCCGGCCGCAGACCGAGTGCCTCAAGGACGTCGTCGACCGGATGCTGCCCTACTGGTACGACGCGATCGTGCCGGACCTCGTCGACGGGCGCACCGTCCTGGTGACGGCGCACGGCAATTCGCTGCGCGCTCTGGTCAAGCACCTTGACGGCATCTCCGACGAGGACATCGCCGGTCTCAACATCCCCACCGGCATCCCGCTCCTCTACGAGCTGGACGCCGACTTCAAGCCGATCACCAAGGGTGGCCGCTACCTCGACCCGGCGGCCGCGGCCACCGCGATCGAGGCCGTGAAGAACCAGGGCAAGAAGTAACAGCAGCGGCAGCAGCAGTAATAGGTGACACAGGGGAAGGGCCGGGCTCTCGTACGCGAGCCCGGCCCTTCCCGGTATGTACCGGTGTACGTACGGCTAGTGGCAACATCCTCCGCCGCACTGGCAGGCGCCGCCCGACTGGCAGCCGCAGCCGCAGCCCGAGCCGCAGCCGCAGGCGGCCACCAGCGGCAGCGGAATGCGCAGGGCGGACTGTGGGGTGCGGTCGGTCGGCTGGGCCTTCGGCGGGGCGGGTGGAGTCGGAGTCTGAGTCATGACGTGGACCCTCCTTCAGGCAGTCGTGCCTACAACCCAGTGAAGCCACCCGTGTACGCAGCGTCAACGGGCGTACGGGGTCACCCCGTACGCCCGCCCGCGCGCCCCTGACGAGCGCCTGATGCCATGTGTCCCATGGTCTGTCCGCAGGTCCGGACCTAGCGGTCGGTCTCCGGTACGAAGTCGTCCGCGTGCTCGCCGGTGACCAGGAAGACCACCCGCTTCGCCACCGACACCGCGTGGTCCGCGAAGCGCTCGTAGTAGCGACCGCAGAGCGTCACGTCCACGGCCGTCTCGATGCCGTGCTGCCAGCGGTCGTCCAGCAGGTGCGAGAAGAGCTGGCGGTGCAGCTCGTCGATCTCGTCGTCGTCCCGCTCCAGCTCCAGCGCGGCGTCCACGTCCTTGGACGAGATCACCAGACCGGCCTTGGCGACCAGGCGCTGTGCCAGCTGCCCCATCTCCAGCACGATCGGGTGAAGGTCCGCCGGGACGGCCGACTCGGGGTAGCGCAGCCGGGCCAGCTTGGCGATGTGCCGGGCGAGGTCGCCCGAGCGCTCCAGGTCGGCGCTCATCCGCAGCGATGTCACCACGATGCGCAGGTCAGTGGCGACCGGCTGCTGTCTGGCCAGCAGGGCTATCGCCCGGTTCTCCAGGTCATGGTGCAGTGCGTCGACCTTCTCGTCGGCTGCGATGACGCTCTCGGCGAGGGCAAGGTCAGCGTCGAGCAGCGCCGTGGTCGCCCGCCCGATCGCTGACCCGACCAGCCGGGCCATCTCGACCAGGCCGTCGCCGATCGAATCGAGTTCCTCGTGGTACGCGTCGCGCATCGTCCCGTCCTCCTGGCAGACCTGTCTGGATGTACATCCACAGCTTGCGCTGTCCGGACGTACCTGTACCTCAGCAGGAGTGAACCACTCCCGACGCCAAGGTGAATTCTCGGCGACCTGGGGCTGATGCCCTTGTCCAGGGGTTACAGCAGGTCACCACCGTGCGCTTACGCTGAACGCATGGACGTGAACGTGGCTGAGGCCGCAGCGAGCGCGCTTGTCGGGCTCGGAGTCGGCCTCACCGCCGCGCTTTCCTTCCGCTGGAGCGAGAAGGACAGGAACAAGGCCGTCAAGAAGATCGAGCAGCAACCGGAGCCCGAGCTTCCGCCGGGCGTCGACACCGTGCTGTCGGTGCTGCGCTCCTGCGCGGTGGTGCTGGACGACAGTGACCAGGTCATCAAGGCGAGCTCCGCAGCGTACGCCCTCGGCCTGGTCCGGGGCGGCGCCATCGCCGTGGACGAGATGCTGGCCATGGCCCGGCTGACCCGCCGCGACGGCGAGATACGCCAGGCTGACCTGGACATTCCCAAGCGCGCAGGTGCCAAGGCCGGCAGCGGCGAGGGCCTCGCCGTGTCCGTCCGGGTCGCCCCGCTCGGCTCCCGGCTGGTCCTGGTCCTGGTCGAGGACCTGACCGAGGCCCGGCGGATCGAGGCCGTCCGCCGCGACTTCGTGGCGAACGTCTCGCACGAGCTGAAGACCCCGGTGGGGGCTCTCTCGCTGCTCTCCGAGGCGGTCCAGGACGCCAGCGACGACCCCGAGGCGGTCCGCCGCTTCGCCGGCCGGATGCTCATCGAGGCCACCCGGCTCACCAGCCTGGTCCAGGAGATCATCGAGCTCTCGCGGGTTCAGGACGACGAGCGCCTGGTCGACCCCGAGCCGGTCGCGGTGGACGAACTGGTCGCCGAGGCCATGGACCGATGTCGTCACCAGGCGGCCGCCAAACAGATCACCATGGCGGCCGGCGGGATCGCCGGACTCAACCTGCACGGCAACCGGGGGCAACTCGCCGCCGCCCTCGGAAACCTGGTCGAGAACGCGGTCAACTACAGCCCCGCGCGCACCCGCGTCGCCATCGCGGCCCGCAAGGTGCCCGGAGCCAAGGTCGAGACCGTGGAGATATCGGTCACCGACCAGGGCACCGGCATCTCCGAGAAGGACCGGGAGCGGATCTTCGAGCGCTTCTACCGGGTCGACCCGGCACGCTCGCGGGCCACCGGCGGCACCGGCCTCGGCCTCTCCATCGTCAAGCACGTCGCGGCCTCCCACGGCGGGACGATCTCGGTGTGGAGCGTCGAGGGCCAGGGCTCGACCTTCACCCTGCGACTGCCCATCGCCCCCCGCTCCAGCGACTCCATCGCCGACCGCACGCCGTTCGCCGACCACGAGCTCGTCGACGAGCCCGACTCGCACGAGCCCGGCGCCGACCGGCCCGACTCCCACGACTCTGCCCCCGACGACTCTGCCCCCCACGAAACCGACACCCGCGAAACCGACACCCGCGAAACCGACTCCCACGAAACCGACTCCCACGAAACCGACTCCCGCGAGCCCGACGACCCGGACGAGGGCGACGCCGCTCTCCCCGATCCTGTTTCTGCCACCCTGCCTGCCCCGGAGGTCCAGCCGTGACCCGTGTGCTTGTCGTCGAGGACGAAGAGTCCTTCAGCGATGCCCTGTCCTACATGCTTCGCAAGGAGGGCTTTGAGGTGGCCATCGCCGCCACCGGCCCCGACGCACTCGACCAGTTCGAACGCAATGGCGCCGACCTGGTCCTGCTGGACCTGATGCTGCCCGGACTCCCCGGCACCGAGGTCTGCCGCCAGCTGCGGGCCAAGTCCAGCGTCCCCGTGATCATGGTGACGGCCAAGGACAGCGAGATCGACAAGGTCGTCGGCCTGGAGATAGGGGCTGACGACTACGTCACCAAGCCCTACTCCACCCGCGAGCTGGTCGCCCGCATCCGCGCGGTGCTGCGCCGCCGCGGCGAGCCCGAGACCACCATCGGCGGCCCCGGCGCTCTGGAGGCCGGCCCGGTGCGGATGGACGTCGACCGGCACGTCGTCACCGTGGACGGTGCCAAGGTCGACCTGCCGCTCAAGGAGTTCGACCTGCTCGAGATGCTGCTGCGCAACGCCGGCCGGGTGCTGACCCGGATGCAGCTGATAGACCGGGTCTGGGGCGCCGACTACGTCGGCGACACCAAGACTCTCGACGTCCACGTGAAGCGTCTGCGCGCCAAGATCGAGCCGGACCCGGGGGCCCCGCGCTACCTGGTCACCGTCCGCGGCCTCGGCTACAAGTTCGAGCCGTAGACCGCCACCGTGAACTTACGGCCTGGGGAGCGACACTCCCGCTCAAGGAAGCCACAGCACGGCCGCGCCCCGGAAGGTGATCCTTCCGGGGCGCAGCCGTGTCTGCGGCGATCGGCGTTCT
This sequence comes from Streptacidiphilus sp. MAP12-16, assembly GCF_041262165.1. Taxonomy (NCBI): domain Bacteria; kingdom Bacillati; phylum Actinomycetota; class Actinomycetes; order Kitasatosporales; family Streptomycetaceae; genus Streptacidiphilus; species Streptacidiphilus sp. MAP12-16. Next base: position 70,040 of record NZ_JBGCBY010000003.1, read on the forward strand.
GACCGCGTCAGGGGGTCTTGGTGGCGCTGGGGGTCGCGCTCGCCGTGCTCTTCGCCGGCTTCGTGGCCTTCGACGTGGCGGACGCGGAAGCGGTCGCCGCGAGAGAGGGGGAGGCGCTCGGGCTGGGCGTGGGTGCGACCGGTGCGTACGAGGCGTAGATGCCCGTGCCCGCGCTGACCAGCGCCTGCACCGTGACCGATCCGGCGTTGGCGAAGGTGAAGGTCACGTTGGCGTTCTGCCCCGGCATTGCGGTCAGCGTCGGGACGGTCGCCGAGACCTGGCCCGGGCCGCTGAGCAGCAGCGAGCCGCCGGAGTTGATCGTCGCGGGGCCGCTCAGCACGGCCTGGGTGCTGCCCACGGCGACGGAGACCAGGTTGTCCGCCTGGTCTCCGGTGTTGCTGATGTTCACCGTGACGTTGGCGGGGGCCTGGCCGATCGCGGTGGTGACGACCACGATGCCGTTGAGCTTCAGCGTCGATCCGATCGAGGTTGCGGCGTTGTCGGGCTTCACCTGAAGGCTCGCCGCGTTGTCCCCCGCGGAGCAGGCGGCGAGGATGGGAGCGGTCGCGATGATGACGGCGGCGACTGCGCCGCGACGAAGACTGCGGCTCACGGCGGTTGCTTCTCCTTGGACGTTCGGGGTCCTGGCAGGACGGGTTTCTTGCGGGCTGGCCGCGATCAGGTTACCGAGCCCGTTTATCCGCTCCACACGGGGTGGCCCCGTGTCGCCTGCCCATCGCAATCGGCTCGCGATCGTCCCAGCGCCGACGCGCCCGCCGGCCAGCACGCCGACGCGCCCGCGCCGGAAGCTCCGGATCCGTTCGGGATCCGCTCGATTGAAGATCATATAACGCTTCGGTTACGTCTTTCGCGTAAGATCAATTCAGGGTTTCCCAGACGTGACCGCTTCGTGTGCAAGCGCTCCGACCTGCGGGAAGCTCACCTCGAACTGGGGTCGCAGCACGCGGTAGGGGTGGTTGTCAAGCCCTGAGACTGGCTCTGACCTGCGAAAACGCCCTTCGGATATGGCCAGACCCGTGTTATTCTGGAAAGCCACGGAAGGGGTACCTGTCACATGACGTTCAAGGTTGGCGACACCGTGGTCTACCCCCATCACGGGGCCGCGCTGATCGAGGCTATCGAAATCCGCCAGATCAAAGGTGTGGACAAGACCTACCTGGTGCTGAAGGTGCAGCAGGGTGACCTGACGCTGCGCGTGCCTGCGGAGAACGCAGAGTTCGTAGGCGTGCGCGACGTGGTCGGTCAGGATGGGTTGGACCGGGTCTTCGAGGTGCTGCGGGCACCGTACACCGAAGAGCCCACCAACTGGTCCCGCCGCTACAAGGCGAACCTGGAGAAGCTTGCTTCGGGTGACGTTATCAAGGTCGCGGAGGTTGTGCGCGACCTTTGGCGACGTGAGCGCGAGCGCGGGCTGTCCGCTGGTGAGAAGCGGATGCTGGCCAAGGCCCGGCAGATCCTGGTCAGCGAGCTGGCACTCGCTGAAAACACCAATGAGGACAAGGCCGAAACGCTGCTCGACGAGGTTCTCGCCTCCTAGCGCAGTCTCAACTCGGTTGTTCTCAGCGCCTGCCGCCCCACGGCAGGCGCTGAGGCATGTCCCGGTACTGTGACTTTCCGTTCGTGCCTGACTGTGCCGGGACGAGCTGGTCTCGCTCCACGGAAGGCGCTTGGCCCGGCACGACTTGGCCATACCCACTTCGCCGAAGGAACAAAACCTGAACGCCGCAGCAGTGGTCCCCGCCGCAGGCCGGGGCGAGCGACTGGGCCCCGGTGCCCCCAAAGCCCTGCGTGAACTCGGCGGCGTGCCGCTGCTGGTGCACGCCGTTCGCGCGCTGGCGCGCTCCCGCGCGGTGACGCTGGTCGTCGTGGTCGCCCCGGTGGACGGCGTCCTCCAGGTGCGTTCGCTGCTGGACGACCACGGAGTAGCCGGGCTCGAGGGCAAGGACGTCCGGGTCGTCGCGGGCGGCGCCACCCGGCAGGAGTCGGTACGCCTGGGCCTGGACGTGGTGCCCGACGACATCGACGTGGTGCTGGTGCACGACGCCGCGCGCCCGCTCGTCCCCGTGGACGTGGTGGACGCGGTCGTCCGCGCCGTCGAGGACGGGGCGGAGGCGGTCGTCCCGGCCGTTCCGCTCGCCGACACCGTCAAGCAGGTCGAACCCGCCGCGCCCGGGCGTCCCGAGCCGGTCGTCGCCACGCCCGACCGGGCCACGCTACGGGCAGTGCAGACCCCGCAGGGCTTCCGTCGGGAGGTGCTGCAGCGGGTCCACGACAAGGCGCTGAGCGACGGTGTGGACGCGACGGACGACGCGGGACTGGTCGAGCAGTTCGGCGGACGGGTCGTGGTCGTGCCCGGACATGAGGAGGCCTTCAAGGTGACCCGTCCGCTTGACCTGCTGCTCGCGGAGGCCGTACTCGCCAGGCGGAGGGCCAACGATGAGTTCTGACAGCAGTTCTGAGGCAGCGCGGGCTGAAGCAGCGGGGCCTCGGGCAACGGGGCGTGAGGCAACGGAGGCTGAGGCAACGGCGTCCGAACCGGCCGCGGGCATCCGGCTTCCCCGTATCGGCGTCGGCACGGACGTGCACGCCTTCGAGGCCGGGCGCGAGCTGTGGGTGGCCGGCCTTCGCTGGGAGGGCTACGAGCACGGTCTGGCCGGGCACTCCGACGGCGACGTCGCCGCCCACGCCGCCTGCGACGCGCTGTTCTCCGCCGCCGGTGTCGGCGACCTGGGCGCCCACTTCGGCACCGACCGGCCCGAGTGGTCCGGTGCGCCTGGGGTGCGGCTGCTGGCCGAGGCCGGGCGCATCGTCCGGGCCGCGGGCTTCGAGATCGGCAATGTCGCGGTGCAGGTCGTGGGCGTGAGGCCGAAGATCGGCAAGCGGCGCGAGGAGGCGCAGGCGGCGCTGTCCGCGGCGCTGGGGGCACCCGTGTCGGTCTCCGGAACGACGACCGACGGGCTGGGGCTCACCGGGCGTGCGGAGGGGCTGGCCGCGATCGCGACCGCGCTGGTGTACTGACGCCGAAGGTGCTGACGGCGACGGTGCCGACGCCGACCGTGCCGACGCCGACGCTGTACTGACGGACCATCACTCGTTGGACTGATGGATGGGAACAGCCTTGCCAGGGCTGATGCCGTGCGCCGTGGATTCAGGTTCACGTCGTACGGGTGATCCGCTCAGGATGGTCGGGCGGGGACCCGACTCGCGGGCCGCGGAGCCCCCGTTCGTTGCGGCGGCATGAACGCATCCCTTCCCTGTGGCCGTATGGGCACAGGGCACCCCGTCGTTCCCACTACGCTTGACGGTGTGAGTATTCGCCTGTACGACACCAGCGCCAGCCAGGTACGCGACTTCGTCCCGCTCGTGCCGGGCTGTGTCTCGATCTACCTGTGCGGTGCGACCGTGCAGGCCGCCCCGCACATCGGGCACATCCGGTCCGGGCTGAACTTCGACATCATGCGTCGCTGGTTCGCCTACCGGGGCTACGACGTCACCTTCGTGCGGAACGTCACCGACATCGACGACAAGATCATCGCGAAGTCGCGGGAGACCGGTCGGCCCTGGTGGCAGATCGGATACGCCAACGAGCGCGCCTTCAACGACGGTTACACCGCCCTGGGCTGCCTGCCACCCACGGGTGAGCCCAGGGCGACCGGGCACATCCCCGAGATGATCGAGATGATGCGGGAGCTGATCGCGCGCGGCAATGGCTACGCGGTCGACGGCAACGTCTACTTCAGCGTCACCTCCTACCCGGACTACCTCGCCCTGTCGCACCAGGAGCTGGAGAACCTGCGCCAGCCCGAGGGCGAGGGCGAGACCGGCAAGCGTGACCAGCGCGACTTCGCGATGTGGAAGTCCGTCAAGCCCGGTGAGCCCAGTTGGGAGACCCCCTGGGGGCGCGGCCGTCCCGGCTGGCATCTGGAGTGCTCCGCGATGGCGCACAAGTACCTCGGTCCCGCCTTCGACATCCACGGCGGCGGGCGCGATCTGATCTTCCCGCACCACGAGAACGAGATCGCCCAGTCCAAGGCGTTCGGGGACGACTTCGCCTCGTTCTGGGTGCACAACGCCTGGGTGACGCTCAGCGGCGAGAAGATGAGCAAGTCGCTCGGCAACTCGGTGCTGGTCTCGGAGATGGTGCAGAAGTGGCGGCCGATCGTGCTGCGCTACTACCTGGGCACCCCGCACTACCGCTCGATGATTGAGTACAGCGAGGAGGCGCTGCGGGAGGCCGAGGTCGGTTTCGCCCGCATCGAGGGCTTCGCGCAGCGGGTCACCGAGCAGCACGGGCTGGTCGAGCCGGCGCCGCAGGTGCCCCCGGCGTTCGCCGAGGCGATGGACGACGACTTCGGCGTCCCGCAGGCGCTGGCGATCGTCCACACCGCAGTCCGGCAGGGGAACGCGGCGCTCGCGGCGGACGACAAGGAGAACGCGGTAGCGCGTCTGGCCGAGGTCCGTGCGATGCTCGGTGTGTTGGGTCTCGACCCGCTGGACGCCATGTGGGCGGGTCCGGTGCAGGGCGAGGACCTGCACGGTGTGGTGGACGCCCTGGTCAAGGTGGTACTGGAGCAGCGGCAGGCCGCGCGGGAGCGCAAGGACTACGCGACCTCCGACGCCATCAGGGACCGGCTCTCGCAGGCCGGTCTCACCATCGAGGACCGGGCTGACGGTTCCCGCTGGACTCTCAGCTGACTTCTGAAGCTGAATGCTCGACCTTGACCTCCGTACGTACGTGTTGATCGCTTGATCGCTTGAATGGAAGCAGGACAGAACTGATGGCCGGCAACAGCCAGCGCAGGAACCGCCGCAACCCCGGATCCAAGAAGGGCCCGTCGGTCGGTACCGGTGGCCACAGCCGGAAGGCACTCGAGGGCAAGGGCCCGACGCCGCCCGCGTCGGAGCGCAAGGGACACAAGAAGAACCGCATGGCCAACGCCGCCACCAAGCGCGCCGCGGCCGGCAACAAGTCGCGCGGCAGCGCCCGGCGCGGCGGCAAGGCCGGCTCGGAGCTGGTGTACGGGCGGAACTCCGTCGTGGAGGCGCTGGAGGGCGGCGTGCCGGCCTCGGCGCTCTACGTCCAGCAGTTCATCGACAACGACGAGCGGGTGCGCGAGGCGCTGACCCTCGCCAACGAGCGCGGCGTCCCGCTGATGGAAGCCCCGCGGATGCAGCTGGACAATCTGGCGGAGGGCCACAACCACCAGGGCCTGATCCTTCAGGTGCCGCCGTACGAGTACGCGCACCCGGACGACCTGCTCGCCGCTGCGGCTGCCAACCACGACTACCCGCTGATCATGGCGCTGGACGGGATCACCGACTCGCGGAACCTGGGCGCCGTCGTCCGTTCCGTGGCGGCCTTCGGCGGGACCGGAGTGGTCATCCCCGAGCGCCGCGCTGCCGGGATGACGGCCGGTGCCTGGAAGACCTCGTCCGGCGCGGCCGCACGGGTGCCGGTGGCGCGGATGACGAACATGACCCGGACGCTGGAGGCGTACCAGAAGGCCGGCTGTTTCGTGGTTGGCCTGGCCGCCGACGGCGAGTCCGAGCTGAGCGACCTGGAGGCGCTGACGGGTCCGGTCGTGATCGTGATCGGCTCCGAGGGCAAGGGCCTGTCGCGCCTGGTCGCGGAGACCTGTGATCTGACGGTGCGGATTCCGATGCCGGGTGAGGCGGAGTCGCTCAACGCCGGGGTGGCGGCGGGCATCGTGCTGTACGAGGCGGCGAGGCTGCGCGCCAAGCAGTGAGCCCTGAGCACTGAGCACTGAGCACTGAGCACTGAGCAGTGAGCGCGGCAGGTCGGGCCGGGCGCTGAGTCGCCCGGCATTGGTGCGGGCGTGCGAATTCCGACGGGATTTCGGCGTGTCGCACGGACAGCCGTGGATCGGGTGTCACCCGGGGGGTGTCCAAATGGCCTCTCGCTCGGTTAGTGAGGTGTGGACACCAGAACACCTAACCGCCCTCAGGGGGGACGCACCGAGGGGAGCGACGGTGAGCCGGGGCTGAACACGGTCAAGGTACCGACCGACCCGGCCCGGCTGAGCAGCACCACGGCGAGTTTCCGCGTGCGCCTCCGCGCACCGGTGAACCCGCTGATCGACGCTCAGGTGGCCGCACCGGCCTTCGCCGCTCCCCTCGCTCCCTCCTACGCAGGCATCTCACCCGACGACACCCAGCCGATGCTCCTGTACCCCACCCTGGTGGGCGCGGGGGCAGGCGTCGCCGCAGCGGGCGGCGGCGGGTACGGCGCCGCCGTGCCGCCACGCCGCAGGCCCAGGGTCACCCCCATCACCTGGACGGGTGCGGCGGCGCCCCTGCTGGACGCCGTGCGGCAGGGCGGCGCGGGCGCGCTTCCCAGCCAGCCGACGGCCTCGCGGGCCGCGGCGGTCGCTGCGGGCTCGGCCAGCTCGGCCGGCGAGACCCAGCTGATGCCGCGCTTCGACCCGAGCGACTACGGCGACGGCTATGGCGACCGCTATGGCGACCACGCCTCCTACGACCGTGACGTCGCCTACGTCGACGGGCGCGAGCCGTGGGGCTCCGGCCCGGAGTACCAGTTGGACGGGCGGGACCCGGGAGAACCGGTTCGCCACGCCTGGTACCCGGGGCGACGGGTCGACCTCGGCCTGGTGCTGCTGCCGCTGCGAATCTTCCTGGGTGCCATCTCGATCTACGCCGGATTCAGCAAGGTCTGCGACCCGGTCTACTTCGACGGCGGCTCGCGCGGCTCGATGATGCACTGGCTGCAGTCGCTGCACCCGTGGGCGCTGGCCCAGCCGCTGCTGCACATCGCCCTCAACCATCCGGTGGGCGCGGGGCTGGGGGTGGCCTTCGTGCAGATCGTGGTGGGCGTGCTCTCCATCCTCGGGCTGTGGCAGCGACTTGCGGCCGGGACGGCGATGCTGCTGGCCCTGGCACTGCTGGTGACCGTGAGCTGGCGCATGGTTCCGGCGTACGACGCGCCGGAGATCATCTACCTGGCCGCCTGGAGCCCGCTGCTGCTCGCCGGCGCGCCGCTGTTCTCCCTGGACGGACGGCTCGCCATCGAGGCGTGGCACCGGCTGGGGGAGCGGGCACCGGTGTCGGTGCTCCGGCGACGGGTGCTGCGACGGGGCTTCGTGGTCGCGACCATGGTGATCGGTTCGACGCTGCTGCTGGGCTCGGCGCTCGGCGCGGCCGTGCGGAACGGTCAGACGACTTCGACGACCCTCCCAGGGAGCCCGGAGGCGCCGTCGGTCTACCCCAGTCCGATGTGGCCGGCGCAGACCCCGAGTGCCCACCCGAGCACCGCGAAGCCGTCGGCACGGCCCTCGGCGAGCGCCTCTCCGTCCACCTCGCCCAGCGCGTCCGCCTCGCACCACCCCTCCTCCCGGCACACCGGGAGCAGCCACGGCGGCGCGGGCGGTTCCGCCTCGCAGGGGACGGGCGGATCGACCTCCAAGCCGTCGCAGCGCCACAGCGGCTCGCCCTCCCCGAGCCCCGGAGGGGGCAACGGTGTGATCGGCGGGCTGCTGGGCAGCGCGGCTCCCCTGCCGCTGCTGGGGATGACCGGCCAGGGATCTGTGGGCGGCAGGTCGTCCGGGCCGTCCTCGGGGGCCGGCCCCGTGGTTTGATCTGACGACATGTCGGACATATCGGTAGAGCAGTGGGCCCCGCACCGAACTCTCGGTGCGGGGCCCACTGCTTGTGGTTCCGGTGTCTGTCGGCGCGGGGTCGAGGCCAGGCGCGGGCCGAGGCTTCTCGCCCCGGCTTCCGCTACGCCCGGGGTTCCGCTACGCCCCGGCCTCCGCTACGCCCCGGCCTCCTCGACGGGGCGGGTGGCGGCAGCGAGTTCCTTGGCGGCCTCGGAGAGGTCCTTGGCGGTGTCGATGGCACGCCAGTAGACGCCCTGAGGCAGCTCGTAGCCGGACAGGCGGCGCTCGCGGGCGAGGCGGGGGAAGGTGCTGCGCTCGTGGTCGCCGAGCGCGGGCAGCATGGATGCGAACTCGGCAGAGAACACGTACACCCCCGCGTTGATCAGATACGGGGAGGGCGGGGCCTCGATGAAGTCGAGGATGCTGCCGAACTGGTCGGTCTTCACCGTGCCCCAGGGGAGGCGGGGGCGGGCCAGGGCGAGCGTGGCGTGGGCATCGCGCTCGTTGTGGAAGTCGGCCATGTCACGCAGCTGGAAGCGGGTCCAGATGTCGCCGTTGGTGGCGTACCAGGGCTCGTCCTTGCGCGGGAGCGAGGCGGCGGCGAACTTCAGCCCGCCACCTCGGCCGAGGGGCTCGGTCTCCACCACGGTGGCGACGTTCAGCGGCAGGTCGGTGGACTTGAGCCAGTCCTGGAGCACCTCGGCCAGATGGCCGCAGGAGATGACGACGTCGGTGACGCCCTCCTCGGCCAGCCACTGCAGCTGGTGGCCGATGATCGGTACCCCGGTGCCCGGGATCTCGATCATCGGCTTGGGACGGGTGTCGGTGTAGGGACGAAGCCTGGATCCCTGACCGCCGGCCAGGATCACGGCCTGGGTCACGGGCGGCGAGGAGTGCGGGGAGCGCTCCGTGGAGGGGAGGAGGTCAGCGGTCATGAGAGCACCCTAGACGGCGTAGGGGTGCTCGTGGCCCGGTGTCGTCAACCAGCCGCACCGGGCCGCACGAGATCTCAGCCTGCCGCGGCCATGGTGCCGACGGCGAAGGACCCGTCGCAGACGGGCCGGGCGAACGACTGGGCGCGCCTGACGTCGCCCTGGTACTTGCGGACGGCGGCCTGGCCGAGGTCCCGGGCGATGGCGGTGCAGTAGGCGGTCAGCGAGGGCTGCTGCTGCATGGCCTGCTTCAGGGAGTCGAGGGCCGCTCCCGGGTCCTCGTTCCTGAGTTGCTGCAGAAGACGGTCGCGCAGGGCGTCCTGCGGGGCCTCCTTGGGTGCCTCCCGGGGCGCCTGCTGCGGTGCACCGGCGTTCGTGCGGGATGATGCGGCGAGGACCTGCTGGTCCCCGAGACCGCCGGGAGCCCAGGGAACGCGGGTGACTGCGAGGGTGCCGGTCGTCACGAGGACGAAGGGCAGGACGAAGGCGAGGGTTTTGCCGAGACGGCGCGCTAGCTGCTTCACGACGGCGATGCTAGCGAGGAGTAATGATTTGGCGACATTCAGTCACTCCAATGAGTGACGGCGTGTCTGGAATATCCGAATATGAACTTCCCCGGCAGGCAACTGGCCTACCGGGGAAGCATGATGACGCTGTGTTGTCGATGTCGACTTGTCGGCTGCGCGGACTGCGTCAGTCGCTCAGGCGGGCACCCGTCGAGGTGGAGAAGACGTGGGTCTCGCCGACGCGCGGGACGACGTGCAGGACCTCGCCCTTCTGCGGCACGGCGCGACCGCTGACGCGGACCACCAGGTCCTTGTCCTCGTCGCCGACCTTGGCGGTGCCGTAGACGTACCCGTCCGCGCCGAGCTCCTCGACGACGTTGACGGTGACGGCCAGGCCGTTGCCACCGGCGGCGAGCGCGTCGCCTTCGGAGATCAGGTCCAGGTGCTCCGGGCGGACACCGATGGTCACGGTGCTGTCGCCGGCGGCGGCGGCCTCGGCCACGGCGTCGCGGGAGACCTGGATGAGCGAGTTGCCGAACTTCACGCCACCGTCGGCCAGCGGCACCTCGATGAGGTTCATCGCGGGGGAGCCGATGAAGCCGGCCACGAAGAGGTTCGCCGGGCGGTCGTACATGTGGCGCGGGGTGTCGACCTGCTGGAGCAGACCGTCCTTGAGCACCGCGACCCGGTCGCCCATGGTCATGGCCTCGACCTGGTCGTGGGTGACGTAGACGGTGGTGATGCCGAGCCGGCGCTGCAGCGAGGCGATCTGGGTACGGGTCTGCACGCGGAGCTTGGCGTCCAGGTTGGACAGCGGCTCGTCCATGAGGAAGACCTGCGGCTCGCGGACGATCGCGCGGCCCATCGCGACACGCTGGCGCTGACCGCCGGAGAGCGCCTTCGGCTTGCGGTCGAGGTACTCGGTGAGGTCGAGGATCTTGCCGGCCTCCTCGACCTTCTTGCGGATCTCCGCCTTGTTCACGCCGGCGATCTTCAGGGCGAAGCCCATGTTGTCGGCGACGGTCATGTGCGGGTACAGCGCGTAGTTCTGGAACACCATGGCGATGTTCCGGTCCTTGGGGGGGAGGTGGGTGACGTCGCGGTCGCCGATACGTATGGCGCCGCCGTTCACGTCCTCCAGGCCCGCGAGCATCCGCAGGCTGGTCGACTTGCCACAGCCGGACGGACCGACCAGGACGAGGAACTCGCCGTCGGCGATGTCCAGGTCGAGGGCGTCGACGGCCGGCTTCTGGCCGCCGGGGTAGATACGGGTGGCCTTGTCGAAAGTCACCGTAGGCATACTGCTGCGCTCCTTCACCGGCAGGAACGTGCCGGACGATCCGAGTAAAGGGTGGATGGTGCTGGTCTCGTGCGACCCCTCCACACCGCCGTGCCAACCCGCCGGAGCGGCACGGAGACCGAGAGGTCTAGTCCACCTATCGGCAGACTGCTCGTGACGCTACCTCCCCGCCCACCGCCCTGTCAGTACCTGCAGGGGACCAAAACCGACAACGTTCCGCCTTATTAGGTGACAAATCACTGCATTCAGTACGATGCGACCCACTGCCCCCCACCCCTCATCGCGCGAATACCCCGGACAACGCAGCCGTTCGTCCCGGTAGACTTCCCCTGGTCCTGCCGTGGCACGCTGCGGACAGGCACCATGCCTCCTTAGCTCAGTTGGCCAGAGCACCGCTCTTGTAAAGCGGGGGTCGTCGGTTCGAACCCGACAGGGGGCTCCACGCTTGACCAGCAGGACCGCATGAAGAAGCCCCGGAGTGATCAAGCTCCGGGGCTTCTGACATCACCGATTGACATCAACGCTGGCGACGGCGCCGCTTGAGAAGGCGGTCCATGTGGTTGATCGCCTCCCGTTGCCGCTCCTGCACCACATGCGTGTAGATCTCCATCGTGACGGCGATCTGGCTGTGCCCCAGGATGGCCATCAGGTCGCGAGGTCCCACGCCGGCGGCGGACAGCAGCGTCGCGCAGCCATGCCGGGTGTCGTGCAGCCGGATGGCAGGCAGCCTCTCGTCATCGGCGATCCGCTGGAACGAGCGAGTGAGGTTGCGCGGCTCGATTGGCCTACCGCTGCGTGTGGTGAAGACGTATTCCGAGTCCTGCCAGTCGGCACCCGCACTGCGGCGCTGCTCAGCCTGCCTCAGTCGCTGCCAGCGAAGCGGCGGGACGCACATCATCGGGATGGGGATCACCCGCTTGCGCCGGGACTTGGGGGTGTCGCTCCACCTGGACGCCATGGACCACGCCCGCTCCACGGTGTGTGGGTCGACGGCGAACGGGATGGGAGCTGGGGAAGGTGGTGGGTTAATCCGGTTGGTCAGTTCACGCAGCCAGGCACCGGGACTGCGCTGCCAGCGCAGTTGGTGGGCTTGTTGTGCTTCACCTTGCTGTTGTTCAGGGCCACCGTGCCGGACTTGTTGTTGATTCCGCCGGGAGGGGCGCTGCTGGTGTTGTGCTCCACCTGGCTGCTGGTGAGCGTGGCGGTCCCACCGTTGTTGGTCAGACCACCGCCCTGGGCACCCGTGCCGGTGGAGGTGTTGTGTTCGATCTCCAGCCGCTTGGTGCTCAGCGTGCCCTCGTTGTAGACGCCACCACCCTGGGCGTTGGTCCCCTCGGCCGAGTTGTGTCCGATCTTTCCGCCGTCAATCGTCACCGTGGCGGCCACTCCCTGGTTCGAGATCCCCCCGCCCACGCCCGGCGCGTTCGCCGTTGCGGTGACCGTGTTGTGCTCCACACGGGTGTGGTGCAGGTTCACCTTGCCGGCGTTGAGGTTGAAGATCCCTCCACCGCCTCTGAAGCCACCGGTGCTGGCTGCGCTGTTCGAGAAGATCTCGGAATCATCGATCGTCGCCGGGCCGCTGTTGGCGAGTCCGCCACCGACGCCGCCGGTGGTGTTATTGCTGATCGTGGTGCCGTCGGCGATGGTGAGGTCGCCTCTGCTCGAGATGCCGGCGCCGAATGCTGCCGAGGTGTTGTCGCAGATGGCGCTGTGACGGATCCGCACGGTGGCAGAGGCGAGAATGAAGAAGCCGCCGCCGTCGAAGGCGGTGCCGTTCCTCACGACGCTACGGGTGAGGTCGATGGTCCCACCCGCATTGGCGAAGATGTTGCCGCCGTCGGTGGCGGTGCCGTTCGTCACGACGCTACGGGTGAGGCTGAGTGTCCCACCCGGATTGACGAGGATGTTGCCACCAGCAGTACCCGGGGCGCTGCCGTTGCGGACGGTGAGATCGTTGAGTGCCAGGTTCCCGGGTCCGTCGATTTCGAAGATGCGGAACAGGGCTGCCGTCGTTGGGTCTCGTTGGATGGTGGCGTCGCGTCCATTGATGGTGAGTTTCTTGGTGATCACGGGCAAAGCGTTGTTGGCGTTGTCCGGCGTGGTGTAGCTGTAGACGCAGTTGTGGGCCAGCACCAGCGTGTCCCCGGAGTTGGCGCTAGTGATCGCGTTCTTCAGTGCGGTCGGGTCACAGGGCACGTTGGTTGTCGCGGCCTGGGCCGTCGCGGGCATGGCCACCAAACTCACCACCATGCCGGCCACAGCGATTGCACCGCGCAGACAGGCGCCTCGAAACGCTGCCATGGGGCCTCCTTCTTCTCGGGCGGTAGCCCCGGTCCAGAGCTACACGTCAATCACGTCTGCTATCGCTCACAATGACGACAGGCCGGATGTCAGCCCCTGCACGGCACGCCGATCTCCACCGAACAGACCACAAGAGCGGCGAGCGCAGCGGCTGCCCCTGACATCACCGGTTGACATCAACGACGACGGACCGGAGCGCACAGGGGCGGCCACGACCCGGAAACTAATGCAGCCCCACGAGCGCGTTGCCGGACGTCGTATGGGTCGGTGATCGAACTTGTAAAGCGGGGGTCGTCGGTTCGAACCCGACAGGGGGCTCTGATCGTCTCGGCGGTCGGGAGCAGGACAAAGGCCCAGGCGAACCGGCGTAAGGCCGGAGGCCTGGGCCTCGATCATTTCTCGGGGCGGACCGTCACACCGCTACTTCGCCATGCGGCGGGTGCTGAGCACCATCGCGTAGGCGGCAAGCCCCAGGGCGCAGGTGATCGCGCCGATCAGCACGTTGTTCCAGATGACTCCGCGGGTGGCGGTGTGGCCCACGGAGACGACCCACGGCGAGATGATCATCCACACGCCGATCGCCGCGCAGGTCCAGCTCAGCTGGTACATCCGCTCGCCGATCGTGCCGAGCCCCAGCCCGAACAGCGCCAGCGCGATTCCGATGATCAGGTTGTTCGTTGCCAGTTCGGGATTGGTGCTGTGGAAGTGCACCACCCACGGCGAGATGGCCGCGTACAGCCCTGTCAACAGCATCAGTCCGTCGATCGCCACGGCCTGGCTGCCGCCCAACACCTGCGCGTACCGCTCCCGCATCTCGGCCACATCCGGGTGACCAGTGATGTCCGGGGCTTGATGCCCAAGGTCAGACATCCGACTCACTTCCTCCCACATGCTCGTAGACACATCGATTGTTCCCCCTTTCAGCCGATATGGCTCCCCTTGTGCGCATTGAGCATCGTGACCAGACGGACGGGTGCCACGGCCCGGTAGCTCTCCTCCACGAGCTCGTGGATCTCGGTCCAGTCGATCGGTACGTCGAGGTACACACCGATCCAGCCCCGATGGCCGACGTAGGGCGGACGGAAGTAGTGCTCCGGGGCTGCGGCGACCAGTTCCTCCTGGGCGCCGGGGGCGGCGGCGCACCAGAACGCCAGGCGGTCGTCGTGGTGGTGGTCGGCGAACATCACGAAGGTCTTCCTGGCACCGATGAACCAGGTCGGCTCGCCGTGGCTGGGGCGTTCGGTGACCTCGGGGAGCGCGAGGCACAGGTCGCGCAGCCGGTGCAGGACTGTGGGTTCCATGGAGGGTTCCACGGGTGCATCACCCGGCCGATCCGGCGGTCTTCGACAGGTCGGTGCCCGTGGGGCGAAGCCGCCTTTCCCTATCCTGCCCGGTCGCGACCCTCGATGGTTCGTGGCTGGATGGTCCGCTGCCCCCGCCGGCTCAGCGCCGCTGCGCCATACGGGTGTTCGCACGCGAGAGCGGTAGGTGCATCAGTGGCCCTGGCGTACCTTGCTATGGATCGCCGCCGAGAGCTGCTGGAGGCCCGCATGGGTGACGGGGGACTGCGGGTGGATGCCTCGGAGGCGATGGCGGCCACCCGCGTCGGCTGCTTCGTGTGGGAACCGGACTCGGGCCGTTTCCTCCTGGACGCGTGCGGCCTGGCCGTCTTCGACCTTCGGGCCGACGAGTACGACGGACTGGCCGCGAGCCTGGGGCAGCGCATCCCCCAGGACGAGGTGGACCGCCTGATCGGCCTCGTTGCCGACATCAGGGCGGGGCGCAGCGACACCTACAGCAGCTACTTCCGGATCCGTTGCCGCGACGGCAGCCTCAGATGGACCCACACCCAGGGCAAGGTCATCCGCGGCGAGCAGCGGGCGGACGCCGAACCAGGCGCCGACCTGAAGGTCGTAGGCGTCGTCCGCGACGCGACCCAGGAACTGAGCTACTCGGCCCAGCGGCTGGTCGCCGAGGACGACCTGCGCCGGCAGGAGGACGCGATCCGGGAGGTCGCCCGCGCTCTTGCCGACGCGTTGAGCGTCGACGACGTCGTGGGCGTGCTGACCGGCGAACACAGCATGCGGCGCCTGGGGACGCAGGGGGTGTCCCTCGCCGTCATGGACCAGGGCAGGCTGCGCGTCGTCGGGGCGGCGGGGCCCAGCGACACCCTGGTCCGTGAACTCCAGAGCGCCCGCCTGTCCGAGTCCTGGCCGCTCAACGACGCCGTGCGCGGTGGCGAGCCGCTCTACTTCACCTCCCGGTCGCGGTTCCTCGCCCGTTATCCGAGGCTGGCCGACTTCCTCGCCGGAACCCGGCTCACGGCTGCTGCCTTCCTGCCGCTGATCGCCCAGGGACGCCCGATCGGCGCGATGGGCCTGATCTACGACGGACGCCGCCGGTTCTCGATCGAGGACCGCACCCTGCTGACCGCGTTGTCCAGCGGCATCGCCCAGTCGATGCAGCGCGCGATGCTCGTCGACCAGGCACGGGAGATCGCCGCCGGGCTGCAGAACGCCATGCTGCCCCGGTATATCCCCCAGGTCGCCGGCGGGAGCATCGCGGTGCGCTACCGCACCGCCCGCGTCGGCACCTCGATCGGCGGCGACTGGTACGACGCCATGCCGCTGCCCGGCCGCAGCATCGGCATTGCGGTCGGCGACGTCCAGGGCCATGACACCGAAGCCGCCGCCATCATGGGCCAGTTGCGCATCGCCATGACTGCCTACGCCGCCGAAGGGCACCCTGCCGAGACCGTCCTGCAGCGAGCCTCGGCCTTCCTGCGCGACCTCGACGCGGACCGGTTCGCGACCTGCTTCTACGCCCATGTCTCCCTCGCCACAGGATCGGTGTGGGCCGCCAACGCCGGGCATCTGCCGCCGTTCGTCCGAAGCCTGGACGGCTCGGTCCGGCGGCTGGACCTGGAGGCGGGGCCGCCGCTGGGCCTCCCGGCCGGCTTGGACGCGCCCCCTTACGGACGCTCCTCGTTCCACCTCGACCCCGGCGACACCCTGCTGCTGTGCAGCGACGGACTGGTGGAACGGTCGGACGAGGACCTCGACCAGGGCCTGGCCCGGCTCACCACCGCACTGGGCACCGGGCCGCACGAGCTGGAGCCGCTGGCCGACCACCTCATGGAGTCCCTGGCAGACCGGCTGGACCTGGAGGACGACGCAGCCTGCCTGCTGCTGCGGCGGGACGCGGCCTCCGTTGACGCCGGTTGACCCACGCATCCTGCCGGACGCACCTGCGGCGCCGTCCAGCGGGAGCCTTGGGGCGGAGAGGCCCTAACGGCGGCACTTTCCACGGCCCCGGCAGCTTCCGGGATTTCTGACGAACGCGCAGGTCAGACCTGGAGTGCGGGCGTTGGCACGATGGTCACTCCCAGTATCCGAAAAGTTGCGGAGCGTACACGTCCTTTGCATGGTGAACAAGCCATCTGTGTACAGCATCGAAGGGAATCTCCCCCCATGCACCTGTCCCGCACCACCAACCTCGTCGTCGCCGGAATCGCGTGCGGCGCGCTCACCTTCGGTGTCGCCGGAACGACCGCCGCCGCCGTGCAGCAGCCCGCCGCCGCTCACGTGGCCGCTCCCGTCCCGGCGCCCGACCCCTCAGCTCTCATCGGCGTGCTGTCGCAGTTCGGCGCGGTCGGCCCGGTCGCCGACGCGCTCAAGGCCGCGCTCGCCACTCCGCCCGACCTGGCGAAGGTCACCCAGCTCGTCGCCACCGCGAAGGCGGCGCTGGACGGGCTGACCAGCGCTCTCCCGCCGGTCCCGAAGTCCGCCCAGCGGGTGGACCCGCCGGCCCCGGGCGCGCTGCTCGCGCAGGCGATCGCGCAGGTCAAGGCGGCGCTGGACGCCCTCGTCCAGGCTGTCACCTCGCTGGACCCGGCAAAGATCCTCGCCGCGGTGACCGCGGCGGTCCAGGCGGCGGTCAACCTCGTCGCCGGCATCCTGCTGGGCAGCGGCCTGCCGGTCCCGAACCTGCCCGGGCTGCCCGGACTGCCCAGTGTGCCGCTGCCGCCGCTCCCCGTGCCGCTGCCGCCGCTGTCCGGCTCGGGCCACTGACGGAGCGACAGGGCCGACCGGGCTCGGCGGTTGGAGCCCACTGACGAACCTGCTGACCCGTGGTGCCCGAACCGGGGCGCCACGGGTCAGCAGCGTGTCCGCGGCGCCGCCCGGGATGTGCGCCGGGCCGTCTGCACCGACACTGGGTTCATGAGACACGTCTCCTTGGTCGCGCTCGCGCGCGAGCAGCTCTCCCACGCCGTCGTTCACACCTCGGGGCGCACCGCCGCCACCGTCGTCGGCGGCCACGAACACACCCTGCGGCAGACGGTCATCGCCCTGACGTCGGGAAGCACCCTCGCCGAGCACCAGAGCCCGGGTGAGGCGACGGTCGTGGTCCTGCTCGGCCGCGTACGGCTCGACGCGGGCACCGACGCCTGGGAGGGCTCCGCGGGCGATCTGCTTATCGTGCCCGACGAGCGTCACTCGCTGACGGCGCTGGAGGACAGCGCGGTCCTGCTGACCGTTGCCAAGGCGCTGGACTGACTGTGCGTCCTGGCGTCCTGACAGGTTCCCAGGTGAGTGGTCGTTCGACAGAAACCGTCGCCCAGGCCAGTGATCCCCCGGTTGCAGAGAATGCTCAGTTGCGCTTGACGGTGCGCTTACGCGCGGGGCTCGCATGATGGAAGCAGGGCGCAACGCTCTGAGCGTGTCCGAGCCGGGGCCTGTTGGAGGCCGTCATGAGCGGGAGTCACGGAGCAGGGACACCAGGCTGGACGGGTGGCACGGGCGATGGCGGCTGGGGTCCGCCGTATCCGCCGCCGCCGTCGGCCGCGCCGCCACAACCACCGCGCAGGCGGCACCCGCTACGTGCGGTGCTCGCGCTGCTGCTCGTGGTGGCGGCCGCGGTGTGGGCGGGCATCGGCATCGACCACGCCTTCTGGAGCCAGTCCCCGGTCGCGCCCGGGCAGGCAGCCTCTGAGCCGTCCGTCCCCGGGCCGTCCGTCCCCGGGTCGTCCGGCTCGGGCAGCCCGACGGCGCCCCCGGCGGCCGGAGTCGGCGGCGTGGCGGCCCAGGTGGACCCGGAACTGGTGGACATCAACGTCACCCTCGGCTACCAGGGGCTTCAGGCAGCCGGGACCGGGATCGTGCTCAGCTCCTCCGGGGAGGTGCTCACCAACAACCATGTGATCAGCGGCGCCACCCGGATCAGCGCCGTCGACGTCGGCAACGGCAGGACCTACACGGCGACCGTGGCCGGCTACGACCGCTCCGCCGACTTGGCCGTGATCCGGTTGCAGGGGGCGTCGGGGCTGGCCACGGCGACATTGGGTGACTCCTCGAAGGTAGTGGTCGGCGACCCCGTGCTCGCGATCGGCAACGCCGGAGGCGTGGGCCTCACGCCGAGCGCCGTCTCCGGCACGGTGACCGCGCTCGATCGGTCGATCACCGCCGGGGACCAGACGACCGGCGAGTCCGAGCAGTTGGCGGGGCTGATCGAGGTGAACGCCGATGTGCAGCCCGGCGACTCGGGCGGCCCGCTGGTCAACGCCTCGGGTGCGGTGATCGGTGTCGACACGGCCGCCTCCCAAGGCTTCCGCTTCCAGCAGTCCGGCAGCCAGGGGTTCGCCGTTCCGATCAACGCGGCGATGCCGGTGGTCCGGCAGATCGAGGCCGGTACCGGCGGACCCACCGTGCACGTCGGTGCGACGCCGTTCCTTGGCGTCCAGGTCGGCTCCGATCCGCAGGGCGCGCCGGGTGCGCTGGTCGAGGGCGTGGTCGACGGCTCGCCGGCCGCGCAGGCGGGACTGGCCGCAGGCGATCTGATCACGTCGCTGGGCGGACGGTCCGTGGCCTCCCCGTCCGCGCTCACCACGTTGGTCGCTGGCCGGAGCCCCGGCGACCGGGTCACGCTCCGGTGGACGGACCTTTCCGGTGGGCAGCACAGCGCCTTGGTCCAACTCGGGAGCGGCCCCGCCAACTGACGGGCTGCTGACTCACGGACCGCTGACTCACGGACCGCTGACTCACGGGCCGCTGACTCACGTGCCGCCGACCGGTGGATCCGGTCAGGACGGGCGGGTCCAGGGCAGGGTGGATCGGGCCTGCACGGTCAGCGCCGCCGCCGTCACCGCGAGGACGGCAACCGCGATCAGCAGCGGAAGCGAGCGCGAGGCATGCAGCGCGGCGAGGCCGCCGACCAGGGCGCCCACGAACATCGAGGCTGCTGACAGCAGCCGGCGTCCGATCCTGCTGTCGCCGCCGCCGGCCAGCCGCCCGTCCGCGGCGATCCCGGTGATGGTGAGGGTGAGCACGGTGGTGGTGAGGTCGGGTACGGCCAGGCGGCGAGCGGCGGCGTTCTGCGCGCCCATGGCGAGTCCGAGCAGGGCCACCAGCAGGTAGCGGACGGAACCGGTGAACGGGGACGTGAACAGGAGGCAGCAGACGTACGCGACGAGGACGAGCGCCCCCTCAATGGTCGTGGCGACCAGTAGCAGTCGGCCCCGGTGGTCGGGGTAACGGTTGCCGATACGGCCGCCGAGCACCGCCCCTGCGACGAACGCCAGCAGCGCGACCAGTGACGCGGCAAGGGAGAAGTCCGTGGAGCCGGCCAGGGAGAAGGCCATGAACACGACGTTTCCGGTCATGTTGGCCACGAAGACGCGTCCGAGCACCAGGTAGCTGAAGGCGTCGACCAGACCCGCGACGACGGTCAGTGCGATCAGCATGGGCGGCAGCGGGCCGTGGCGGTCCCGCAGGTCGGGGACGAGGGTGCTCCAGGCGTCGCGAAGTGCGGTGATCACGGTGGCCCTCCAGTTCGCATCGGCTGGGACCGAATCGGTGGCCGACGCCTCAGTTCCAGACGCCTCAGTTCTACCGGTTTGCCGCATCCATGCTGCTCATCATGGGTGTGTCCCCCGTGGCGCGTGCAGCCGGTGCGGCGGTCAGTCCGCCAGCAGCATCCGGGTGATGTGCTTCCCGTCCGCGGCGACGGTCAGGGTGATGGTGGCGGGGCCGTTGTAGCCGCCGGACGTGGCGATGTCGGTGGTGAGGACGGTCGCGTCGTCGCCCCATTGGGCCTGGCCGATCGTCAGAACCGCGGCCAGGCCGATGAACTCGCGCTCGTTCCAGCCTGAGACCTCGTCGCGACCGGTGAACACCCGCCCCCAGTCGTCCACGACTCCGTTGTCGCCGAAGAGCGAGGCGAACGCCTCGGAGTCGCTCGCCCGGATCGCGTCCAGAAGTCGCTGGACCGGACCGCCTGCTGTCGGTGTGCTCATGAACCAAGTCTCCCCGACGAACCACTGACCAGACGATCAGACGATCGCCTGCAGCACCTCGCAGAGCGTCTCCAGCGTTCCGGCGAAGGCATGCTCGGCCGGCGTTCCGTAGCCGATGACCAGGCCGTCCGGGATGTCCGGCACGGCCTGGACGGAGTGGATGGCATGGGCGGCCTGAGGCCGAATCGCCCCTGCCCCGGCCTCTTCCGGGTAGGGGTAGCGGAAGTGGTCCAAGCCCTGGACGGCCAGGCCCAGCCATTCCGCGCCGCGCACCGCCTCCCGCTCCGTCCCCGGCGGAAGCCGCAGTACCGCGTGCAGGCCCGCGGCGATCCCGCTGACCCGCACAGTCGGCACGCGCTCGGCGAGGACGGCGACGAGGCGGTCGCGGCGTCGGCGGTAGCGCAGCCGCATGGCCCGGAGGTGGCCGTCGTAGGCGCCCGAGGTGATGAACTCGGCGAGCGTCAGCTGGTCCAGGACACCCGGGTGCCGTTCACCCGCACTCTTCGCCGCCGCCACCTGCTCCACCAGCGGGGCCGGGAGCACTGTCCAGGCCAGCCGCAGCCCCGGGGCGAGGCTCTTGCTGGCCGTGCCCAGGTAGGCGACCCGCTCGGGATCGAGCCCCTGCAGCGCGCCCACGGGCTGGCGGTCATAGCGGAACTCGCCGTCGTAGTCGTCCTCCAGGATCAGTCCGCCGGTGCTCCTGGCCCAGTCGACGGCGGCGGCCCTGCGGTCCGGATGCAGCGGAACGCCGGTGGGGAACTGGTGCGCGGGGGTGAGGAGAACCGCGGACAGGTCCTTGCGGCCGGACAGCATGCTGGTGGACGCGCCATGGTGATCGACCGTCAGGGGAGTGGTGCGCAGCCCCTCGGCCGTGATCAGGTCGCGGTGGAAGTCCAGGCCGTACGACTCCACGGCCAGCCGCCGTGCGCCGTTCCGCCGCAGCACTCGGCTGAGCAGCGAGAGGCCCTGGATGAACCCGGCACACACGACGATCCGCTCAGGATCGGCCCGGACCCCTCTGGCGCGGGCCAGATAGTCGGCCAGCGCCCGGCGCAGCTCGATCCGTCCCAACGGATCGCCGTAGCCGAAAGCCTCGTTCGGCGCGGTGGCCATCGCCCGCCGGGCGGCGGCGAGCCAGGCGGCGCGGGGGAACGACGACAGGTCGGGCGACCCGGCGTAGAGGCTGTTCGGACCGTGGTTCGGTCGGCGCGGCGGGGTGCGGGGGGCGGGTGCGGGCCTGGCGGTGGGGCGGCTCCGAGGCGGGGTGGTCCGTTGCGCCGCGCGCTCGGCGACCCGCGTCCCCGATCCCTGACGCGCCGTCAGCCATCCCTCGGCGACCAGTTCCCCGTATGCGTCGGCCACGGTGTTCCGGGCCAGGCCCAGGTCGGTGGCGAGGGAGCGGGACGGCGGCAGCCGGGTGCCGGGCGCGAGTCGCCCGGACCGGACGGCGTCGCGCAGGGCGCGGATCAGCGACGCCCGTACGCCGCCCGGGCCGCTGAGGTCGAGGTGGAGGTCGCTGCCGCCGGGGCTGGAATTGGCCCACTCGTCTGCCATGGAAATGGACCATACTCCTGCGCTACTCCTCCGCTACTCCGCGCCACCGAGCCGCAGAGCGTGCCGGCGCCGCCCTCAGCGTGCGGCGGGGGTCCGGTCGACCGGGGGCGAGGTGGGTACGGGCAGCGGTTCCACTGACGGAGCGGCCGCCGGTGCGGCGGCGGTCTGCGCCACGCAGGCCCCGATCAGCACCAGCACGCCGCCGATGATCTGCGGCACCGCCAGATGTTCACCGAGCAGGACCCACGCCAGCACGGTCGCCACCACCGCCTCCAGACAGGCCACCACCCCGGCGACCGGCGCGGACAGCCTGCTCACGGACGCGACCCCGGTCAGGTAGGCCAGCACCGTCGCGATCAGCACCACCCAGCCGAGCAGTGCCAGGGCCGGTACCCGCATGCTCCCCATGGCCACGTCCTGCCCGAGCACCTGCCAGTGCGCGGCCCATGGCTGGGCGATCGGGACGAGCACGATCGCGCCGATGATCAGCCCGTATGCGGTGAGACCCATGGGGTCGATCGGGACGGAGCCTCCCTCGGACGGGGAGCCGGACTTGCCGCCGGACTTCTCCGAGAGGATGAAGTAGCCCACCATGCCGAAGGCCGCGCCGAGGCCGAAGGCCACCCCGAGCGGGTCCAGGCCGCCCAGGCCGTCCCAGAACTGCACCACCAGTGCGAGGCCGGTCATGGCCATCAGCGCGCCGACGGCGGACGCTCGGGACACGCTGCGGCGCTGGACGAAGCGGACGTAGCCGAGCAGCAGCGCCGGGCCCAGGTACTCGATGAGCAGCGCCACTCCCACTGGGATCCGGGAGATCGCGAAGAAGTAGCAGCTCTGCACCGCCGCGACGCCGATCAGCCCGAAGCCGAGCAGCAGCCCGGGGTGGCGGTGGGGCAGGTCCCGGTGCCGGACCGCGACCGGCAGCAGCACCAGCGCGGAGCAGGCTATCCGCAGCCACACCACCTGTATCGGCGCCAACCCGGCCTCGATCAGCGGCTTCGCCGCCACCCCCGAGCCGCCGAACGCGCAGGCGGAGAGGAGGGCGAGGGTGAGACCGGTGCGGCGCTGCGAGGCTCCGGCGGCAGGGGTGGGGGTGCGCATCCAGACATTCTGACAGCGAAGGCCCGTACAAGACAGTGGCGTCTCATACTCATGGTCCTGTACGGGCGTCGTCCTCGCGCTCGCTCAGGTGACCGCGCCCGCAGGGGCGGCGAAGCGGGCTTCGCGCCAGACGCCGGAGGCCAGGACCTCGCGCAGCGCCTCTGCCGCGTCGCGCACGTCGGCGTGGGAGAGGTAGAGCGGGGTGAAGCCGAAGCGCATCACGTCCGGGGCGCGGAAGTCGCCGATGACACCTCGTTCGATCAGCGCCTGGACGACGGCGCGGGCGTGCGGGTGCCGCAGCGAGACCTGGCTGCCGCGCTGCTCCGGTTCGGCGGGGGTGAGCGACTCCAGTCCCAGCGGCTCGGTGAGCCGGAGGAAGAGTGAGGTGAGGGAGAGACTCTTGGTGCGCAGGGCGGCCAGGTCCACGTCGTCCCAGACGTCGAGGGCGGCCTGCAGTCCGGCGAAGCTGAGCAGCGGCGGGGTGCCGGTGAGGAAGCGGCCGATGCCGGGTGCCGGGCGGTAGCCGGGCTCGAAGGCGAAGGGGTCGGCGTGGCCGAACCAGCCGGTGAGCGGCTGGTCCGCGGCCGCGTGGTGGCGGGCCGCCGCGTAGAGGAAGGCGGGCGAGCCGGGGCCGCCGTTGAGGTACTTGTAGGTGCAGCCGACGGCGAAGTCGACGTCGGAGGCGTCGAGCTGCACCGGGAGTGCGCCCACCGAGTGGCACAGGTCCCAGACCATCAGCGCGCCGTGGCGGTGCACGAGTTCGGTGACGGCGGACATGTCCTGCAGCCGACCGGTGCGGTAGTCGACATGGGAGAGCAGGACCACGGCGACATCGCCGTCGAGCAGCTCCTCCAGGGTCGAGCCGTCGCGGCCGAGGAGGCGCCGGAGTCCGGGGCGCGAAGCGCTTCCCTCGGGGGCCTCGGGGGTGGTGGTCGGGCGACGGGCGGGCCCTACGCCCTCGGTGAGGTAGAGGTCGGTCGGGAAGCTGCCCAGCTCGGAGACGATGACCTGGCGCCCGGGTCGCAGCCGAAGCGCCGCAGTCAGCACCTTGAACAGGTTCACCGAGGTCGAGTCGCAGACCACGGTCTGGCCTGCGGCCGCCCCGACCAGCGGTGCGATGCGGTCGCCGAGGCCGCGCGGCAGGTCGTACCACCCGGCGTCGTTCCAGCTGCGGATCAGGCCCTCGCCCCACTCCTGCTCGACGAGTCGGGCGACCCGGGCCGGGGTGTTCGCGGGCAGCGGGCCGAGCGAGTTGCCGTCCAGGTAGAGGACGTCCTTGGGGAGGGTGAAGCGGTCGCGGAAGCCGCGCAGCGGATCGGCGGCGTCGAGGGCCTCGGCGGTCAGGGACGGATCGGCGAGGGACGGATCGGCGAGGTGCGGATCAGAGTGCATTCCGGGCGCTCCAGAGGTCGGGGAAGACGTCTTCCTCGGCGGCCTTGCGGAGCCAGCTCAGGCCGCTGGAGCCACCGGTGCCGGGCTTGGCCCCCATCGTCCGCTTCACGGAGCTGAAGTGGCGCTGGCGCCAGCGGGTGACCCGCTCGGCGACGTCCAGCAGGAGTTCGCCGAGGAGTGCCAGCTCGCGGTGCTCGGGCTTGCTGTAGACCTCGACCCAGACGTCGGGTCCGCTCAGCCCGCGCCGCTCCAGCACGCCCATCGCGTCCTCGTACAGGCTCGGCCCGTGCAGGGTGGCGGCGAGTTCGGCGTGGATCCGGGGGTGGCCCGCGTAGAGGTTGAGCAACCGCTCGTTCTTGTTGCCGAGCAGGAACTCCAGGTGCAGGTAGGTGTACGACTGGAAGCCGCTGGCCTCGCCGAGGTACGGGCGGAACGCGCTGAACTCGACCGGCGTCATCGTCGCCAGCAGCTCCCAGGAGCTGACCAGCACCTCCTGGACGCCCAGGCCGCGGCGCAGCGCGGCGGTGGCTCCGGCCAGGTCGTCGGCGCGCAGGGCGTGCTGGGCGAGCGTCCATTCTTCGCGCAGCTGGCCGAAGAGCAGCTCCATGACCTGCGTGGCGACGATGAAGGTGCGCTCGGTGGGCTCCTTGCTGCGCGGGTTCTGCAGCGTGTGGAGCGCGTCGATGCCCGCGTACGCGGCGTACGGCGTCGTCGGCTCGCCGAAGTCGAGTCTGGGTTCCATCGCGCGTCTCCTGTTGGTTCCGGCTGCTGCTGGCGTGCTGGCTGCCTGGGGTAATTCTGGAGTTCTTCGGGCTCGCACTGAATGGCCGTCGGATGCTGCTTTCGTCCATGTGCCTAGCATGTGAAAGGCAGATTCATGGGATGGCTTCGTGATTGGAAGGGTGGCGACGTGGACGCGGTGGATCGGCGGTTGCTGGACGAGTTGCAGCAGGATGCGCGGCTGTCGTTCAACGAGCTCTCGCGGCGGGTGAACCTCTCCTCGCCGGCCGTCGCCGAGCGGGTGCGACGGCTGGAGGCGGCGGGGGTGCTCACCGGCTACCACGCGCAGGTCGACCTGGTGCGGGCCGGACGGCCGGTGAGCGCACTGGTGCAGGTGCAATGTTATGGGCCACGCTGTGTGTTGCGCGATCCGGCGGTCGCGACCTGGCCCGAAGTAGTGCAACTGCACCGGGTGACCGGCGGAGCCTGTTGCGTGTTGATGGTCGCGGTAGCGTCGATGGCGGAGTTCGAGGTGCTGATCGATCGCCTCGCCGAGTACGGGCAGCCCGCGAGCACCATGATTCTTTCCAGTCCGGTGCTGTGGCGACCGGTAGAACCAGCGTGAGGAGTTCCACCGTGGGGAACGACCCGAGCCCTGACGTGATGACCCGTACGGCCCCTCCGCCGGACCACACCTCGCACTACGGCCCGCACGCCGACCAGGTGGTGGACCTTCGGCTGCCGCCCGACCGCCCCGCCGACACCCTGGTCGTCCTCGTCCACGGCGGGTTCTGGAAGGCCAGGTACGACCGTGCCCATACCGGGCCGCTCGCCGACGCGCTCGCCCGCGCCGGCTACGCCGTCGCCGTGCCCGAGTACCGGCGGGTGGGCTCCGTCGGCGGCGGCTGGCCGGGGACGTTCGACGACCTCTCGGTGTTCTTCGAGGCCCTCGGCACGATCACCACCGCCCATGGCCTGCGGGCCAAGCGCACCATCCTGGTCGGCCACTCCGCCGGAGGCCACCTGGCGCTGTGGGCGGCGGCCCGGCACCGCCTCCCCGCCGGATCGCCGTGGCGGACGCAGTGGCGGCCCGACGCCGTGGTCTCGCTGGCGGGCTGCGCCTCGCTGGCCCTCACTGACGTCTGGAGCCTCGGCGGACAGGCCGCCTCCGCCCTGCTCGGTGGCGGCGTGGACGACGTGCCCGAGCGCTACGCCCTCGCGGACCCCGGAGCGCTGCTGCCGCTGGGCGTTCCGGTGACGCTGCTGCACGGTACCGAGGACGCCGATGTCCCGGTGGCCATGAGCCGCGAGTACGCGGGCCTCGCCGAGCAGGCGGGCGACCCGGTGCGGCTGGTCGAGCTGCCCGGAATGGAACACTTCGGCCTGATCGACCCGCTGTCGGCGGCCTGGCCGCACCTGCTCGACGCGCTCGGCAGCAGCTGACCCACCGACAACCTCCGTCCGGCTTAGACCGACCGGCACATGGGGGGCGGCGTCGCGGGCAAGGGGGCACCTCCCGCCCGAAGGGTGGGGGAGGCTTTCGCCTGGCCGGGTTGTCGTCAGTCGCCAGTGCTCCGCAATGGCTCCTTCCTCCGCCCCGCCCAGACTCTCCCCCAAACTTCGTCCGGGGGTGCCCCCTCCCTCGACCTCCTCCTTCACCCACCCCCCATGTGCCGGTCGGTCTTATGCGAACAGGGCCTGTGATTACCCCGGACGGGTGTCGAACATGTGCACTCGATCGGGGAATAGAAGCTTCGGCTCCGAACCGACACCCTGGAACTGCAGGTTTTAACGTTCTGGGGAGGCAGTAGCAGATGACTGACGAGCAGACGGCTCTCGGCACAGCAGCAGCAAAGAACCTCGCGACCACCACCAAGACCGCCCCGCAGATGCAGGGCATCACCTCCAGGTGGCTGTTGCGCATGCTGCCCTGGGTGCAGGTCGCCGGCGGGACCTACCGGGTCAACCGGCGACTCACCTACACCACCGGCAGAGGCCGCCTCAGCTTCGCGCAGACCGGCTCCGAGGTCCGGATCGTCCCGCCCACCCTCGGCGAACTCCCGCTCCTCCGCGGCTTCGACGACGACGCACTGCTGGGCGAACTGGCCGGGCGCTTCGCCCAGCGCGAGTTCGAGGCGGGAGAGGTCATCGCCCAGCGCGGTACGCCCGTCGACCACGTGCTCGTCGTCGCCCACGGGAAGATCCGCAAGCTCGGTGACGGCAAGTTCGGCGACCACGAGGCCGTCCTCGGAACTCTCGCCAACGGCGACCACTTCGGCGACGAGGCGCTCACCGGCGACGGCGCCACCTGGGACTACACCGCCAAGGCCGCGACCTCGGGCATCCTGCTCGCGCTGCCCAGGCAGGCCTTCGCCGAACTCGCCGCCCGCTCCGAAGCGCTGCGGGCCCAGGTCGAGGACTATCTGGCCGAGGCCGCCCAGTCGCAGGACCGGCACGGCCAGGCCGCCATCGAACTCGCCGCAGGCCACGAGGGCGAGGCAGAGCTCCCCGGCACCTATGTGGACTACGAACTCGCGCCGCGTGAGTACGAGTTGAGCGTCGCCCAGACCGTGCTGCAGGTCCACAGCCGGGTCGCCGACCTCTACAACCAGCCGATGAACCAGATCGAACAGCAGCTCAAGCTCACCGTGGAGGCGCTGCGCGAGCGCCAGGAACACGAAATGATCAACAACCCCGACTTCGGGCTGCTGCACAACGCCGAGCACGAGCAGCGGATCCAGACCCACGGCGGCCCGCCCACCCCCGACGACCTGGACGAGCTGCTGTCCCGGCGGCGCGGCAGCAAGTTCTTCCTCGCCCATCCACGCGCCATCGCCGCCTTCGGCCGCGAGTGCAACCGGCGCGGCCTCTACCCCGACAGCGTCGACGTGCAGGGCCACCAGGTGCCGTCCTGGCGCGGGGTGCCGATGTTCCCGTGCAACAAGATCCCGGTGAACGGCGGCCACACCAGCTCGATCCTGGTGCTGCGCACGGGCGAGGACAACCAGGGCGTGGTCGGCCTGCACCAGACCGGCATCCCGGACGAGTACGAACCCGGCCTGTCCGTGCGCTTCATGGGCATCAACGAGAAGGCCGTCATCCAATACCTGGTCAGCGCCTACTACTCGGCGGCCGTCCTGGTGCCCGACGCACTCGGGGTCCTGGAGAACGTCGAGGTGGCCAGTCTCCGGGACTGAAAGGTGACGATCCATCAGTTCGCCACCTCCGTGGCTTCCGCCGTCGCCGCACCTGGATCGGAGTGTGCCCGTTGACCTGGCTCGACCTCGGGATATTCGCCGCGGCGATGGGAGTCGCCGCTCTCGGCCTGTGGGTGCTGCAGCGCTTCGTGCCGCACCCGCTCCGCGAAGTCCACAACCACGTCGCGGGATTCATCTTCGCGACCGTCGGCGTGATCTACGCCGTCCTGCTGGCGTTCGTGGTCATCTCCGTCTGGACCGGCGTCGACGCCGCCCGGCAGACCACCTTCAGGGAGGCCGACGCCCTGGCCGGGGTCTACTGGATCTCCCGCGACCTCCCGCTGCCGCTCGGCTCGCAGATCGAGCACCTGACCCTCGACTACGCCAACACCGTCGAGGGCACCGAGTGGCCGCTGATGGAGCAGCACCGGAGCAGCCCGCAGGCCACCCAGGAGGTCTACGGCATCCGCGACGCCGTCCTCTCCTACCAGCCGACGACCCCGCAGCAGCAGGTCCTCTACGACCACGCCCTGACCCACGTCGAGCAGTTGGCGTCGGAGCGCCGGGCGCGCCTCAACCAGGTGGAGGACTCCGTCCCGCCGATCCTGTGGGGTGCGCTGATCGTCGGCGCGGTGCTGACGATCGCCTTCACCTATCTCTTCGGACTCTCGAACACGCTCGCCCACGCACTGATGGTGCTGTCCCTGACCGCGCTGGTCGTGGTCTCGCTGATCCTGATCAGGGAGATGAACTACCCCTTCGGCGGGGTGACCAGGGTCGAACCGACCGCCTTCCAGGTCTTCCTGCAGCGACTGCCCCCACCGCGCTGAACCCACCGCATTGAACCCCGCCGCGTTGAACCCACCGCGTTGAACCCACCGCGTTGAACCCGCTGTTGGCGCCGGACATCCCGCCTGCTGTGCCAAGCTGGCGGGATGTCGACGATTCGCCCGTACCGCCCCGCCGACCGCGACGCCCTGTACGACATCTGCATTCGCACGGGCGACTCCGGCCGGGACGCCACCGCGCTCTACTCCGATCCGCGCATCCTGCCGGACATCTTCACCGGCCCCTACCTGGAGCTGGATCCCGCGCTTGCGTTCGTCCTGGCGGACGCCGCCGACCGGCCGGTCGGCTACATCATCGGTACCGCCGACACCCCGCGCTTCGTCTCCGCATACCGGCGCGACTGGTTGCCGAAGGTGGCCGACCGCTACCCGGAGGGCAGCGGCACAGGCCGTGACGCCGAGCGCATCCGCGAGCTGCACCATCCGGAGTGGATGCTGCAGGACGGCCTTGCCGACTATCCCGCGCACCTGCACATCGATCTGCTGCCCGAGGCCCAGGGCCGCGGCGCGGGGCGGGCGCTGATGGACACGTACCTCGCGGCGCTGCGCGCGGCGGGTGTCCCGCGGGTGCATCTGGGCATGGGTGCCGCGAACACCGCCGCCCGCGCCTTCTACGACCGCTTGGGCTTCCACGAGATCGCGCGGCCCGCGCCGTCCCTCGTCCTGATGGGACGGGGGACGGCGGTGACCTGACCTGCGGTCAGAACGCAGGTGCTGTGGGGATGCTAGAGGTTGACGCCGAAGTCGCGGGCGATGCCGACCAGACCGGAGGCGTAGCCCTGGCCGATGGCGCGGAACTTCCACTCCGGCCCGTTGCGGTAGATCTCGCCGAAGACCATGGCGGTCTCGGTGGCTGCGTCCTCGCTGAGGTCGTAGCGGGCGATCTCCGCCTCGCCCGCCTGGTTGACGACGCGGATGAACGCGTTGCGGACCTGCCCGAAGTTCTGGCTCCGGTTCTCGGCGTCGTAGATGGAGACCGGGAACACGATCTTGTCGGCCTCGACGGGCAGGCCGGCCAGGTTCACCTTGATCTGCTCGTCGTCGCCGTCGCCCTGGCCGGTGATGTTGTCGCCGGTGTGGAGGACGGTGGAGTCGGGCGTCGAGGTGTTGTTGAAGAAGACGAAGTGCTTGTCCGAGAGGACCTTCCCGGAGGCGTCAAGGACGATGGCACTGGCGTCGAGGTCGAAGTCCGTCCCGGTGGTGGTGCGGACGTCCCAGCCCAGGCCCACGGTTATGGCCGTGAGACCTGGGGCCTCCTTGGTGAGGGAGACGTTTCCGCCCTTGGACAGGCTTACCGGCATGGTGGGGCCCCTTCCTGCGTCGCTGATTCCCGCGGTTGTTCCGTCGCGGGTAAGAACGTGGGCGGACCCTCTTACGGTTCCCTTGTCGTCGAGGAGGTCTCCGCGGCGGACGTCTCCTGGGGGAGACGCGGGAAGCGGCCCTGGAGCTCCCAGACGGTCGCGTTGTCGGCGAGCCCCTCGTGCAGGTCGCAGAGGTCCGCGACCAGGTCCTGGAGGAAGTCCCGGGCCTCGCGGCGCAGCACCGGATGACGCACCGTGAGGGGCGGGCCGTCGACCCAGTCCGCGCGGATCTCGACCCAGTTGAAGCGGCGGCTGAACCGGAGCAGGTCCGCGGACTCGGTGAAGTCCAGTTCGGCGCGCTGCAGGGTGGAACCGCGAGCGCCGGCGGGATCGCGGTCGATCTCCTCGACGATGTCGCAGAGCGCCCAGGCGAAGTCCAGCACCGGCACCCAGCCCCAGGCCGTGGAGAGGTCGAGCCCGTCCCCCTCCAGGTGCACGTCGCCGCAGAACAGGTCGTGCCGCAGAGCACGGGCGCCGACGCTGCGGTAGTCGGTCTGCGGGGGGTCGGGGAAGCGGTTGGAGAGCGAGTAGCCGAGGTCGATCACGGCACGATCGTCGCACGGGCCGGGCGCGCGCCTGATATCCCCTGGCGGTCCTCCGCGCTGAGCGGCGATCATATGGGCATGTCCCTTCCCGTCCGCGTCCGTGGCTCGGTCGTCGTTCCCGACGCCGAGCTCCAGTGGCGTTTCTCACGTTCGTCAGGCCCGGGCGGCCAGCACCTCAACACCTCCGACACCCAGGTCGAGCTGCGCTTCGACCTCGCCGCGTCCGAGGTGCTGCCGCGGGTGTGGAAGGAGCGCGCGCTGGAGCGGCTCGCCGGGCGGCTGGTGGACGGCGCGGTCGTCGTCGTGCGGGCCTCCGAGCACCGGTCGCAGTGGCGCAACCGGGAGGCGGCCGCGGTGCGGCTGGGGGCGCTGCTCAGCGATGCGGTGGCGCCGCCGCCGAGGGCGCGCCGGGCGACCCGGCCCAGCCGGGGCGTGGTGGAGCGGCGGCTCACCGACAAGAAGCGCCGCGCCGACGTGAAGCGCGGGCGCTCGGGCCACTTCGACTGACCGTCAAAGACTGACCGTCAACGGAGCCGGGACCGTCAACGGAGCCGGGACCGTCAACGGAGCCGGGACCGTCAACGGAGCCGGGACCGTCAACGGAGCCGGGACCGGCAGCGCAGCTTCGACCGCCAGCCGAGCTGCCGTCGACCGTCAGCCGAGCTGCCGGTACTGGCCCCGGAAGTACACCAGCGGCGCGCCGTCCTGCTTCCCGATCCGCGCGGAGAGCACCCGCCCGATCAGCAGGACGTGGTCCCCGGCGGGTATCCGCTGCTCGGTGCGGCACTCCACGGTCGCCAGCGCCCCGTCCACCAGCGGTGCTCCACTGATCTCGCCCCGATGGTGCGGCAGGTCCGCGAACAGCAGCCGGTCACTGACCCGGCCTTTCATGGCGAACCGGGCCGCGGCCGTCCGCTGGTCGCTGGAGAGGATCGACACCGCCCAGTGGTCGACCCGCGTCAGCGCCTCCTCCATCCGCGAGTCCTCCCGCACCGACACCATCACCAGCGGGGGCTCCAGGGAGACGGAGAGGAACGCGGTGGCGGTCATGCCGACGTCCTCGCCGCGCGGCCCGTCCTCGGGGTCGTGCGCGGCCAGCAGGACGACGCCGGACGCGAGCTGGCCGAGTGCGGCCCGGAACTCCTCCGGGGTGGCCTGGGCGGCGGCGAGCGGGGAGGCGGCAGTTGCTGAACCGTTGGAACTGCCGGTGGGGGAAGGGAGCGCGGCGTTGTACACGTAACGCACGGTATCTTCGCGCGGCGGTCGACCGCATCGGCCCTTGGGCGTATCCCGACCCGGCCGCAGGTCCTAGGCGGCATGCTTGTGTTCGAGAGTGAGCGAAAAGACACTGCAGAACGGGCGAAAGACGCTTTTTCACCCCCAGGAGTGAAGACATGAGCCTTGGCGGCGGGATGATGGCTTCAGTTCTTGACGTGTTCGACCGAGACAGTGAGTACCGATTTGATAGGGATTGGCAGAGTCTGCCCCGGATGAACTGGTTATCAATGCTGCGCAGTTGTGTGAGTTGGGTCACAAGTGGCGTTCATTTGCTGACCCAGCGTGCCGGTAGATGTGCTCCCTGTGATTCAGTTTGTTTGGCAATCGGACGATAGGCATGACAGGTACTCCGCAACGAGTCCACCCCGAAGCCCCGGAAGAGCCCCGGAAGCTGCCGCTGTCACGGAGGGAGTGCGTGATGGACCCCGAGTCGGAGCCGTACGTCCGTCTCGCGACCCTGCGCACCCTGCACCGGATCGTGGCCGACCTCAACGCCGCTCGCAGCCTGGCCGGCACCCTCCAGGCCGTCGTCGAGGGTGCGGTCACCGGGCTCGGCTTCGAGAGCGCCGTCGTCAACCTGGTCCGGCCGGACGGGGACCTCGTGGTGGCCGCCGTCTGGGACTGCGGTGAGTACGGCGAGACCGACTCCGGCATCGACAGCCTGCTCGGACAGATCGGCTCCCGGGAGTCCTGGAACCGGCTGATGAACGTCGGTGACGTCTGGGGCTCCCTGGTCTTCGTCCCGCACGAGCGCAGCTGGGCCCGCTCACCGGACATCCCCAGCTGGGGCGGCAGCGGCGGTGGTGAACTGGTCCCGGTGGGCCCCTCCGAGGCGGTGCCCTGGCACCCCGATGACCTCCTGCTCGCGCCGATGCACAGCCTCGGCGGCGAACTCCTGGGCGTGCTCTCGGTGGACCGCCCGCGCAGCGGCCGCCGCCCCGGCCAGTGGACCCGCGAGTCGCTGGAGATGTTCAGCCAGCAGGCGGGCATCGCCATCAGCAACGCGCGGCTCCGCGCGGAGATGCAGCGGGCCCTGGTCCGGCTCGAGCGCGAGCAGCAGACCCTGCGCGCCAGCGAGGAGAGTTTCCGGCAGGCGTTCGAGTACGCGCCCAGCGGCATGGCCATCACCGAACTGCACGGCGCGCAGCGGGGCAAGCTCACCCGGGTGAACGACGCGCTGTGCCGGCTGCTGGGGCGGCCCAGGGCCGCGCTCCAGCGGCAGAGCTTCGAGGACCTGGTCCATCCCGAGGACGAGGGCCTGCTGCGGCGGGTCTCGGCCGAGAACGGCCGCGCCGAGGTGCGGCTCGCCCGCCGGGACGGCGGCTACCTGTGGGTCTACCTGCGCAACTCGGTCGTCGCCGACACCGAGGAGGGCGCCCGCTTCCTGCTCACCCACATCGAGGACATCGAGGACCGCAAGCGGCACGAGCTGCAGCTCGCCCACCGGGCCAGTCATGACGCGCTGACCGGGCTGCCCAACGCGGCCGAGCTCAGGGCCCGGCTGCGGCTGCGGCTCTGCGAGGAGCCGCAGGTCGCGGACGACGGCCGGCAGGCCATCCAGGCCGCCGCAGGCAGCGGACCCGGCGCGCTGGGCACCTTCGACACCGGCGGGCACAGCTACAACCTCTCCCCGTACGGCGGTCCGTTCGACGGCGGCTTCGAGCACGTCCACGCCGTCCTCCCGGACGACCCCGCCGCCGAGCTCCGCGGCGGGCGTGGCCTCGCCGTGCTGTTCTGCGACCTGGACGGCTTCAAATCCATCAACGACCGCTTTGGCCACGGCGCGGGCGACGCCGTCCTGATCGAGGTCGCCCGGCGGCTGCAGCATGTCGTCCGCGAGGGCGACACGGTGGCGCGGCTCGGCGGCGACGAGTTCGTGGTGCTCGCGGACGGCGTGGGGCGGGACGAGGCCAAGGACCTGGCCGGCAGACTCCGGACGGCGATCATCCCGCCGATGCGGGTGGACGACCGCACGGTGCGGGTCGGGGTCAGCCTCGGCATCGGCTGGGCGGGTTGCGGCATGTCCATCGACGAGGTGCTGCACACGGCCGACGAACGCATGTACCTGGAGAAGCGCGCCCGCGCCGGGGCGGCCGCGGCCGGAACCCGGCCGCCGGGGAACGGCAACCGCTCCCACCGCCGCGCGGGTTGACCTGCCGGTCGAACGGCGGGGCGGACGGCGGATCGCAGCGGAGGTCGTTCGGCGGGTTGAATATCCGGACTGTTTCCGCTCCACTTACGCACGGCCGGTACTTACCTCTGTGTCACCCGAGCCGGGTAGTGTGCCTGGGATAAGCGTGTCGGCCGGTTGACATGCACGGGGTGTGACGCCCTGATTCGATCATGTAGCTTGACCTTTCCCCCGCCTGTGCGGGAGCGGACGGTCTTCCACCACTGGGGAGTTGAGATCTCGATGTCGGCCGAGAACCACGGCGTGCCCGAGGACGACGACCCGTTCGCCTACCTGTACCGGGGCGAGGGGGCGGATGGCGCTACCGGGCAGGAGACCGCCCCGCTGCCCGGTGTCCCGCGTACCTCGTACCACCAGGCCACCCAGGTCGGCCGCACCCAGTACGGCCAGCAGCAGCCGCAGTCACCGCCGTTCGCGCCCCAGCTCCCGCACCAGACGACGCCGCTTCAGCAGACCGCGCAGTACCAGGCCCCGCCGCCCGGTGGCGGCCGGGCCGGGGCCCGTACCAACGGCGGTGGGCGCAGCAGTGGCGGCGGGCGCGGAGTGATGATCGGCACAGTCGCCGTCGCGGCCGCCGTGGCCATCGGCATCGGCGTCGCGCTCTTCAACGGCGGCTCCCCGAAGACGTCCACAGCGGGTGGCGCCAACAGCGCGGCGGCCTCCGCCAGCAACGGCAGCTCGGCGTCCGCCTCGGCGAGCGCCTCGCCCTCGGCGAGTGCCGCGCTGCCCGGGCCTGCGGACGCCGCCACCATGCAGCTCGTCGGCAACCCGACTCCGACCAACAACCACACCGGCGCGAAGGCCGCGGGCGGCACCTTCGTGCCGCTGGTCACGGTGGGCCAGGGGATCAACTGGACCGTCAACGTGTCCACGGCGGGGAGTTACACCTTCTGGGTGCGGTATGCCAACGCGGGCGGCGACAGTACCGCGACCGTCGTGGTGAACGGCACTCCGACCTCGTACGCGATAAGGCTCAAGAACTTCAGCCACGAGTCGGACTGGGCCAAGGCCTGGTACCGCTCCTATGTGACGGTGAACCTCAAGCAGGGCGCCAACACCGTGGGCCTGACCATAGGGGCCGGGCAGGGCAATGTGAACATCGACCAGCTCGGGCTGAGCGCCGACAAGGACCACAGCCCCTGGAGCTGATCCGGCCTCAGAACCGCACGCGGCAGCCGGACACAGAACGGCGCCGTAACGGCGCCTGAACCACGTATGAACGGCCTGCCGACTCCCCCCCAGGGAGTGTCGGCAGGCCGTTGTCCGTGTCGCCGCGTCAGACCGCGGCCGGTGTGCGGAAGGCGTCCGCGCCGACGATCCACTCGCCTCGGCGCATCACCGCGACCAACTGGTAGGCGTCGTCCAGGACCACCAGGTCGGCGTCCTTGCCCGGCTCGATCGAGCCGACCCGGTCGGCCATCCCGATCACCCGCGCCGGGTTCAGCGACAGCACCTGCGCCGCGCGCACCAGGGAGAGGCCGTTGACGGTCACCGCGCGGCGGAAGGCCACGTCCAGGGTGAGCGTGCTTCCGGCGATCGAGCCGCCCTCGACCAGCCGCGCGATGCCCTGGTCGACCCGCACCTGCAGCGGGCCCAGCGGGTAGAGGCCGTCACCGAAGCCCGCCGCCGACATGGCGTCGGTGATCAGCGCGACCCGGTCCAGGCCGGCGCCCTTGACGGCGAGGTCGATCACGGCGGGGTGCAGGTGCACTCCGTCGCCGATCAGCTCGACGGTGACCCGCTCGTCCTCCAGCAGCGCCACGATCGGGCCCGGCGCGCGGTGGGCGATCCCGGGCATCGCGTTGAACAGGTGCGTCGCCACGGTGGCGCCCGCGTCGATGCCCTCGAGGACCTTGTCGTAGCGGGCGTCGGTGTGGCCGATCGCCGCGATCACGCCGAGCTCCTTGAGCAGGCGGATCGACTCGATGCCACCGTCCAGCTCGGGGGCCAGGGTGACCATCTTCGCGGCACCGCGCGCGGCGTCCACCAGCTTGCGGACCAGCCCGGGATCGGGGTCGCGCAGCAGGTCGGGCTGGTGCGCGCCGCAGCGGTTGATGCTGATGAAGGGGCCCTCGAAGTGGACTCCGGCGAGAACGCCGTCCTCGACCAACTCGCTGAGCACGGACGCCTGTCGGCAGACCTCGTCGATCTCGCCGGTGACGGTGCTCGCCATGGTCGTCGTGGTGCCGTGCTCCAGGTGCGTACGGGCCGCCCGGAGCGCCTCCTCGGCGATGCCGGAGGCGTAGGAGCCACCGCCTCCGCCGTGGACGTGGATGTCCACGAAGCCGGGCACGATCGTGTAGGCGGAGAGGTCGAGCACCCGCTGGGCCGGGACCGGCGGGGCGGTGGAGGTGCTGCTGCCGCTGGCGCTGCTGGTGCTGCTGGTGCCGGAGGTGCTGTCGACTGCTGTCGCCTCGACGATCCGGCCGTTCTCGACGGTCAGTCGTCCGTTTTCGACGACGCCGGTGGGCAGGACGAGCCTGGCGCCGGCCAGCACAGTGCGGTCCGCGTTGCTCACGCGGTCACCTCCAGTGAGAGCAGATCCCAGGCGAGCAGCCCTGCGCCCAGGCATGCGGCGGTGTCTTTGAGCATCGCCGGTACGAGCGTGGGGGGCATCTGGAACGTCAGGCGTTCCTCGACTGCCGCACGCAGGGGTGTGAAGAGGGTGTCACCGGCTTCGGCGAGACCCCCGCCGATGATCACCGTGCGGGGGTCCAGCAGACTCTGCGCGGTGACCAGACCGTCGGCCAGGGCGTCGACCGCCTCGGTCCATACAGCGGCGGCCTGCGGGTCACCGGCGTCCACCGCGACGGCGCAGTCGGCGGCCGTCGCGTCCGGGTCTCCGCTCGCCTCGGCCCAGGCACGGGACACCGCCGCGGCCGAGGCCAGGGTCTCCAGACAGCCGCGGGCCCCGCAGCCGCACAACGGCCCGCCGGGGCGCACCACGATGTGGCCGATCTCGCCCCCGTAGCCGTGCGCGCCTGCCTCGATCCGTCCGTCGATGCCGATGCCGCCGGCGATGCCGGTGCCCAGTGCGACGAAGAGGAACCGGTCCACCCCGCGCCCGGCGCCGATCCGGCCCTCGGCGAACGCCCCGGTGCGCACGTCGTGGCCGAGCGCCACCGGCAGTGCGTGCCCGCCCTCGGCCAGGCGCTCGCCCAGCAGGCGGCGCATCGGCAGGTCGCGCCAGCCCAGGTTGGCGGAGAACACCGCCACCCCGCGCTCCTCGTCGATGGTGCCCGGCACGGCGACCCCGGCCGCCAGGGCCACGGTCCCGTACCGGCGCAGACCCTCGTCGCGCAGGTGCGCGGCGAAGTCCAGGATCCCCGCGACGACGGCCGCTGAGCCCTGTTCCCTGCCGGTGGGACGCCGCTCCACGTGCAGGAGGGCGCCGTCCGGGGCGACGAGAGCGGCCTTCATACCGGTCCCGCCGACATCAAGTGCGATGACGTGCTTCACGGGGGACAGTGTCTCCTCAGAGCAGGTAGAGGTCTAGTCCAGTTTGAGGATTGGTCTGGTCCAAGTGCGTTCGAGCGCAGCCGGGGTGCCGGTCGACGAGGGCGCTCATCCGCGTGTCACGGAGGGTAGCGGATCGAGGGCGGCGCTCTGAGCTGCGACGATGTCCGCCGGCTGGCCTATGTGGTCTAGACCAAGTGGAATCGCAGGTCACCAGGCTGACGATTCCACAAGAGGGTTCCACAAAATTCACTGAGAGATCTCTTTGATCGTTACTGTCGGACACGCGGGTCCCTTCTGGATCAAGCCGGCTGACGGACATTCATACCAATTGCCCGAATTGTCGTTGCACTGGATGCAACGAAGTTCAGCTATTCGGTAAATGGTGTAGACCTCTTGTGTGCCGCGCGGACAAACTGGCGGCCACAGCGGAGGCGGCAGGTCTTCCGGTCCGAGTGGGTGGCTCTCCTCCACCCCCCGGTGGTAGCTGCCGACCTTGGACTCACATTCGGACCCGGCCAGGACCGGGTTCGCATCTGCGAAGGCGGTAGTTGTCGTGAAGCGTCGTTTGCTTGCCCTCTCTGCGATCGGTGTCGCGGGCGTCATGGCCCTCACCTCCTGCAGCAGCTCCAGCACTTCCAAGGCCACTACGAGTGACGGCACCACCACGATCAAGCTTCTGGCGCCCGACTACGGCACTGCCGGCGGCCCGGACAGCTCGCAGACCTACTGGCAGGGCATCGCTGACGCCTTCCACGCGGCCAACCCGAAGATCACCGTCAAGGTGCAGACCATCGCCTGGGCGAACTGGGACCAGGTCGCGACCCTGATCCAGGACAAGCAGTACCCCGACATCCTGGTGGGCGACGCGCCCCAGGAGCTGGCCGCCAACGGCCTGCTCTACCCGCTCACCGACGTGATGTCGCAGAGCACGATCAGCAATCTGATCCCGGTCTTCGCCAAGCAGGAGGAGACGAGCGGCGTCGCCTACGGCGCCCCCTTCACCACCAGCGCCCGCGCGATGTTCTACAACAAGAAGCTGTTCGCCGCCGCGAAGATCGCCGCTCCGCCGAAGACCTGGGCCGACCTGCAGGCCGACGCCGCGAAGATCAAGGCGCTGGGCGGCGGCAACATCGGCTACGGCCTGCCGCTGGGGCCGGAGGAGGCCCAGGGCGAGTCCTTCATGTGGATGCTGGGCAACAACGGTGGTTACGCGGACGCCTCGGGCAAGTACGCCATCAACTCGGCGGCCAACATCGAGACGTTCAACTTCCTGACCTCGCTGGTCAAGGCCGGGGACACCCAGCCGAGCCCGGCGACCACGGACCGTAAGACCGTCTGGTCGGACTTCGCGGCCGGCCAGGTGGGCATGGTCGGCGGTTCCGGCGCGCTCATCCCGATCATCAAGACCGCGGGCAAGCTGCAGACCACGGACTGGGGCGTCGCCACGATGCCCGGCAAGACCGCCCCGCTCACCTCGGCCCTCGCCGTGCACGACGACATCACCGCGTTCAAGGCCGGCGGCCACGCGGCCGAGGTCAAGCAGTTCCTCGACTTCGCCTACGCCGACAAGTACCAGATCCAGTTCGACAACGAGTACAACCTGCTCCCGGCCACCACCTCCGCGTCGACCTCGCTCACCGCCAGCGACCCGGTCGCGGCCGGCTTCCTGGCCACCGTGCCCACCTCGGTGGTCTACCCGAACACGGCCAACTGGAACACCCTGAAGTCCAAGATCCAGCAGACGATCGGTACCGGTGTCCAGGGCACCGACCCGAGCAAGGTCCTGGGCGGCCTGCAGACCTTCGCCACCAGCAACCAGTAATCCGCATTGCGGGTGGCCGGCGCGGCGAGGCACCATCGCCGCGTCGGCCACCGGCGCGCATCGATGGAGAAGACCATGACGCAAACGACTCACCCCGACGTGCGGGGGGCGGGACCTGGCCCGGGTGAGGCACGCGTGGTTTCGCACCGGCCCGGCGGCCCGTTGCGACGACTCACACGTGCGCTGGCGCCGTTGCCCTGGATCGCCCCGGCCACGGGCCTGATCCTGTTCGTGGTGATCTGGCCGGTCGTCGCGATGTTCCAGACCTCAGGGCAGCACTACTCGTCCCTGGGCTTCGACATGGGGTCCGCGGGCTGGAAGAACTTCACCAGACTGTTCGCCGAGGCAGATCTGACCTCGGTCATGGTTCGCACGGTGGTCTGGGTCGTGGCGGTCGTCACGATCACCATGCTGCTCTCGCTGGGCGTCGCACAGCTGTTCAACAAGCAGTTCCCCGGTCGCCGGGTGGCACGCTGGGCACTGATCGCCCCCTGGGCCGCATCCGTGGTGATGACCACGCTCGTCTTCAGGTGGATGCTCGACCCCAACAACGGGGCCATCGTGGTCTTCCTGCACCAGCTCGGTGTGGTCAAGGACTTCAACGGCACCGGTTCGAACGTGCTCGCAAATCCGGTCTCCGCGTTCTGCTGGGAGATCTTCGTCGCGGTCTTCGTCTCGGTGCCCTTCACCACCTATGCCCTGCTCGCGGGCCTGCAGGCGGTCCCGGCGGACGTCTACGAGGCCGCGAAGCTGGACGGCGCCTCCGCCTTCCGGACCTACCTGTCGGTCACGCTGCCACTGCTGCGCCCCGCACTGCTGGTGGCCGCTCTGATCAACGTGATGAACGTGTTCAACTCGTTCCCGATCATCTACGAGCTGACCGGTGGCGGCCCTGGCAACCAGACGGCGACCACCACCATCTTCATGTACACCACCCAGCAGACCAACATCGGTGAAGCCGCCGCGATGTCGGTGGTCAACTTCGGCTTCATTATCGTGATCGTCCTGCTGTTCCTGCGGGCGTCCAAGTGGAACTCCGCGGAGGACTGACCAAGATGACCACTCAAACCGCGCCCGCGCACGCAGCCGCACGGCCCGCCAAGTCCCGTGCGGCGCGGCGGACCCCGCCCCGGCTCCGGACCGTCGGCCTCGCCGGCGGCGCGTACCTGATCGCGATCTTCTTCCTGCTGCCGTACCTGGAAATGATCCTCACGGCGCTGCGGCCCCACAACGAGATCAGGGACCGCAACTACCTGCCCCACCACTTCGCCTTCTCCAACTTCATCAACATCTGGGACACCGGTCTCGGCACCAACCTCCGGGTGAGCCTGGAGATCGCGGTCGGCTCCACCGCGCTGGTCCTGCTCGTCGCGATCCCTGCCGCCTACTACACGGCCCGGCGCAATTTCCGTGGCAAGCGGCTGTTCCTGCTGCTGGTGCTGATCACCCAGATGTTCCAGCCCACCGCGATGATCGTGGGCATCTACCGCGAGTTCATGCAGTTCAACATGATCGACTCGGTATGGGCTCTGGTCCTGGTGAACGCCGGCTTCAACATGGCGTTCGCGGTGTGGATCCTCAACGCGTACTTCGGTGCGATCCCCAAGGAGATCGAAGAGGCCGCGATCGTCGACGGCTGCAGCCGGGTCGGTGCGATGTTCCGCGTCATCATCCCGCTGGCGATGCCCGGCATCGTCACCGCGCTGATCTTCACCTTCATCGCTGCCTGGAACGAGTTCATCGTCGCGCTCACCCTGACCACCTCGGACGCCACGCATCCGCTGACGGTCAAGGCCTCCAGCTACATCGGCCAGTACTCCATCGACTGGCAGCACCTGTTCGCCGGATCCGTGATCGCGACCATCCCCGTGATCATCCTGTTCGCGCTCATCGAGGGCAAGGTCGTCTCCGGCCTGACCGCTGGTTCGGTGAAGTAGCGGAAGCGGCAACGGACGACCCCGGCCGGGGTGGATGCCTGCCCGGGCATCCACCCCGGCCGGGGCCTCCTTCGTTCCGCCTTCGTTCCGCCTTCAGCCGAGCGTGATGTGGTAGGCCTTGCGCAGCGTCTCGTGCACGGTCCACACGGTGCGGTCGCCCTCGCGCAGTACGCAGGCGTCGCCCGGGCCCACGTCGAA
Source organism: Streptacidiphilus sp. MAP12-16 (assembly GCF_041262165.1). Taxonomy (NCBI): domain Bacteria; kingdom Bacillati; phylum Actinomycetota; class Actinomycetes; order Kitasatosporales; family Streptomycetaceae; genus Streptacidiphilus; species Streptacidiphilus sp. MAP12-16. The sequence goes on from NZ_JBGCBY010000003.1 coordinate 111,628, forward strand.
GGTCGGGCCGTCCTCCACCGCGATCGTCGCCCGGCCGCTGACCACGACGAACAACTCGTCGGCCTCGGTGTCGGTGACGACACCCGGCGTGATCTGCCAGATCCCGCGGATCTGCTTCCCGTCCTCGGACTCCCACAGGACCTTCCCCGAGACCTCGGGTGCGCCCTCGACGATCTGCCCCGGGTCGAGCGGGTCCGCTTCCAGTTCGACGTCCGGAACGTATACGGCAAAACTCTTGCTGGTCATGGACCCGACGCTAGCCGTGACCCTCGCCGACCGGGCAGGGGCAGATTGTGTCGTACCCGTTCGGCAGAATGACAGGTCGTATCGTCACACCAGCCGGGACCGAAGGGAGCGCTCGATGGACGAGCTCAGCGACCGCGACCGCGCGCTCCTCGCTCTGGAAGCGCGTCCCTGGCGTACGCCGGGGGCCAAGGAGGCGGCGATACGGGAGGAACTGGGCCTCGCTCCGGTGCGGTACTACCAGCTGCTCAACGGGCTTCTGGACCGGCCGGCCGCCCTGGCCCACGACGCGATCCTGGTCAACCGGCTCCGCCGCCTCCGCGAGCAGCGCCGCGCCCGCCGGTAGGGTCGGGAGCCATGGAGCTCCAGCCGCACACACCCGCCGGAACGGCCGGACTGGCCGCCCTCCTCAAGGATCCCTCCCGGGCCGTTGCCGCCTTCGACTTCGACGGCACGCTGGCACCGATCGTCCCCGACCCCGAACGGGCCCGCGCCCACCCCGGTGTCGTTCCCGCGCTCGTCCGACTCGCTCCGCACCTCGCGGCCGTCGTGGTGGTCACCGGCCGCCCGGCCGCCACAGCGGTGCGCTACGGCGGGTTCGCCGGGGTGCCCGGGCTCGACCACCTCACCGTCCTGGGCCACTACGGCCTGGAACGCTGGGACGCCGCCGACGGTGTGGTGCGCGCGCCGGAGGAGCACTCCGGGGTCGCGGCGCTGCGGGCCGAACTCCCCGGACTGCTGGCCGGCGCCCCCGAGGGAGTCTGGCTCGAGGACAAGGGCCACGCCCTCGCCGTCCACACCCGCCGCGCCCAGGATCCCGACGCCGCCCTCGCACTGCTGGACGCCCCGCTGCGCGAGGCTGCCGCCCGGCACGGGCTCGCGGTCGAGCCCGGCCGGATGGTGCTGGAACTGCGCCCGCCCGGCGTGGACAAGGGCGTCGCCCTCACCGCCTTCCTGCGCGAGCGCGACGCCCGTTCGGTGCTCTTCGCCGGCGACGACCTCGGCGACGTCGCCGCCTATGACGCGGTGGACGCGCTGCGGTCGCGGCAGGGCGTCGCCGGCATCCCCGGCGTCCTCGTCTGCAGTGCCCCGACCACCGGCGAACCCCCCGTCCGTGCCCTCGCCGACCGCGCCGACCTGATCGTCCACGGGCCCGAGGGCGTAGTGGAGCTGATGGACGCACTCGCTGAAGCTCTCGGAGCGTGACGGGACGGGCGAGCGTGTCCGATTAGTCCGTGAACTGACTGTGCGTCGACGAACGTCCGGCTGTGGGGGAACTGTGACGTTCTGAGGACCCAAGTGATACCGACCAAGCGCTACCTTCCTTGCGAATGACTCATGGGGGTAGAGCGAATGGAATGGGTCGTACCTGGCTACCGGCACACCAGAGAACTGGGTGCCGGGGCGAGCGGACGCGTGGTCCTGGCGCTGCACGAGGCGACCGGGACGCCGGTCGCCGTCAAGTACCTGGCCGACGAACTCCGCGCTGACGCGGACTTCCTGGAAGAGTTCCGGGCCGAGGCGAGGTTGCTCGGCGAGCTGGACACCCCGTATGTGGTGCGGCTCTGGGAGTACGTCGAGGGGCCGCAGGGCGCCGCCATCGTGATGGAGCTGGTCGACGGGATCGCCCTCCGGGCGCTGCTGCGACAGGCGGGTGCGACCGGACCCGAGGCCGCGCTGGTGGTGCTCAAGGGCTCGCTGCTGGGCCTGGCGGCCGCCCACGCGATGGGTGTGGTGCACCGGGACTACAAGCCCGAGAACGTGCTGGTCGCGGCTGACGGTTCGTCGAAGCTGGTGGACTTCGGCATCGCCGTCCACAACGGGCAGGCCGGGGACGTCGCGGGTACGCCGCCCTACATGGCCCCCGAACAGTGGGCCGGCGACCCGGCCTCGGCCGCGGCGGACGTCTACGCCGCGACGGCGACCTTCTTCGAGTGCCTGACCGGCTCGCGCCCGTACCCCGGCACGGAGTTCGCCGAGCTGGTCGTGCAGCACACCACCGCGCCCATCCCCGACGAGCTCGCCCCCGAGGCGGTCCGTCCGCTGATCAGGCGCGGCCTGGCGAAAGCGGCGGACGACCGGCCCAGCAGCGCGGCGGCGTTCGTCGAGGAACTGGAGGCGGTGGCCGGCACGGCCTACGGGCCCGACTGGGAGGAACGCGGGCAACGGAAGCTCGCCGCGATCGCCGCGCTGCTGCCGTTGCTGTTCCCCTCGGCGGGCGGCGTCCCCAGCGGGACGACGGCGCTGGCCACCACGGTGCTCGGCGGTGGAGTCGGCCCGGGCCGCGGCGCGGGGCGGATCATCCGTAAGAAGGTCCTGGTCAGCGGGGTGGCCGGTGGCATCGTGCTGATCCTGCTCGGTGGCGGCTACGCCTCCGGCGTGATCGGCGGCAGCCCGCGGACCTCCCCCGTCGCTCATCCGACTCCGATCGCCGTGACCTCGCTCTCACCGTCGCCGACGACGTCGCCGTCGGCTTCGGTCGCCGCGTCGCCTTCGCCATCTGCTTCCGCCTCAGCCTCCGCGTCGGCGTCGGTGTCGCCCAGCCCGTCGGCGTCCGCCTCCACGAGCCCCTCCGCGTCGCCGTCGCCCTCACCGACGGTGTCGCCCACTCCCTCGCCCACGCCGAGCGCCTCCCCGAGCAAGTCGCCGACGCCTCCGCCACCACCGGTCACCCACGTCACGAGCGTGACCGTGGACGCGTGGGCCTACGACTCCGCCACCAACGTGGGGACGATCTACGCCAACATCACCACGGACGGCACCGGGTCGATCACCGTCACCGCGAACGCGTACGTGAACGGCACCGGGTACCCGGGCGGGACCTTTGTCGGCTCGCAGTCCGTCAGCCTGCGGGGCGGTAAGTCCTATGTGCGGATTCGGGTCGGCACCTTCACCTTCCCCTACTCCTCGTGCAGCTTCGCGGTCGCGCAGCTCAGCACCAGTCCTGCTGCAGCCAATGGCAGCCCCTACGCGTCCGGTCGGGAGCAGTGCATCACATGACACCCAGCGACGAACCCCGGGACGCGCCCCCGCCCGACAAGGGCACTGTCCACCTACGCGGACCGTTTCAGGACACCCCGCCGGTGCCGGACAACGCCACCGTCCAGCTGGGGCAGATCCAGACCGCCCCGGTGCCGATGACCGCGCCTGCGCCTGCGCCTGTGCCCACGCCGACGCTCGTCATGCCGATGCCCGTGCCCCTGCCGGTACCCGCCCCTGCGCCTACGCTGCAGCCCGCACAACCGTCCGCGCAGCAGCCCGCGCTGCCTGCCGAGGGCCTGATTCGGTTCGGGCCCGGCGTGCCCGACCCCAAGACGGCCCGGACGATCGCCGTGTGGAAGGGCGCCGGGCCCGGCCCCGCCGCCGCGCCGGAGGCGAAGCCCGGGCGGCGGGTGGGGCGCTACGCCCTCGCAGGGGTGGTGCTGCTGGCGGTCGTGGCCTTCCTGCTGTGGCAGCGCTTCGGGCCTTCGCTCGCCGTCAGCTCGGTCTCGGTCGCCGCCGCTCCGGCGAGCCTCGGCTGCGACGGCACGGAGGTCGTGACCGCGACCCTCCAGACCAACGGGCGGTCCGGCACGGTCCACTACCGCTGGGTGCGGAGCGACGGCACCGACAGCGGGGTGCTGCAGCAGTCAGTCCCGGCCGGCCTGCACCAGGTGTCGGTGCCGCTGCGCTGGACCGTTCAGGGCAAGGGCACGTTCCAGGGGACGGCCACCGTGTGGATCACCGGTCCTGTCGCCGGCTCCGCCTCCGCGAGCTTCTCCTACTCCTGCCCCTGATCGGCCGTCAGCGCCGCGTACTGCTCCAGGAACCACGCCGACGGCGGCAGCGCCGTGCTCGCCTCGGCCAGCCGCTTGCAGCGTTCGGCCCGCTCCGCACGGGGCATGGTCAGCGCCGTGTGCAGAGCCTCGGCCGTCGCGATGACGTCGTAGGGGTTGACGGCGACGGCGTCCTCGCCGAGTTCGGCGAAGGCGCCGGCCTCGCGGGAGAGGACCAGGGCGCAGCCCTCGTCGGAGACGACCGGGATCTCCTTGGCGACCAGGTTCATGCCGTCCCTGATGGGGTTGACCAGCGCCACGTCGGCGAGCCGGTAGGCGGCGAGCGAGCGCGGGAAGTCGTCGTCCACGTGCAGGATGACGGGCTGCCAGGTCGCGGTGCCGAACTCGTCGTTGATCTCCTGCGCCGTGCGCAGCACCGACGCCGTGTACTCGCGGTATTCCGGCAGGTCGTGTCGGGACGGGTAGGCGAAGGCGATGTGGACGACGCGGTCGATCCATTCGGGCCTGGTACGCAGCAGATGCCGGTAGGCGTGCAGCCCTCGGACGATGTTCTTGGACAACTCGGTGCGGTCCACCCGGACCACGGTGCGGCGGTCGCCGACGGCCTCCCGTAGGGCGGCGAGCCTGAGGTCCACGTCGGGGCGGTGGGCGCGTTCGCGCAGGAAGTCGCTGTCCGCGCCGAGGGCGTGCACCCCGAGCCGGGTGGTGCGTCCCTGGTACGTCACGGTCAGCGCAGCGCGGTCGACGTCCGCGTCGAGGACAGCCTCGCAGCAGTCGGCGAAGGCGCTCGCCCAGCGGCGGGTGAGGAATCCGGCGCGGTCGGCGCCGAGGATGCCGGCGAGCACGTCGCGGGCGACGTCGTCGGGCAGCAGCCGGTAGTAGTCCGGCGGGGCCCAGGGGGTGTGCGAGAAATGCCCGATCCGCAGGTCGGGTCGGAGCTCGCGGAGCAGCCGCGGTGTCAGTGACAGGTGGTAGTCCTGGACCAGCACGGTCGCCCCGGGCGCCGCGGCCTGGGCCAGGGCCTCGGCGAAGGCCCGGTTGTACGCCTCGTAGGAGGCCCACTCGCGACGGAAGGAGGCGCCGAACACAGGGGTGGTCGGCGTGTTGTAGATGAGGTGGTGGACAAACCACAGGGTGGAGTTGGCGATGCCGTTGTAGGCGCGGGCGAAGGTCCCGGCGTCGATGTCGAGCATCCGGACGGAAGGATCGGTGAGGCCCCGCCGGGTCGCGACGCGATCGCCCTCGGAGAGCGCCGCGCAGACCCAGACCGACTCGATGTCGTTGCCGATGGCGGAGAGTCCGGACACCAGTCCGCCACCGCCCCTGCGGTGCGTCAGCGTGCCGTCGTCCTCCACCGTGTAGGAGACGGGCCCCCGGTTGGATGCGAGCAGAATCCGTGCGGGACTTGCGTTGGCCATGAGTCCTACCTTGCCTCTCGCGGAGGGAGTCAAACGGAGGGAGTCAATCAGGGGCTGGAATGGGGAGCCGAATGGCGGAGTCGAACCTCGGAGTCGAAGGTCGGAGTCGAAGGTCGGAGTCGAAGGTCGGAGTCGAACCTCGGAGTCGGTCAGACATCGCGCTCGGGCAGCGTGACGATGGGCGGCCGTTCGACGGTGGGTATGTCGACGGTGGTCGGCGTGAAGCCCGCGGCGGTGCGGGTGAACTGGGTGAGCCGCAGTCTGACCAGGTCGTCGCCGGCCTTGAGCCGATCCGTGCGGGCGAGCCGGTCGAGTGCGGTGAGGTGGATGGTGGCGGCCATCCGGCCGAGCGCCAGCGCGTCCTGGTGGCGGTGGTGCCGCACGCCCACGTCGACCTGGGCGAGGGCGTCCAGACCGGCCAGGTCCAGCGCGTCCACGAGCAGGCCCAGTTCCACGCCGTAGCCGGTGGGGAAGGGCAGCCGCTCCAGCAGCGCGCGCCGCGCCGCGTACTCGCCGCCGAGCGGCTGGACGAATCCGGCCAGCAGCGGCCAGTGCAGGTTGAGCAGCGGGCGGGCGACCAGCTCGGTGACCCGGCCGCCCCCGGCCGGGATGCTGACCGTGCCGTCGGCGGTGTCGGTGTCCAGCGGCCGGTCGTACATGGCCTTGACGAAGGCGACGTCCGGCTCGGTCAGCAGCGGCCCGACGATGCCGGAGACGAACGTGGAGTCGAACTCGCGCAGGTCGGCGTCGATGAAGCAGACGATGTCGCCGGTGGTGACCAGGAGCGATCGCCACAGCACCTCGCCCTTGCCGGGGATGACGGGCAGGTGCGGCAGTATCGCGTCGCGGTGCACGACCCGGGCTCCGGCCGCGGCGGCCGCCTGGCCGGTGCGGTCGGTGGATCCGGAGTCGATCACCACGAGCTCGTCGACCAGCGGGACGTCCTCCATCAGGTCGCGGCGGATCGCGGTGACGATCTCGCCGACCGTCGCCTCCTCGTCCAGCGCGGGCAGTACGACGCTGACGGTGCTTCCGCTCGCCCGCTTGGCGGCGAGCAGGTCGGGCAGCGGGCGGTCGGCGGCCGTCCAGGAGCGGCGGCGCAGCCAGTCCGCGACCTCGTCAAGCACAGGACTCCTCGTCATGGTGTCGTCGTCATGGTGCTGTCGTCATGGTGTTGTCGTCTCGCCTCGCGGACGACTGTGATCGGGGCGGGGCGCTTCGGTTACAGTCTTGGGGACGACGCACACCCGGCGCACATCGGGGGTGCCAGTCTCACAAATGCGTCCGCCTGCTGGGCGGACCGCCATAGAGCTCATCCAGAGGGACTGAGGGAACGGCCCGTTGAAGTCCCGGCAACCCTCCTGCCAGTACAAGCCGTCGCGGCCCTGGTGGGGAAGGTGCCAATTCCGTCCTGCGGCGAGACGCGCCGTGGGGAAGATGAGGAGAGAGGGCCTCGCCATCATGGCTGTCACATCTGTCACCGCACCTTCGCAGGCAGCAAGTCCGCAGGCAGCACCTCCGCAGGTCGCCGCGGAATCCTTCGGCCCCGCCGTCGCCCTGTCCTGCCGCGAGTGCGGCGCACGGACCGCGCTGGCCCCCGACTTCGCCTGTACCGAGTGCTTCGGTCCGCTGGAGGTCGCGTACGAGCTGCCCACCGGCGACCCCGAGGCGCTGCGCGCGCGGATCGAGGCGGGTCCCAACAACATCTGGCGCTACGCGCCGCTGCTTCCGGTGTCCGTCGACGTCGCGACGAAGCCCAATCTGAACCCCGGTTGGACCAAGCTGGTCAAGGCCGACAACCTGGCCCGCGAGCTCGGCGTCACCGGCGGCCTGTACGTCAAGGACGACTCCGGCAACCCGACGCACTCCTTCAAGGACCGGGTCGTCGCCATCGCCGTCGAGGCAGCGCGCACCTTCGGCTTCACCACCCTCTCCTGCTCCTCGACCGGCAACCTGGCCGGCGCGGTCGGCGCTGCCGCGGCCCGTACTGGGCTCCGCTCCTGCGTGTTCATCCCGCACGACCTGGAGGCGGGCAAGGTCGTGATGGCCGCCGTGTACGGGGGCGAGCTGGTCGGCATCGAGGGCAACTACGACGACGTGAACCGCTTCTGCTCGGAGCTGATCGGCGACCCGGCGGGCGAGGGCTGGGGCTTCGTCAACGTCAATCTGCGCCCGTACTACGGCGAGGGCTCCAAGACGCTGGCGTACGAGATCTGCGAGCAGCTGGGCTGGCGGCTGCCGGACCAGCTGGTCATCCCGATCGCCTCGGGCTCGCAGCTCACCAAGATCGACAAGGGTCTGAAGGAGCTCATCGCCCTCGGCCTGGTCGAGGACAAGCCCTACAAGATCTTCGGCGCGCAGGCCGAGGGCTGCTCCCCGGTGTCGGCCGCGTTCAAGTCCGGCCAGGACGTGATCCGCCCGGTGAAGCCGAACACGATCGCCAAGTCCCTGGCGATCGGCAATCCCGCGGACGGCCCCTACGTCCTCGACATCTGCCGCCGCACCGGCGGCGCGGTGGAGGACGTCAACGACGAGCAGGTCGTGGACGCGATCAAGCTGCTCGCTCGTACCGAGGGCATCTTCGCCGAGACCGCGGGCGGCGTCACGGTCGGCGTGCTGCAGAAGCTCATCAAGAACGGCCTGCTCGACCCTGCCGCTGAGACCGTCGTACTGAACACCGGCGACGGTTTGAAGACCCTGGACGCGGTGGAACCCACCACCGGTCTTTCCGCCACCATCCGCCCCACCCTTGACTCGTTCCGAGAGGCTGGCCTCGCATGAGCGTCAACGTCCGCATCCCGACCATCCTGCGCACCTACACCGGCGGGGCCGCCGAGGTGGCGGCCGAGGGCGCGACCCTGGCCGCGGTCATCGACGACCTGGAAACCAACCACAACGGCATCCGGGGCCGCATCCTCGACGACACCGGCAAGCTGCGCCGATTCGTCAACGTGTACGTGAACGAGGACGACGTGCGTTTCGCGGACGGCCTGGAGACGGCAACTCCGGACGGTGCGGGCGTCTCGATCATTCCCGCCGTGGCCGGCGGCTGAGCCGTCCGACCTGCCGAACCCGGCTATCCCCATAGCCGACCGGTCGTAAGCCGGGGCGCCCGCACATTCGGGGCGTCCCGGCTTTTCGCATTCATGTCCGTCCCCCGTGCACGGGGCTGACCGGGCGTAGGGGTAGAGTGAGTTCCGGTTGCTTCTGACCGTCTCACCAGTTACTGCGCAGTCGGCGCAGGATTCAAACCCCCTTCGCTTCCGCCACGTGCGCCACCCCTGAATCACTCCTGCACCACCGGCAGTCCAGCGCGATGCCCCGTCCCGTTGGCTGAGACGGGAACCGGCGCGGAGGCGCGCTCGAAGCATCAGAAAAACCGAAGTGATTTGTCGGGTAAGTCTGCTATGCCCGGACCGCTTTGCGGGCGTTTGTTTGCATTGATTCGCCGCTGTCCCTTAACGCCCGCCAAGAATTCTCCGCCTTATGCCCTGTTGCGGAGGGCATCTGAGTGGATACATTCAGCGTCGGTTGAGCGCTGCGCCACGCGTCGGCGTCTCGGCCCGGTCCGCGGAGTGCGGTCCGTGAAAGGGCCAGTAATAGGGGAGTTTGGAATGGCTCAGGGCACCGTCAAGTGGTTCAACGCGGAGAAGGGGTACGGCTTCATCGCGGTCGACGGTGGTGCGGACGTGTTCGTCCACTACAGCGCGATCCAGATGGACGGGTACCGGTCGCTCGAAGAGGGCCAGCGAGTGGAGTTCGAGATCTCGCAGGGTCAGAAGGGTCCGCAGGCGGACATGGTCCGCGTGGTGTGACCGGTCGAGCGATCGCTGACTGACGACAGGACCGGCTGGGCCTCGTTCCGAACGAAGCGCAACTCAGGTCTTCCAGTAGGCCCGTGCCCTCTTCGGGGTGCGGGCCTCTCGGCGTTCCGCGCCCCTCGCCACCGCCCCTTCACACTCCATCTGCTTGCACTCGGAGGGGTCGAGTGCTAATCATTGGCGTTAGCACTCTGAGGTAGAGAGTGACAACGGGCCGGGTAGGTGAGGCCCCGGGCGCGACGGGAAGGAACCGTCGCAGGTCGGGTCCGTCCGTCGCGGGCGCCAGCGCGGTCCATACGAAGCCACCCTGTCCGGGAGGACCACTTCCATGGCCAAGATCATTGCCTTCGACGAGGAAGCTCGTCGCGGCCTTGAGCGCGGGATGAACCAGCTCGCCGACGCTGTCAAGGTCACGCTCGGTCCGAAGGGCCGCAACGTCGTCCTTGAGAAGAAGTGGGGCGCCCCCACGATCACCAACGACGGTGTCTCCATCGCCAAGGAGATCGAGCTCGAGGACCCGTACGAGAAGATCGGTGCCGAGCTCGTCAAGGAGGTCGCCAAGAAGACGGACGACGTCGCGGGCGACGGCACCACCACCGCCACCGTTCTCGCCCAGGCGCTCGTCCGTGAGGGCCTCCGCAACGTCGCCGCCGGGGCCAACCCGATGGCGCTGAAGCGCGGCATCGAGAAGGCCGTCGAGGCCGTCTCCGCCGAGCTCCTCGCCCAGGCGAAGGATGTGGAGACCAAGGAGCAGATCGCCTCCACCGCCTCCATCTCCGCCGCCGACCCGCAGATCGGCGCGCTCATCGCCGAGGCGATGGACAAGGTCGGCAAGGAAGGCGTCATCACTGTCGAGGAGTCGCAGACCTTCGGTCTGGAGCTCGAGCTCACCGAGGGCATGCGCTTCGACAAGGGCTTCATCTCGGCGTACTTCGCCACCGACCTGGAGCGTATGGAGACCTCGTTCGAGGACCCCTACATCCTGATCGCCAACTCCAAGATCGGCGGGGTCAAGGACCTGCTCCCGATCCTGGAGAAGGTCATGCAGTCCGGCAAGCCGCTGCTGATCATCGCCGAGGACGTCGAGGGCGAGGCCCTGTCGACCCTGGTGGTCAACAAGATCCGCGGCACCTTCAAGTCCGTCGCCGTCAAGGCCCCGGGCTTCGGCGACCGCCGCAAGGCCATGCTCGGCGACATCGCCATCCTCACCGGTGGCACTGTCATCTCCGAGGAGGTCGGCCTCAAGCTGGAGAACGCAGGTCTGGAGCTCCTGGGCCGCGCCCGCAAGGTCGTCATCACCAAGGACGAGACCACCATCGTCGATGGTGGCGGCGAGAGCGACCAGGTCGCCGGCCGGGTCAACCAGATCCGTGCCGAGATCGAGAACAGCGACTCGGACTACGACCGCGAGAAGCTCCAGGAGCGCCTGGCGAAGCTCGCGGGCGGCGTGGCCGTGATCAAGGCCGGCGCTGCGACCGAGGTCGAGCTCAAGGAGCGCAAGCACCGCATCGAGGACGCCGTTCGCAACGCGAAGGCGGCCGTCGAGGAGGGCATCGTCGCCGGTGGCGGCGTGGCCCTGCTGCAGGCCTCCTCGGTGTTCGAGAAGCTGGAGCTCGAGGGCGACGAGGCCACTGGCGCCAACATCGTCAAGGTGGCCCTTGAGGCCCCGCTCAAGCAGATCGCCTTCAACGCCGGCCTCGAGGGCGGCGTCGTGGTGGAGAAGGTGCGCAACCTGCAGCCCGGTTGGGGCCTCAACGCTGCCACCAACGAGTACGTGGACCTGATCGCGGCCGGCATCATCGACCCGGCCAAGGTCACCCGCTCCGCTCTGCAGAACGCGGCCTCCATCGCCGCGCTCTTCCTCACCACCGAGGCCGTCATCGCCGACAAGCCCGAGAAGGCCGGTGCCCCCGCGGGCGGCGGCATGCCGGGCGGCGACATGGACTTCTGATCCACGGCTTCGGCCCGGATCGGAAAGCACCTCTCGCGAGGCGGTCCTCCCCACCACGGGGAGGGCCGCCTCGCGGCGTTTCCCCGCTCCCGGCACGTCCGGGACAATGAACGGATGGACGCCGACACGCTCGAAGCAGTACTGCACACCGCCCGCGCCGGGGTGCTCCGCGACCTGACCGCCCGCGACGTCGCCGACGCCGCCGTCGTCTCGATGCTCGAGGACGCCGTCGCCCAGCGGCGCTGGTGGGTCGAGCAGTGGCCGGAGGGGGCGGAGTACCTGCTCGGGCTGGTCGCCCAGGACATCCAGGACGCGCTGCTGGAGGCCTACGGCCGCTGGCCGTTGTGCGGCTCCTGCGCCGCCGACGGCGAGCTGCACGCGCTCGCCGTCGAGCCGGAGCTCGGGGCGGACCCGCACTGGGTCTGCGAGAAGGCGGGCGTCGTGGTCGCTGCGGTCGGCGAGCTGCGGCCGTGATCCTCATCGACCCGCCGACCTGGCCCGGGCACGGACGGCTCTGGTCCCACCTCGTCAGCGACACCTCCTACGACGAGCTGCACGCCTTCGCGCGTACGATCGGCGTCCCCGAGCGCGGCTTCGAGCGGGACCACTACGACGTGCCCGAGCGGCTCTACGCGGCGGCTGTGGCGGCCGGTGCGCAGCCGGTACCGAGCAAGGAGCTGGTGGCGCGGCTGATCGCCGGCGGGCTGCGACGGCGGAAGAGCTCTACTCGCTGACGTCGCTGACGTCGCCGTCGTCGCCGTCGTCGCCGACGCCGTCGCCGTCGTCGCCGACGTCGCCGAGTTCGGCCAGCTCGGCTGCCAGGTTGCGCCGGGCCGCCGCGTCGTACGCCTCCCACGCGGCCCGCGTGCGGAACAGGGCGGGCAGCGCGAGCAGCTGCCGCAGGATCGCCGCCCGTCCGGCGCGGAAGTCCGGCTCGGGCACGAACGCGTACTCGGCGCGTATGGCCGCCGTATAGGCCGCGTAGGCCCGTTCCGAGCCGCCCAGCACGGCCAGGTCCGCGTCGCACAGCACCTCGCCGTTGCGGTCGCCCGGCGCCGGATCGTGGCTCTCCGTCAGCCGCACCAGTCGGGCCACCTCGGCGACGGTGGCCGCCGGGACACCCGCCTCGGCCAGGACCCGGGACGCCAGCCGGGCGCTGCGCTCCTCGTTGCCCGAGCGGTCCGGCGCGTAGACGGCGTCGTGGAACCACGCGGCCAGGCGTACCGCGTCGGCGTCGTCGGCGTCGCCGGCGAGGTCGTCCACGGAGGTCAGCACCGCGTCCAGATGGGCGAGCGCGTGGTACCGCCGCTGCGGCTCCGACCACCGGCGCAGCAGCTCGTCGCCGAACGGCGCGGGGGCCGGGGAGTTCGCGTCCACGACCCGTTCCAGCAGCGGGATCCAGCGTCCGAGCAAGGTTCGGGCCAGCTCGGTGTCGGGGTGCGTCGGCGATGTCATGACGCCATTGTGAGGGAGTGGCGTGTGTGAAGTTTGCGTGATCAAGGGGCGGTCAGGACTCGCCGCGCAGCGCCTGGATATGGCAGTCTTAGGAATATGTCTAGACCAATCTTCGAGGTGATCGCCACATCCGCGCAGGATGCGGTGGCAGCAGCTGCCGGTGGTGCCGACCGCCTTGAGCTGGTCACCGACATGGCCGCCGACGGACTGACCCCCAACGTCGAGGAGTTCGCCCGCATCCGGGCGGCCGTGCACATCCCACTCCGGGTCATGCTGCGCGACCGTGACGGCTTCCAGCCGCGCGACCTGGACCAGCTGTCCGCCACGGCGGAGGCGCTGCGCGCGGAGGGCGCAGAGGAGTTCGTGCTCGGCTTCCTCACCCCCGAGGGGGCGGTCGACCTCGACGCGGTGCGCACCGTCCTGGCCGCGGTCCCGGGCTGCCGCTGGACCTTCCACCGCGCCCTGGACAACGCCGCCGATCGCGCGGCGGTCCGCGCCGCGATCGACGGCCTGCCGGGGCTCGACACCATCCTGACCGCGGGATCGGCGTCGGGCGTCGCCTCGGGCCTGGACGTCCTCGCCGTCGAGGCCGCGCGCTCCGGCGAGCCCGGCTACAGCCCGCGGATCCTCGTCGGCGGCGGCCTCAAGGCCCACCAGGTGGCGGATCTCTGCGCGATCGGCATCGACGGCTTCCACGTCGGCGGCATGGTCCGCACCGGCGGCTGGGACACCCCCGTGGACACCGGCCTGGTCCAGCAGTGGCGCCGCCTCGTCGACGCCGAGGCCCACGCCGTGGCGTAGGGCCTGTCTGCCTGGCGGCTCCATGCACAGCAGGGGCGCGAGGCTCTGCTTGATCAACCGCGTGTGCGACCAGCCGCCTACGGAGGTGCAAGGTTGGCAGCGCGCCGGGTTCATCGTGCAGAGCCTCGCCGCCCCATGTGCCGGTCGGTCTTCACCTGCCGGCGGAGCCGGTCAGCGGTGCGCCGCCAGCGCCTGCGGCAGCGGGCGTGCGTGCAGGACCGTCAGGCCGGAGACCGGGCGGGTGAGGCAGACGTAGAGGCGGCGCAGGCCGGTGCGGGTGTCGGGTTCGCCGTCGACGATGGCGGCGGGCTCGTCGAGTACGACGTAGTCGTACTCCAGGCCCTTCGCCAGCGAGGCGGGGACGAGGGTCAGCCGGGCCTCGGCCGAGGTCTCCACGCCCGGGTCGAGGTAGGGCAGGCCCGCCGCGTCGAGGGCGGCGGCGAGCAGGGGGATGCGGTCGTCGGCGGCGATCAGGCCGATGGAGCCCTCGTTGCGCAGCGTCTCGCGGCAGGCGGCGACCACGGCCCGGACCAGCTCGGGCGATGGGGCCGGCAGCGTGAGCGCCGAGGCCGAGTCCAGCGCGGCCGAATCCAGCGCCGCCGAATCCAGAGCGGCCGAGTCCCGCGCCGCCGAGTCCAGCCCGTCGAGGTCGCCGGGCTGCCGCGCGGCGGGGATGTGGCGGATGGTCAGCGCGCCGACCGACTCGCGGACGGACTCGGCCGGGGCCAGGTCGGGGGCGATGCCCGGCAGCAGCCGCGAGGCGTAGCCGATGACCTCGCTGGGGACGCGGAAGGTCTTGGTCAGCGCCTCGATCCGGGACCCGGGCTTGCCCAGGTGCGTCAGGGCCTCGGCCCAGGTCCCGGTCGCCCACGGCGTCGTCCCCTGCGCGATGTCGCCGAGGACGGTCGCCGACCCGGTGGTGCAGCGGCGGCCGACCGCGCGGTACTGCATGGGGGAGAGGTCCTGCGCCTCGTCCAGGACCACATGGCCGAGCGAGTGGGTGCGCTCCACCAGGTCGCGGGTCTCGTCGACGAGGACCGCGTCGGCGAGCGACCAGGGGGCGGACCGCACGCTGCGCGGAGGTTTGGGCCACCGGATGGTCTGCTGCTCGCCGGGGGTGAGGATGCCGTCGGCGCAGTCGCGCAGGAACTCGGCGTCGGACAGCAGCCGGAAGACCAGCTTCGCGGGGTCGACGGCGGGCCAGATCGCTTTGACGGTCGCCTTCACGGCGGCGTTGCGGGCGACGCTGTCCTGGACCCGGTCGTCGGGCGCCTCGCCGCCGTTCTCCATCTTGACCAGGACGGCGTGCGCGATGCGCTGCGGCAGGGCTGCCAGGGCCGCGCCGTAGCGGATGTCACGGTCCATCAGCTCACGTACGAGCTCCTCGAGTTCGTAGGCAGGGATGCGCCAGCGGCGTGAGCCGCGGACGACGACGCACGGCTCGGTGGGCATCCGGATGCCGGAGCGCACGGCGCGGCGCAGTACCGCCGCCATCCTGGCGTCGCCCTTGACGACGGCCGCGTCGGCCGGGTCGGCGCCGCTGACGGCCACGTGCGAGACCAGTTCCTCCACCGTGGCCTGGGCCACGTCCAGCTCGCCCAGGGCCGGCAGCACCTGCTCGATGTAGTGCAGGAAGGACCGGTTGGGGCCGATGACCAGGGTGCCGGTGCGGGCCAGGCGCTCGCGGTGCGCGTACAGCAGGTAGGCGACACGGTGCAGGCCGACCGCGGTCTTACCGGTGCCGGGGGCGCCCTGGACGCAGACCGTGCCGTGCACGTCGGCGCGGACGATCTCGTCCTGCTCGGGCTGGATGGTGGCGACGATGTCGCGCATGGGGCCGACGCGGGGTCGTTCGATCTCGGCGGTGAGCAGGGCGCTCGCGGTTTCCGCCTCGGTGGCGTCGGTGAGGTGCTCGTCCTCGTAGGCGGTCAACTCGCCACCGGTGTAGCCGAAGCGGCGGCGCAGGCCGACATCCAGCGGGTCCTTGCGGCTGGCCCGGTAGAACGGCTGGGAGACGGGCGCGCGCCAGTCGATGACCATCGGGTCACCGTCGTCGTCGTGGACGTGGCGCCGGCCGATGTAGAACTGTTCTCCTCCTGCGCCCTCGACCAGGTCCACGCCCGGGGCGTGCAGGTAGTCGAGGCGGCCGAAGAAGAGGGGGGTGTGGGCGAGGTCGGCGAGCGCCTTGATCCGGTCGGACATCTCGCGCTGCAGGATCGCGGCGTTCACCCAGTTGCCGGTGACGTCGGACAGGTCGAGCGACTCGACGTCGGCGCGCATGGCGCGGAGCGCCGCGCGGGACTGGGCGAGGTGGGCGCGCTCGCGGTCGAGCGGGTTCGCGGTGGAGTCGGCGTGCGTGGAGGTGTGCGCGGGCACGGAGGAGCCTTCCCGGCTGCGAGACACCGGGGGTGGCCCGGCGCGCAGCGGTCTCAAAGTTCGGCGATGGAGTTTGAGAGCCGCCCGGTACCGGCCGGGCGGCGCACTCCCCGGGCCCCGGAACGGAGGGGGAGGCGGCAGACCGGACATCCTAGACCCGTCCACGGGGTGTCCGCGAACCGTTTTCCGGCAGAGCTCCCCGGCAGAGCTCCCCTGCACCCGTCCCCGGTCCCCGGCCTCCGTCCCCGGCACTCGTCCCCGGCCTCCGTCCCCAGTCCCCGTCCCCGTCCCCGGTCCCCGGCCTCCGTCCCCAGTCCCCGTCCCCAGTCCCCGTCCCCGATCCCGGCCTCCGTCCCCGGTCTCCGGCCCCGGCCCCGGTCTCAGGGTGATCCCTGACCTGGGGAGGAGCGCGCGTACACCCGAGGGAGGATGCTTCGCGCACCCCCGGATCGGCCTGCCGGGCGACGCCCGGAGCGGCCTGGAGACCTACGGTTGAAGCATGGCTACCGCACACATGAATCCGCAGGCCGTGGCCGCCTCAGGCACTCGGCAGGTCCCCCGACAGAACGCTCGCCCCGGCACTCGCACGACCACTCGGCAGGGCGATCCGCACGGCAGCACCAAGCAGGACCACAAGGGCAGCCCCGTGCGAACCGCGGTCCGCGGCGTCGGGGTCTTCCTCGACACCGCGTGGCGCGTCGTGCTGCTCGGCGGCGAAGGCATCGACGGCGTCAAGCGCTAGCTGCGCTGAACAGAGGCCGCCGTCGGCCGCCGCTACCGCCTCGTCACAGCACGTCGTCCGCGTCGATGATCCGGTAGGCGTACCCCTGCTCGGCCAGGAACCGCTGGCGGTGCGCGGCGAAGTCCTGGTCGATGGTGTCGCGGGCGACGACCGAGTAGAAGTGCGCCGTGTGCCCGTCCGCCTTGGGGCGGAGCACCCGGCCGAGGCGCTGCGCTTCCTCCTGGCGCGAGCCGAAGGTACCGGAGACCTGGATCGCGACCGTGGCCTCGGGCAGGTCGATGGAGAAGTTCGCGACCTTGGACACCACCAGCACGGTGATCTCGCCGTTGCGGAACGCGTCGAACAGCTTCTCGCGCTGCGGGTTCGTCGTCTCGCCCTTGATGACGGGGGCGTTCAGGGCCTCGCCGAGTTCGTCCAGCTGGTCGATGTACTGGCCGATGACCAGGGTGGGGATGCCCCGGTGCTTCTCCACCAGTGCCTGGGTGACGCGGCGCTTGGTCGCCGTGGTCGCGCAGTATCGGTAGCGCTCCTCGGGCTCCGCGGTGGCGTAGGCGAGGCGCTCGGTGTCGGTCAGGGTGACCCGGACCTCGCAGCAGTCGGCGGGGGCGATATAGCCCTGGGCCTCGATCTCCTTCCAGGGCGCGTCGAAGCGCTTGGGGCCGATGAGCGAGAACACGTCGCCCTCGCGGCCGTCCTCGCGGACCAGAGTCGCGGTGAGGCCGAGCCGCCGCCGGGCCTGCAGGTCGGCGGTGAAGCGGAAGACCGGTGCGGGCAGCAGGTGCACCTCGTCGTAGACGATCAGGCCCCAGTCGCGGGCGTCGAACAGCTCCAGGTGGGCGTAGACGCCCTTCCGCTTGGTCGTCATCACCTGGTAGGTGGCGATGGTGACGGGGCGGATCTCCTTGCGGGTGCCGCTGTACTCGCCGATCTCGTCCTCGGTCAGCGAGGTGCGTTTGACCAGCTCGTGCTTCCACTGCCGGGCGGAGACGGTGTTGGTCACCAGGATCAGGGTGGTGGCCTTGGCGGTGGCCATCGCCGCCGCGCCGACCAGGGTCTTCCCCGCGCCGCACGGCAGCACGACGACGCCGGAGCCGCCGTGCCAGAAGCCCTCGACGGCCTGCTCCTGGTAGGGGCGGAGCTGCCAGCCGTTCTGGTCCAGCTCTATCGGGTGCGCCTCCCCGTCCACGTATCCGGCGAGGTCCTCGGCCGGCCAGCCGAGCTTCAGCAGCACCTGCTTGATCTGGCCGCGCTCGGAGGGGTGAACCGCGACGTTGTCGGGGTCGATGCGCTGACCCACCAGCGGGACGATCTTCTTGGAGCGGAGCACCTCCTCCAGCACCGGACGGTCGGTGCTGGTGAGCACCAGGCCGTGCACGGGGTGTTTGGACAGGGTGAGCCGCCCGTACCGGGCCATGGTGTCGGCGACGTCCACCAGCAGGGCGTGCGGCACCGGGTAGCGCGAGTAGGTGACCAGGGCGTCCACGACCTGCTCGGCGTCGTGTCCGGCCGCGCGGGCGTTCCACAGACCCAGCGGGGTGACCCGGTAGGTGTGGACGTGCTCGGGCGCCCGCTCCAGCTCCGCGAACGGCGCGATGGCGCGGCGGCAGTCACCGGCCAGCGGGTGCCCGGTCTCCAGCAGCAGGGTCTTGTCGGATTGGACGATGAGCGGGCCGTCATTCACGTGCGGGTCCTCCGAGGGTGCCGGTCCTACCCGATGCCGGTGTGCGGGGGCAGACCCTCCAGTGTGCCAGCCCGGGCGCTCACCCGGCCGTCGGTGCGGCGAGGTGCTGGCTGAGGTAGACCAGCGTGGCGTCGATGACCCGCTTGAAGTTCTTGGTGGAGTGGTCGGCGTGCGGCAGTTCCAGGTAGGTGATGTGCACCGAGGGTGACGCCCGCTTGACGAACGCCTTCACCACGTTGACCTCGTACTGCTCCGCGCCGCCCGCCGTGACCATCATGTCGATGTCAGTGGTGGCCTTGCTGACCATGATCTGCGGGGTGTTGGCCGCCATCTCGGCCGCGTGGCCGCGCCAGAACAGGGAGTCGGGGATGAAGTAGCCGTCGATGGGGACGGCGGCGCGGAAGGTCTGCGGGTACTGCAGCGCCAGTTTGGCGGAGCACAGGCCGCCGGTCGACGCGCCGGCGACGCCCCAGCCGTCGCGGGTCTTCAGGGTGCGGAAGTTCGCGCGGGCGAAGTCGGTCACGTCCTCGCCCATCCAGGTGCCCATCTTGACCTGGCCGGGGATGTCGCTGCAGTCCAGCTCGTGGCTCTCGCTGGAGATGAAGTTCTGCACCGGCATCAGCAGGATGAAGGGGTGTGCCTTGCCCGCCTTGCTCAGCCGGACGTCGGCCTCCTCGATGGGCAGTTGGCTGTCGTCGGTCCAGGTGTTGTAGCCGTTGCTCTGGCCGCCGGAGTAGAGGCTCACCACGGGGAAGCCGTAGCCGGCGTAGGCGGGGTCGTTGTACTCGGGCGGCAGCCACACCCAGACGTTGCCGGTCACCCCGGACTTCGGTCCGTGCAGCTTCACCAGGTAGATCGGTCCGGCGGCGGTGTCCCTGACCTTGGTCATCGCGGTGTGGGGTCCGGTGGGCAGCGACACCATGGTGCTGGACGGGCTCGGCGTCGGCGTCGGAGCGACGGACGTGCTGGGCGCGGGCGTGCCCAGCGCCTGGGAGGAGCCGGGTGAGGAGGAGCCGCAGGCCGCCAGGGTGAGTGCCAGGAGAGCTGTCGCCGCCAGGCTGGGGAGCAGCGGGCGGCGGGCAGTACTGGGGCGCATGGCGGGGCTCTCCGGGGTGGTGGGGGCTGATTCGCACAGGGGCACGCCGGCTCGGGGGAGCTTGATCCGCTTCCGATCCGTCGTGCACCCACCGTTCATGACGTAAGAAAATCATGAGACGGTTGCAGGAATTTTCATGCGGATCATATGTCAGTCCGGTGAACCTACGAACCGTCCGCCAGCTCGGCCACACCGGTGATCCGGTGCAGGCTGAACGTGCGTACCTCCTCGCGGAGATGGTCGTACGCCGTGACGAAACCGCCCGCCACTCTTACCGGTTCGACGACCCGCTGGCTGGCCGCGCCGTCGGCGTTGACGTAGCCGATCCAGACCCGGTCTCCGGTCAGCACGGCTGTCTGCAGCGCCGCCAGGGTGTCGGCGGCGGTCGTGCGCGGCAGTGCGGCCAGGCCGGGAGCGGCGGCCGGCGCGTTCGGATCGGCAGGCGCCGCCGTCGCTGGTTGGCGGTGGACGGCGGTTGCCGCGCGGTCACCCGCCCGGACCGCCTTCACCGCGGCGCCCAGCAGGCCCTCGGGCACCGCCGGCGGGCCGTCCGACACCGGCAGCGGTGCGCTGCGCGGAGGCGTCCGCAGCGCGTCCGGGCGGGAGATCAGCACATCGCCGTCCGGCGACTCCGCCGAGGGCGCGTACCCCATCGCCCGCAGCTGGGTCAGTACGGTCGTCGGTTCGGCCTGGGCCGACAGCACCGTCGGCGCCAGCCGCCGCAGCCGCAACTGCACCGCGCGGCGGTCGGCGAGCAGCTCGGCGAGCAGCGCGTCGTCGTCGCAGCGCAGATAGGCCGAGGCTGCGCCGACGCGCAGCCGTCCGTGCCGTCGCGCCACGTCGTCGATCAGATAGCTGAGCGGCTGCGGGACGGGCGTGCGCGAGTGCAGGGCGAGGAAGGAGTGCAGCTCCTCGGCGCTGCGCCCGGCGTCCAGGGCGCGGCGCACCGACTCCTGGGTGAAGCGGTAGACCGTCGCGCCGCCCTTGGACTCGATGTCGGCGGCGACCGCGAGGGTCTGCGCCAGGTTGGTGTGCAGCGGCCCAGGGGCGATCGCGGTGAGGTCGGGCTGCAGGATGACGTGGTCCAACGGCTCGGGGAGCAGCGGCTGCAGGGACGCCGTGGGGTCCCCGCCGTCGAGCAGCCGCCGGGCATGGGTGGCCAGCGCTCCACGGCCGGTCAGGCCGAGGTGCTCGGCCTCGCGGAGGGTCCAGCCGACCAGGCGGTCCCGGGTGGATCCGCCGCGCAGTGGGTTCTGCCAGCGCAGGTGTTCGAGCAGGGAGACCGGGTCGCCGACCGAACCGCGGGGGAGCCCGGCGAGCAGGGTGAGGACGCTGCGGCGCAGCTCGGGGGCCGCCGTACGGTCGAGGTCGTTGCCGAGCGCCGCGAGGATCTTGTCCTTGGCGTCCCGGCTGCCGACGAGCGCGGCCACCCGGGTCGTCGCCAGCCAGGTACGGGCCAGCAGCAGCCAGCGCTCGGCGACCGGACGGCGCAGCCACTCGTCGAACAGCGGTGTCGGAGCCCAGCGTTCGGAGGTCTCGCCGTCGGCGGCGAGCAGGCCCGCGCCGTAGGCGAGCTCCAGCCAGAACGCGGTCTCCGGCTCCGGAAGATCCAGGGCCGTCGCCGTGCGGCGCAGCTCGCGCACGCCGAGGCCGCCGGTGCGCAGCACGGCGGGCGCCTCGGTGCTCCACAGGTCGAGCGCCTCCTCGACGATGCGGACGGCGGTGAACGCCTGAGCGGCGGCCGCGCGGTCCGTCAGCTTCGGGTCGTGCTCGGCGGCCGTGGTGACCGCCGGAGGCAGCGGCTCGACGGTCCGGTGCGCGCGGCCCCCGCGCAGGTGCAGGGCTACCTCGCGGGGCAGGACGACGTTCTCGCGGCCCGCCGGCAGCAGCAGGCCGCGCGCCTGCAGCCACTCCACCGGGGTGCGGGCGTCGGCGGCGCGGACCGCGCGGGGCGGCGAGGCCCCGTAAGGCGGCCCCCACATCAGCCGTCGCAGCACGTCCTTGACACCCGGAGGAGCGTCGGCGAGCAGCTCGGCGGCCCGGGGGCGGTCCTCGAACAGCGCGGCGAGGGCGGCGACGGCGCTGACCGGGTCGTGGGTGGCGGGCAGCCCGACATCGGCGAGCAACTCCTGCAGGCGGCCGGGGGAGACCCCGGTGGTGGCCTCGGCGAAGGTCGGGCCCAGGCCGGTGGGCCCCGGGTTCCCGTTCGACGGTGCGAGCACGTCACGGGCCGTGCGGACCAGTCGCAGCTGGTCCTCGCCGCCCCACACCAGGGCCTGTTGGCGCAGCGTCGCCAGCGCGGCCGGGAGGACGGCGATCACGGCGGTGGTGACGGCGGTGGTGACGGCGGCCGTCCCGTCGCCGGGCTCGGTGCCGGGCTCGGTGCCGGTGAGCAGGCCGAGGAGGGTGGCGTAGGGGCAGCCGTCGGGTGCGACCGCGAGAGCCTCCGCGGTCTGCAGGGTGAACCGGTCCAGCCGTTCGAGCGCGCGGACGACCGAGGCGCGGGTGGACAGCCGCGTCGACAGCTGGGTGAGGTCGCTGGGGACCGGGTGCAGCAGGTCGGGGCGGGCCCGCAGCAGCGCCGCCAGAGCCTCGTCGGGCCGCGCGCGCAGCTCCTCGGCGAGGGTGCGCGGTGCCGAGGCGCGGGTGTGGCTGCTGCCGCTGCCCGGTTGACCGCTTCTTCGACTGCTCATCCGATCCAGGCTAGCCGCTCGCGCGGGCAAGTCGTACGGGTGAGCAGAGGAGCGTCAGCGCAGGCCCGACGCGTCCGGTCCACGGCAAGGCCGCACCGGCGGGGCCTGCGCGGCCGGAGGCCGATCGCCCGCCGGGCGGAGGTGTGGACAGGCGGTGTGGACAGGCGGTGTGGACAGGCGGTGTGGACGGGGGGTGCGGTCGGGCGGTGTGGACGGGGGTGCAACCGTGGTGCAAGGGCGTGCCGGTGCGGTTCTCCGGGTACGGGAGAGGCAGACAACAGGCCCCCCGGGGACCGACCGCCCGCCACCCGTGCCGGTCGGTCTAGGCTCGGGTTCACGCGCGACGGGGTGCCTACCGGGGAGGGTGATCGCCGCCATGGGAATCGAGAGCGACCAACTCGTCTACGACTACCTCAGCCGGGTCGGGGACCTGGCGCAGGCCACCCCGCTCACTGCGGCTGAGCGGGCGCGCCTGGTCACCACGCTGCGCGAGGACATCGACACGCGGCGCGGCGACACGTCGTCCGGCTCGCGGCGGACGGAGGCGACGGCGTTGCAGAAGATCCTCGCCGGGATCGGCACGCCGGACGAGGTGGTGAGCCGGGCGGTGCGCAACGGCGTGCCGTCGGCGCCCGCGCCAAGGGGCGCGCGGAAGCGCGAAGGGGAGTACGCGGCAGGTGCCTACCCGTCCGGGCCTTCGGTCCCCAAGCAGGCCGGGCGGTCCGGGCCGGCGGGCGGTGGCGCGGGCGGAACGGGCGCGCCCGTCGACTGGTGGCGCCTCGGCGGCGGAGGCGCGGGGGACGGCGTCGGCGCCGCGCCCGAGCTCGGCCCCGGCGGGGTGCCGCCGCTGAGCGATGAGACGCTGGGCGAGCTGCCCGGTTGGCGGGCCACCTACGAGCCTGACTTCCTCGACCCGGACCACGGCGACCCCCGGTCGGCCCGCGTCCCGACGCCCCGCGGTCCCGGGGCGGACGACGACGGCGAGGGCGGCCTCGATCCGGCCGCCCTCCCGCCCCGACGGCCGTTCCTGCGCCGCCTGCTGGGCAGACCCGAGCTGCCCGCCGAGCAACCCGAGACAGACGAGGACGGCGTCGAGGCCGCCGCCCCGGTCCGGGTGCCGCTGCCGCCGATGGAGTCGCTGGCGGTGCTGATCCTGGTCAGCGCCGCCGTGCTGGCCCTCTGGTACGTCGCCCTGCTCGGCTGGTTCATCGCCTACACCGCGCGCCGGATCGGACGCGCGTCCACGCACGTCGCCGGGCTGTGGCTGCCGCTGCTGGTCGCCGCAGGCTGCGGCTTCTGGCTGTACCAGCACACCCACGGGCAGCCGCCGGGGCACCCACTGACCAGCGCCCAGTTCAAGGCATCGTTGCGTTCCGCAGCCGGGGTGTGGCTGCGGTCGGCGGCGGCCTGCTCGGCGGCGTTCCTGGCCTGGCGGATCTCCCGCTACCGGCGCGGGTGAGCCCGGGCCTGACGGCCCTGGGGCCGGTCCGGCCGAGTGCGGCTCCGCCGCGTGGCGGCACCTCGCCGCGAAGGCTGCACCTCCACCTCCCGGCCGAAGGCTGGGGGAGAAACGCCCTGGTAGCTCCGCTACGAAGGGCGCTCCGCCGCCTTACAAGGCGCCGCCACGCGGCGGTGCCGCATGGTGTCACCGCGACGGCGTGCGCCCCGCGGCGTAGCCGCTGGTGCCCGCAGCCGCGAAGATCGACCGGACCGACCCTACTCCTTGTCGGCCGTGGTGTAACGGATCACCGAATGGCGGGTCAGGACGCCGTCCACGGCCAGGAGTTCGAGTTCCGCGAGCGCCGCTTTTCGGGCGTCCTCCCGCCGTTCGACGGGGATCAGCTCCAGCGCGGCGCGGCGCCCGCTCGACCACGCCGAGGCCCACCACTCGTCCGGCTCCGTCGTGGTGACCAGTTCCTCGTCGACGGTCGCCACCTCGGTGAACCCCGCCCGGCCGAGCAGTTCCGCGATGTCCTCGGGGGCGTCGAGCAGTCCGTTGCCGCCCCTGCCCGCCCCCGTGCTCGCGGGCGGCTGCGGCGGCTCCTGGAAGGCGAGGGCGGCGCGCAGCGGACGCTCCCAACGGGGGTCGGCCGGGCCGAAGGTCGTCATCGCGAAGCGTCCCCCCGTCGTCAGTAACCGGTGCGCGGCGACCAGGGCGGCGGCCGGGTCCGGGGTGATGAACAGCATCAGCCCGGCCAGGACCGCCTCGAAGGAACGCGCCGGGAAGCCCGGGTCCTCCGCGTCGTCCACCCGAACGGCGACGTTGCGCAGGCCCCGCCGCGCGATCTCGGCGGCTGTGGCGTGCACCATCTCGGGGGAGAGGTCGATCCCGGCCGCGTAGCCGTCCGGACCGACAGCCGCGGCGGCGGCGAACAGCACCGCACCCCGGCCGCAGCCGAGGTCCAGCACGCGGTCGCCCGGACGCACGCCGGCGAGCTGCACCAGCCGCGCCCCCAGGCCGTTGAAGAAGTCGCCGTTCACGGTGTCGAAGGTGCCCGCCACCAGGTCAAAGCCTTGGGCGATATATGCCTTGCGCTGCGCGTTCGCCTGCTGCTGGGCCTGCTCTGCTGTCGTCGGCATCCTGCCATGGTGGAACGGGGTGACGTGGGTCACAAGAGGCAGTACGGGACGAATCCTGCCGACGGCACCCGAGGTACGTGGCCCGTAGGGTGAGCGGCATGATCGAACGCGCTGCGCTGACCATCGGCTTCGACCTCGACATGACGCTGATCGACTCCCGGCCGGGCATCAAGGCGGTCTACGACTTCCTCGCCGCCGAGACCGGCGCGGTCATCGACAGTGACCTCGCCGTCGGACGGCTCGGGCCGCCCGTCGAGCAGGAGCTCGTCCACTGGTTCCCGGCCTCGGACGTCCCCGCCATGGCCGACCGCTACCGCGCCCTCTACCGGGAGCACGGCGTCGCCGGCTGCCTCGCGCTGCCCGGAGCCCGCGAGGCGCTCGCCGCGGTCCAGAAGCACGGCGGCCGGAGCATCGTGGTCACCGGCAAGTTCACCCCCAACGCCCGCCGCAACCTCGACGCCCTCGACCTCGTCGCCGACGCCCTGCACGGGTCGGTCTTCGGCACCGAGAAGGGGACGGTGCTGCGGGAGGAGGGGGCGACGATCTACGTCGGGGACCACCTCGGCGACATCATCGGCGCCCGCACCGGCGGAGCGCTGGCCGTCGCCGTCGCCACCGGTCCGTACGACGCCGAGGCGCTCAGCGAGGCGGGGGCAGACGTGGTCCTGCCCGACCTCACCGTGTTCCCCGACTGGCTGGATTCCTACCTGGTGCCCTGACTGCCCGGCGCTCTGAACTACCTGGCGCTCTGAACGGGCCGACCGGCCGGCCGGCGCTGCGCCCGGGCCGAGCGCAGCAGCCCGACCAGCGCGACGCCGAAGCCCAGCGGCATCACCATGCTCACGAAGTACGCCGCCGTCGGCAGCGGCGCCAGCCCCAGGAACAACGGGGCCACCGTGGCGACGGTCGCCACCGCACCGACGAGGAACAGGATCGCGCCGACTCGGACCAGCGCGTCGCCGGGCTGCTTAGTTTCAGTAGTCACCCCTCAAGGGTATGCACGTCACGCACGGGGATTGCGCCGCGACTGTCCGGCAGCGACCCCGCCAAGGGATCGGGGGTGCACCGTGGCCACGGCGAAACGGCCGGCGAAACAGCTGCGGCGTATCGCGCATCCCGGCTCCCAGGCGCTCGGCCCCGGGGAATGCGCTCGATCAACCGGCCGTCGACCTGGAACAATGGCGCGGCACTGATCCACCTGGCAGACCATCAGCACCAGCGCGGTCCAGTGCAGCTGATCACCCGGCTCCTCACCACACGTCTCCACCCCCATCTCACCAGCGACGAGGTCTCCGATGCCCACGGGCAAGGTCAAGTGGTTCAACTCCGAGAAGGGCTTCGGCTTTCTCTCCAGCGACGACGGCGGCGACGTCTTTGTGCACTCCAAGGCGCTGCCCAGCGGGGTCGAAGCACTCAAGCCCGGCCAGCGCGTCGAGTTCGGCGTGATCGCCGGACACCGAGGCGACCAGGCGCAGAAGGTGATCCTGTTGGAGGATCTCCCCTCGCTGGCCGCGGCGAACCGTCGCAAACCGGATGATCTCGCCCCCATCGTGCAGGATCTGACGACCCTCCTCGAGCGCATCCTCCCGGGCCTGCAGCGCGGGCGCTATCCCGAGAAGCAGGCCGGGCATCAGGTCGCGACGCTGCTTCGCGCGGTCGCCGACCAGCTGGACGTCTGAGCCGCCCGCCCCGGCCGGTACTGCCGGCGAGGCAGTCAGCCGATGACGCCGGGGAAGGCCAGGGCCTCCGCGGCGACCGGAGGCACCAGGCCCGCTGCGGCCGCACGGTCGAGCAGGGCCCGGACGGCCGCGTAACCGTCCGGGCCCAGCTCGGCCGTGAAGTCGTTCACGTAGAGGGCGATGTGCTGGTCGGCGACGGCCGGGTCCATCTCCTGGGCGTGCGCGAGCACGTAGTCCCGGCTCGCCTGCGGCTGCGCCCAGGCGTACTCGACGCTGGCGCGGATCGCTGCGGCCAGCTCGCCCAGGCGCTCCGCGCCGAGCGAGCGGCGGGCGACGATCGCGCCGAGCGGGATGGGCAGCCCGGTCGCGGCCTCCCATGCCTCGCCCATGTCGGCCAGGCTGTGCAGCCCGTACTGCTGGTAGGTGAACCGGGCCTCATGGATGACCAGGCCGGCGTCGACCTTGCCGTCTCGCACCGCGGGCATGATCTCGTGGAACGGCAGCACGACGACCTCGCCCAGGCCGCCCGGCACGGCGTCGGCCGCCCAGAGCCGGAACAGCAGGTACGCGGTGGACCGCTCGCTGGGAACGGCGACGGTCTTCCCAGCCAGGGCGGCGGGGTCGCCGGACGCCGCTAGTCCGGTCAGCACGAGCGGCCCACAGCCGCGCCCGAGCGCGCCGCCGCAGGGCAGCAGCGCGTACTCGTCCAGGACCCAGGGCAGCGCGGCGTACGAGATCTTCAGCAGGTCGAGCTCGCCGCGCTCGGCCAGGCCGTTGGTGACGTCGATGTCGGCGAAGGTCACCTCGGGGGTGAGCGGGCCGGGGACGAGGCCGTGGGCCCAGGCGTGGAAGACGAAGGTGTCGTTGGGGCAGGGCGAGTACGCGGTTGCCAGACGGTCGCTGCTGCTGCTCGTCGCGGTCATGACGGTCCCCGATTCCCAGTCTCTGCGGATGCTCAGCGGATGTGCTCAGCGGGTGCGCGCTGCGGTCGTGCGCTCAGCGGTCGTGCGCTCTGCCCCTGACGACCCTAACCGCTCAGCCCAGCTCGCCGTACGGCAGTACCGCGAAGGCTCGTTCGAGCACGGCGAACGCCTCGCCGATGCGCCAGGCGGCGCGGTCGCGCGGGCCGACGGCGTTGGACACGGTACGGAGCTCCAGCACCGCTGTGCCGTATCCGGCCGCGGCTTCGGCGACTCCGAAGCCCTCCATCGCCTCGGCGACGGCCCCGGGGTGACGCGCCGCCAGCTCGGTGGCGCGCGCGGCGCTGCCGGTGACCGTGGACACGGTCAGGATCGGCCCGGTCGCGGTGGGAACGCCGGCCTCGCGCAGGCGCGCGGTCACCAGCTCGTGGTGCGACGTGTCGTGGCGGACGCGCCCGAAGCCCAACTCGGTGACGGTCGCGAAGCCGTCGGGGGTGTCCGCGCCCAGGTCGGCGGCGATGATCGCCTCGGCGACGACGGCGCAGCCCAGCGGCGCGAGCGGGGCGAAGCCGCCCGCGATCCCGGCGGAGACGACCAGGCTGTAGCCGCCCGGATCGAGCGCGAGCGCGGTGGCCGTCCCGGCGGCGGCTGCGGCCGGGCCGACACCGGCGGCCAGCACGTCCACCGGGCCGCAGCGCTGGACAGTCCAGCCACCCGGCAGCGCTGTCTCGACCGGGCCGACCTGCGGCAGGGCGGTGCAGATGCCACGCACTACCGCCGCCGCCTCGGGGGCGACGGCGGTGACGACGAGCAGCCGGGGCGGGGCCACCGGGTCAGGCGGACTTCTGGTTCAGCTGGAACAGCCAGGCTCCGTAGATGGTCTTGCCCTGCTGCTCCAGGACCAGAACGGTGCCCGAGGTGGCGGCAGCGGAGGTGGACGAGGCCGCGGCGATGACCGAGGAGACCGGGAGGTTGCTCGCCTGGTAGTTCTTCGTCTCGGACACCAGGGAGGTCTGGCCGCCGCTCGCGGTCCATCCCTTCTCGGTGAGCTTCTTGTCCACGCTGATCATGAACGTGCCGTTCGGGGCGACCGAGATGGCGGGGGCAGTCGCGTTGTTCGCCTGCTTCTGGATCAGCGCACCGCACGCGGCGAGCTGCTTCGCCGTCAGCGGGTCGCCGCCGTTGTAGCAGGTCGACGCGGGGGAGAACTGAGTCCACGTCGAGCCGGAGGTCACCGAGACCTTGGGGATGGGCTGGCCCGCACTGCTGGCGATCCCGTAGGAAACGCCGAGGGTGGCAACCCCGACGAGGGCGACGGCTCCGAGGGCGGCGACACCGCGGTTGAGACTCATGGTGCTGAGGCTACCGTCCGCCGGCGATCACGCCACGTCGGGGGCCTGTCGCTGCCCAGGTCGTTACGCCGGGTGGGGCCGGGCCGCCGGGCCGGGGAGCCGGAACAGCCCTCGCAGGGTGAACGCCAGCGACACGGCGAGGATGCCCGACGCCGTGGCCATGCCGAGCCGTCCGATCAGCGGCAGCACGATGCCGAGGCCGCCGCCGAGCACCCAGGTGAGCTGCATCAGCGTCTCCGAGCGGGCGAAGGCCGACGTGCGCACGCGTTCCGGGACGTCCCGCTGGATCAGGGCGTCCAGGGCGACCTTGCCGAGCGACTGGGTGAGCCCGGTCACCCCTGCCAGAACCGTGACGGTGAGCAGCCCGTAGACGACCGTCGCGGCGAGGGCCGCTGCACCCGCGATTGCCAGCAGCAGCGTGACGAGAATCTCAGGGCCGCGGGCCCGCAGCCACGAACCCAGGGCCGTGCCGACGGCGTTCCCGATGCCCAGTGCGCCTACCGCGACACCCAGCGCGGCCGTGGCGTGCAGGCCGCCCAGCGGGTGCTCACGCAGCAGGAAGGCCAGGAAGAAGGTGAGGAAGCCGGAAAGGCCGCGCAGAGTGCCCTCGGCGCGGAGCGCCAGGATGACGGACGGGCCGACGGTGCGCAGTCCCATCCGGGCCGGCTTCGCCGCCTTCAGCAGCGAGGGATGCCCGTACGCCGTCGCCTCGGCGTGCAGGACCGCCCGCTCCTCGTGCTTCGCCAGGTCCACCTGGTGCGGCAGGGAGAACGCCAGGAACGCTCCGGCGAGATAGACCAGGAACGCGCCGCGCAGCGGCCAGTCGGGTCCGATCAGGTGCAGCAGCGCGCCCAGCCCGCCGGCGAGACCGGTGGCCAGCAGCCCGGCCAGGGTCACCCGAGAGTTGGCCTTCACCAGCGTGACCTGCTCCGGCACGAGGCGTGGGACCACCACGCTGCGGACCACCCCGTACGCCTTGGACGCCACCAGCACGCCCAGTGCCTCGGGGTACACCGCGAGACCGCCGCCCGCGATGGAGCTGGTCATCATCCAGGCGACGGCGGCCCGCGCCAGCATGGACAGGGCCATGGCGCTGCGTCGGCCGCTGGGCAGACGGTCCAGCAGCGGTCCGATCACGGGGGCGAGCAGCACGAACGGGGCCATCGTGATCAGCAGGTACAGGGCGACCCGGCCCCGGGCCTCGCCGGTCGGCACGGAGAAGAAGATGGTGGACGCGAGGGCGACGGTGACGAGCATGTCGCCCGCGGAGTTCACCGCGTGCAGCTCGATCAGCTTCGCCAGGCCGGACTCGCCCGCGCCCTCGGCGGAGGTGGCGCGGCGGATGCGGCGGCCGGTGCCGCGTACCAGGTGGCCGGTGCCAAGCGCGGTCGCGGAGGCCGCGCGGTGCAGTGAGCCGGTCATCCGGGCCACCCGGCCCGAGTCGGAGTGCCCCGAGTCTGAGTGCCCCGAGTCGGAGTGCTCATGGGGCCGCTGCCCCTCCGCCCCCGTCGGCCTGGAACTCGGCCCGGACGGGGAGGGGCGCTCGGAGCCTCCGGAGGTGAACCCCGGAGACGCTTCGTCGGCCACACTCTCCATCCTGCCCGACGGACGGCCCGCAGTGCCGTGTAGTTCATCGAGTCGCGAGTCGCTTCTCGTGGCGCACTGTCACAAGGGGACAAGGTACTGTCCGGCGTGGTGGCAGGACCGGTAGCGTTCACTCCGTGGCAGTTCCGGTGGTGCTTCCGGCAGTGCCGCGCCGAGGCCCTGCGGAATCCCGCAGAATAGAGACATCCGACACCTTCCGGCAGGCAACCCGCGCCATGCCGTCCGGAGACGGTGGCGATCCAGGGATAAGTCTTGGGAGAGAATCGATCCTGTGATGAGTGCTGCGACGACGCGAAGCCGTACCCCCGACCGGCTCTGTGCCGAGGCCGTCGACTTTGCCCGGGGTGCCGCCGTCGAGGCGGCCGGTGACGCCGCTGTCGGCGAGCACCTGGGTGTGGACGTCGACGGCGAGCGCGTCGTCACGCACTACTTCGCGACCCGCGAATGGGCCTACCGGGGTTGGCGCTGGGCCGTCACGGTGACCCGCGCCTCCCGTAGCCGTCAGGTCACGCTCGACGAGACGGTGCTGCTGCCGGGCCCGGACGCGCTGACCGCGCCGCAGTGGGTGCCGTGGAGCGAGCGCCTGCGGCCGGGCGACATGGGGCCCGGCGACCTGCTGCCGACGGACGAGGACGATCT
The DNA here is from genome assembly GCF_041262165.1 of Streptacidiphilus sp. MAP12-16. Classification (NCBI taxonomy): domain Bacteria; kingdom Bacillati; phylum Actinomycetota; class Actinomycetes; order Kitasatosporales; family Streptomycetaceae; genus Streptacidiphilus; species Streptacidiphilus sp. MAP12-16. The sequence goes on from NZ_JBGCBY010000003.1 coordinate 142,456, forward strand.
GCGCCTGGAGCCGGGCTGGACCGGCGCGGACGAACCAGCGCCGAACTCCGCCCTGGCGGACGAGCGGCTGGCGGCGGCGACCGGCGACGGCTCCGACTCGGCCGGCGCTGTCGCCACGGAGGAGTTGGCCGCGCCCATCACCCGGGGCTCGATCTCCGCCGTCGCGATGGAACTCGGCTTCGGCCGGGCCCGGGTGCTGTCCCGGCTGGGCCTGCACCTGGCGGCGGACCGCTGGGAGAAGGACTACGGCGCGCACACGCCGATGGCGCAGGCCGCCCCGGCGTCCTGCTCGTCCTGCGGCTTCCTGGTGCCGATCGCCGGATCGCTCAGCCAGACCTTCGGCATCTGCGCCAACGAGTTCGGCCCCGCTGACGGACACATCGTCGCGCTCGACTACGGCTGCGGGGGCCACTCGGAGGCGGCGGTCATGCCCACCCCGCCGCAGCCCCCGCCGCCGGTCCTGGACGAGTTCACCGTCGAGTCGTTCCCGCTGCACCCCGACCGCGACAGCGGTTCGGTCGTCGAGAGCGACCCGGCCGAGGACCTCGGCCACAGCTGACCCGTCACAGCTGACCTGTTGACGCATCGTCAGGCGACGGTGATGGCTTCCAGCTTGGCTCTGAGATACGCGGACGAGTCGACCGGCTCGTACGCGACGGTCCCGCCCACCGGGCTGACCGTCGTGTGCGGGTCGCACTCGAAGAAGTAGACCAGCGACATCAGGTCCTCCTCCGGAGCCTCCGGCGACGGCGGGAGCACCCGGTGGCGGCCCGACTTCCACCGGTCGCCGGTCCAGCGCGCCATCAGGTCCCCGATGTTCACGGTCAGCGCGTCCGGGTCGTACGGCGCGTCTTCCCAGCCCACGCCGCCTTCCTCCTCGGCGACGTACACCTGCAGGCCGCCCCTGCCCTGCTGGCGGTCGAGCAGCGTCACCGTGCCGAAGTCGGTGTGCGGGCCGATCCGGAACTGGCCCGGCTGCGGCTCGCCGACCACGCCCGTGCCCGGGTACCAGTTGATGTTCAGGGTGTACGTCGGATGCGTGGTGTGGTCGGTGAAGAAACCGGTCTGCTGCCCCAGGGCGGCGGCGAGCAGGCGCAGCACCTCGTCCGCGACCGTCCGCATCACCGCGAGGTAGTCCTCGACGGTCTTCCGCAGCGCCGGGGCCTCCGCCTCGGGCCAGCGGTTCGGCTGGAACCAGAAGTCGTCGATCGCGGCGTCGCCGATCGGCTGGTCCGCGCCCACCGTCCAGGACTCCTTGAGGTCGGGCGGGGTCTCCGTGCCCTCCGAGTACCCGTTCGCCTCCGCGCCCTTGGCCAGCCAGCCGCGGCCGCCGACACTCACGCCGTAGCGCTGCTTGACCTCGTTCGGCAGGGCGAAGAACGCTCGCGCCGCCGCGCGGACGCCCTCCCGCTGCTCGCGGCTGACACCGTGCCCGGTGATCAGCAGGAAGCCGGCCTGGCTGAGCGCCGCGTCCACTGCGGCGGCGGTACGGGTGCGCGCGTCGGGGTCGCCGGACAGCCACGGCCCGAGGTCGATCACGGGGATACGGGGGGACATGCTGCTCCTCCTGCTGGGTGTGCCGGTCGGTGCGCTGCTCTGTGCGTTGCTCGGTGCGTCGCTCGGTGCGCTGCTCGGTGAGCCGGTCGTTGCGGCGGTCACTCGCCGATGTCCTCGAACCACAGCTCGGGTCGCGCCGCGATGAAGTCCCGCATCAGAGCCTTGCACTCCGGGTCGTCCAGGACGACGATCTCGACACCGTGGTCCGCGAGCCAGTCATGCCCGCCGTGGAAGGTCTCCGCCTCGCCGACGAGGACCCGGCCGATGCCGAACTGCCGGACCAGGCCCGAGCAGTACCAGCAGGGGGAGAGGGTGGTCACCATCGTGGTCCGGCCGTAGCCGCGCAGCCGACCGGCGCTCCGGAACGCCGCCGTCTCCGCGTGCATCGACGGGTCGCCGTCCTGCACCCGGCGGTTGTGGCCACGGCCGAGCAGCTCGCCGTCCGGGCCGAACAGCGCGGCGCCGATCGGGATGCCGCCCTCGGCGAGCCCGGCCCTGGCCTCCGCCACGGCGACGGCCAGCAGCGTTGAGTTCTCTGTCATGCCACCACTGTCCCGGCCGTGAAACACCGGGGCAACGTGCGGAAAGTACGCTCCAGCCCACTCAACGGCTGACGCCATGTCCACAGTGCCCTCTACGCTCCGGGAGCCGCCATGGCCGCACTCACGCTCCGCGAGATCCTCTCCTTCGACGTTATGGGCGATGCCGCGCCCGAGATACTCAGCGGCGGGAAGGGCCTCGACCGGCCGGTGCGCTGGGTGCACTCCAGCGAGATCTACGAGATCGGCCCGCTGCTGTCCGGCGGCGAACTGCTGCTCACCACCGGCCTCGGCCTCGCCGGTGCGGACGCGGGGGCGCGCCGGCACTACGTCCGCGAGCTCGCCGAACGAGGCGTCGCCGGGATCGCCGTCGAGCTGGGCCGGTCGCTGCCGGAGATGCCCTACGAGCTGGTGGACGAGAGCCGTCGCCGTGGCCTGCCGCTGGTCGCGCTGCGGGCCGTCGTCCCGTTCATCCGGATCGCCGAGGCAGCCAACACCGCCATCGTCACCCAGTCGCTGACGAACCGTCCGCACCCGGCCGCCGACCGCGACGGCCGCACCGCAGCGCTGCTCGTCGAACTCGCCGAAGGGACGGTGCTCAGCCGCTCCGACGTGCTCACCCGGGCCCGGGCACTGGACTTCTGTCCCGACCGGACCCAGTGGCTGGTCGGCATCGCCGCGACCGGCGCATCCGCGCTCACCGTCCTCGACCGCGCCGCAGCCGAGCTGGGTGCGCCACTGCTCGGCGCACCCGCTCCGGGGGGAATCGTCACGGCGCTGCTCGCCGTTCCGGCCCGGGCCGGTGACGCGGTACGGGCGGCCGGGGCGGCGCTCACGGAGGCGAGCCCGGACGGCGCCGGCGCCGGCGCGGTCGTCGCGCTGGGGCCCGCCGCGCCGGCGGACGCCGCGTGGAGCCGCTGGGGCGAGTCGCTGCGCGAGGCCCGTACGGCGCTGGGGTTCGCCCTGACCGTGCCCACGGCGGAGCCCGCCCGCTGCACCGGCACCGGCGGCCCGCTGGTCACCTCGTCCCGCGCGTTCGCCCTGGAACGCCAGTTGACCGGCGACGGGCTCACCCCGGCCGCCCGCGACCGGCTCGCGCACCTGGTCAGCCGCGCCCTCGGACCGCTGCTGGAATGGGAGGCCGCGCACCCCAGCGACCTCGTCCGCACCCTGGAGGTCCACCTGCGCAACGGCTGCAGTCCGACCCGTACCGCCGCTCTGCTGCACGTCGGACGGCAGTCCCTGTACCAGCGCCTGGAGCGGGTCGAGTCCCTGCTCGGCCTGCCGGTCGGCGAGGCCGACTGCCACGCCGAACTCCTGCTCGCCTGCTGCGCCCACCGCCTGCTGCGCGCCGCGCAGTAGGCCGCGGCAGGCAGCAGGCAGCAGGCAGCAGGCGGTGGGCAGCGGGCAGCGGGCGGTGGGTTGTCGGAGTCAGGCCCCGGCGGGCTCCGGCTCCGGCTCCGCCGAGGGCACGGCGCCTGCGCCGACCGGGCCGAGGCCGGGGACCAGACGCAGCGCCAGGTACAGCAGCCCGGCGATGACGAAGCCCGCCGCGAAGGCGATGTCGCCGATGCCGGGGACGTGCTTGGCGATCAGACCCACGTACTCGGTCTGGTTGGAGAACAGCCACACCCCGAGCCCGGTGCCCGCCGCCATGGCGATCGGCGCGGCCCAGTTGCGGTGCGACGGGTCGCTCAGCAGCGCGGCGAGCTGTGCGTCCGACTCGTTGCGGCGCAGGTAGCGGTCGGTGAAGACGACCGCGAGCCAGGGGCCGATCCAGTAGGTGATGACGAGCAGGAAGTCCGTGTACTTGGTCGCGGAGTCGCTCAGGCCGCCCCAGGCGACGAGCGTCCCCGCGACGCCGAAGACCAGCGAGACGGTGGCACGTCGTACCGCCGCCGGGAGCTTGATGCCCATGGCGATGAAGGAGAGCGAGCCCGAGTAGATGTTCAGCGCGTTCGCCGCGATCCCGCCGACAGCGATGGCGAGCAGGGTCAGGTTGGCGAGCCAGCCGGGGAGCGAGTAGGTGAAGGCGGCGGTGAGGGAGAGGTTGGCGGCGACCTTCGCCGGGATCAGCACGGTGGCGGAGGCCGCGCCGACGATCTCCAGGAAGACGCAGGAGACGAGGACGCCCAGGCCCGGCCAGAGCGCGACGGCCCACTTGGGCGCGGTGCGCGGGAGGTAGCGGGTGTAGTCAGAACCGTACGGGGTCCACCCGGCGGCGTAGCCGAAGGCGGCACCGGCGGTGAGCAGGAACGCGCCGGGGAAGGCCTTCGAGCCGGTGGCCGTGCCGATGTGCGACTTGCTCAGGATGACGGCGGCGGCGACCAGGAAGACCACGGTCAGCACCGGAAAGGTGTACTTCTCGGCGCTGTGGATGAAGTTGTGGCCGTAGAAGGCGATGGCGACCTGCAGGATCACCACGATGAACAGGCAGAGCAGCACCGGCCAGCCGAGGAGCGTGTTCAGCGCGTACGCGGCGCTGACACTGTTGACGGCGAACCAGCCGATGCCGGCCGTCAGCGCGTTGAGTCCGGCCGGCAGGGCGTTGCCCCAGTAGCCGAAGGCGGAGCGCCCGGCGACCATCTGCGGCACGCCGAAGCGCGGCCCGCTGAGGCCGAGGAAGGCGTGGGCGACGGCGCCGAGGCCGGTGCCCAGGACGATGGCGAGGACGGCCTGCCAGAAGCCCAGGCCGAAGATGCCGACGGCGAGCACGCCGATGAAGACGGTGGCGAACTCCATGTTGGGGGAGGTCCAGGTCCACAGCAGGCTGAGCGGACGGCCGTGCCGGGCATCGTCGGGGACGGGTTCTGCGCCGGTGGGTTCGACGGCGAGAACGTGGTCGCCGTACGCGGATATCTCTGTGGGGGCGGCGGTCATACGGTCAGTCTCGGGGCGCGTATGGAAGCCGTAAACGGTCGGAACGACGGGTCTACGCGGGGGTACGGCGTACGTTCTGTACGTAGCCGGGAGATGGACGGCACAGGTTCGGCACAGGTCCGGGAGATACCCGGGGCGGATCGCGGCGGTGTGCGTCGAGGGCAGCCTAACCCGTGGCGGATACTGGCACGTATGGCATACGACGATCTTCGGTCCTTTCTTCGGGCTCTGGAGCGTGAGGGCGACCTCAAGCGAATCAAGGTGGAGGTGGACCCGTACCTGGAGATCGGGGAGATCGTCGACCGGGTGCAGAAGGCCAAGGGCCCCGCGCTGCTCTTCGAGAACGTCAAGGGCGCGTCGATGCCGCTGGCGATGAACGTCTTCGGCACCGAACGCCGCCTCGCGAAGGCGCTCGGGCTCAAGGGCGCCGAGGAGATCGCCGAGAAGATCAGCGGGCTGCTGAAGCCGGAACTGCCGCACGGCTTCACCGGCGTGCGGGAGGCGTTCGGCAAACTGGCCGGGATGACGCACGTGCCGCCGAAGAAGGTGAAGGCCGGTGACGCCCCGGTGCAGGAGGTCGTGCTGACGGGTGACCAGGTGGACCTGGACCAGCTGCCCGCGCTGTTCACCTGGCCCCAGGACGGCGGCTCCTTCTTCAACCTGGGGCTGACCCACACCAGGGACCCGGACTCCGGGATCAGGAACCTGGGGCTGTACCGGCTGCAGCGGCACGACCGGCGCACCATCGGGATGCACTGGCAGATCCACAAGGACAGCCGCAACCACTACGCCGTCGCCGCGAGGCGCGGCGAGCGGCTGCCGGTCGCCATCGCCTTCGGCTGCCCGCCGGCGGTGACGTACGCGGCCACCGCGCCGCTGCCCGGGGACATCGACGAGTACCTGTTCGCCGGCTTCGTCGCCGGGGAGCGGGTGCGGATGGTGGACTGCCGGACCGTCCCGTTGCAGGTCCCGGCCGATGCCGAGGTGGTGCTCGAAGGCTGGCTGGAGCCGGGGAAGATGCTGCCGGAGGGCCCGTTCGGGGACCACACCGGCTTCTACACTCCGCAGGAGCCGTTCCCGGCGCTGACGATCGACTGTGTGACGATGCGTCGGCGCCCGCTGTTGCAGTCGATCGTGGTGGGGCGCCCGCCGACGGAGGACGGCCCGCTCGGCAAGTTCACCGAGCGCTTCTTCCTGCCGCTGCTGAAGATCATCGTCCCGGAGATCGTCGACTACGACCTGCCCGAGGCCGGGGGCTTCCACAACTGCGTGATCGTCTCCATCGACAAGAAGTACCCCAAGCACGCGCAGAAGGTCATGCACGCCATCTGGGGTGCGCACATGATGTCGCTGACCAAGCTGATCATCGTGGTGGACGCGGACTGCGACGTCCACGACTACCAGGAGGTCGCCTGGCGGGCGCTCGGCAACGTCGACTACAGCCGCGACCTGAGCGTGGTGGAGGGCCCGGTCGACCATCTCGACCACGCCTCGTACCAGCAGTTCTGGGGCGGCAAGGCCGGGATCGACGCGACCCGTAAGCTCCCCGAGGAGGGGTACACCCGGGACGGCGGCTGGCCCGAGATGGTCGAGTCCGACCCGTCGACCGCCGCGACCGTCACCCGCCGCTGGAAGGAGTACGGACTGTGACAACGGCTGCCATCGCCACACCGGCACCCGGGAGAACCAAGGCGTTCCTGAGGCTCGTGATGATCGAGCACTCGGTCTTCGCGCTGCCCTTCGCCTACACCGCGGCGCTGACGGCGATGTTCCTCGACAACGGGCACGTCCACTGGCTGGAGCTGCTGCTGGTGACGCTCGCCATGGTCGGTCTGCGGACCTTCGCCATGGCCGCCAACCGGATCATCGACCGCGAGATCGACGCCCGCAACCCGCGCACGGCAGGGCGCGAACTGGTCACCGGCGCGGTGTCGCTGCGCACGGCGTACGCGGGCTCCGCCGTCGCCCTGGTGGTCTTCCTGGCCGCGGCCGCGCTGCTCAACCCGCTGTGCCTGGCACTGGCGCCGGTCGCGGTGATCCCGATGGTGGTCTACCCGTACGGCAAGCGGTTCACCGACTTCCCGCAGGCCATCCTCGGCATCGCCCAGGCCATGGGCCCGATCGGCGCCTGGCTGGCGGTGACCGGAACCTGGTCCTGGGACGCGGTGGTGCTCGGCCTGGCCGTGGGCGTGTGGATCGGCGGCTTCGACCTGATCTACGCCTGCCAGGACGTCGCCGCCGACCGTGCCGACGGCGTGCGCTCCGTCCCCGCGCGCTTCGGCATCAACGGAGCCCTGTACGGCGCGCGCGCCGCGCACACGGTGACGGTGCTGCTGCTCGGCTGGTACGCGGTGCTCACCGACGCGGGCTGGGCCTTCTGGCTGGGCCTGGTCGTCGTCTGCTGCGCCTTCCTCTACGAGCACTCGATCGTCAAGCCCGGCGACCTGTCCCGGCTCAACCGGGCGTTCTTCCAGCTCAACAGTTTCGTCGGAGTCTCGCTGTTCGCCTTCGCGCTGCTCGACCTGGTGCTGCGCGGGCTGGGCGTCTGACACCCTCCCGGGGATCCGCAAAGCCCCTGATATTCCCTCGAACGTGACGGAATATCAGGGGCTTCCGCTGCTTCTGACCACCGCACCCCTCCTACCACACCCACGGCCTCCGCACCGGCCTGCGCCTGCTCATCGACAGCTAACGACCTGGGGAGCGCCGCCGGTAGGGTCGGAGGGGTGGACGAAGGATCGGGAGTACGGCGGCCGTGGGTGCTCGGCGTGTCCGGGGCGTCGGGGACGCCGTACGCGGCGGCGGTGCTCCGCGGCCTGCTCGCCGCGGGCGAGGCCGTGGACCTGGTGGTGAGCCGGGCGGCGCGGCTGACCATCCTGGACGAGACCGGGATCGCGTTCCGGGACGCGCACTGGCGCGACGACCTCCGCGAGTGGCTGGAGCTGCCCCTCGATGCCGGTAAGCCCGATGTGGAGCCGCTGGACGAGGTGCGGTACTGGTCGGCGGGGGATCTCGCGGCCGGTCCGTCCAGCGGCTCGTACCCCGCCAAGGGGATGCTGGTCGTCCCCTGCAGCACGGCCGCGGTGGCGGGGATCGCCCTCGGCCTGTCCAAGGACCTGCTGCAACGCGCCGCGAGTGTGACGCTCAAGGAGCGCCGCCGGCTCGTGGTCTGCGTCCGGGAGACCCCGCTGACCGGGCAGACGCTGCGTCAGCTGGTCGCGCTCGACGACGCCGGAGCCGTGGTGCTGCCCGCTTCGCCGGGCTTCTACGCGGGCCTGGACAGCGCGCAGCAACTGGTGGACTTCGTCGCCGGACGGGTGCTGGACGCGGCCGGAGTCACCCATGATCTGTACCGGCGCTGGTCCGGCGAGCTCGGCGGAGGCGGCCGGGGCGAGGGGAGCGAGTGAGGCAGCTCACTCCGACGGGGTATTGTCGTTGGGATGTCAGGGTCGACGGGGCGGGACTCTTCGATTCCGGATAATCTCGGCGAGTTGCCCAACGATCGGAAGGCGCGGGTTTCCAGCATGGACGCGGTGGACAGACAGCTCATCCAGGCGCTGCGCGAGAACGGCCGCGCCTCCTACGCCGAGCTGGGACGGCTCGTGGGCCTGTCCGGCCCTAGCGTCACCGACCGCATCAACCGCCTGGAACAGGCGGGCATCATCACCGGCTACCGGGCCACGGTCAACCCGGCCTCGCTGGGCCTGGGGGTGACCGCGCTGATCGGCCTTCAGTTGTCCGACGCCGCCGACCACGAGGACGTCGCGCACCGGCTGCGGGATCTCACCGAGGTCGAGGACTGCTGGTTCATCGCCGGCGACGACTCGTACATGCTGAAGGTCCGGATGCCCGATGTGGACGGCCTGGAGTCGATCGTGAAGCGGCTGTCCGGAACCAAGGGCGTGGCCCGGACCCGGACGACGGTGGTGCTCTCCACCAAGTGGGAGAACCGGGCGACGGAGTTGCCCGAGACGGACGCTCTGACCGACCGGAAGGTGTAGCCGCTGTGACCCTGGTGACCCTGGACGAGCTGCGGGACGCGCAGAAGCGCATCGCGGGCGTGGCGGTACGGACGCCGCTGATGCCCTGCCCCTGGGCGGAGACCGGAGGGGCGACGCGAAGCGTCTCCGGCAAGGGTGGTGGTGGGCGACGGGAGGGCCACAAGACGCTGCATGTGAAGCCGGAGAGCCTGCAGCCGACCGGTTCCTTCAAGATCCGGGGCGCCTACAACCGGCTCTCCGTGCTGACGGACGAGGAGCGGGCGCGGGGCGTCGTCGCGCAGTCCAGCGGCAACCACGCCCAGGCCATCGCGTACGCCGCCCAGCGGCTGGGCATCCGGGCCGTCATCGTGATGCCGGACACCTCCCCGGCGGTGAAGGTCGACAACACCCGTTCCTTCGGCGCCGAGGTCATCCTCGTCCCCATGCACGAGCGCGACACCACCCCCGCCGACCTGGCCGCCGAGCACGGCTACGTCTGGGTACCCCCGTACGACGACCCCTGGATCATCGCCGGGCAGGGCACCGTCGGCCTGGAGATCGCCGAGGACGCGACCGCGCTGGACCTGGACCTGCGTACGGTCCTGGTGCCGGTCAGCGGGGGCGGCCTGATCAGCGGTACCGCCGCCGCGCTCAAGTTGACCCTGCCGGGCGTGCGGGTCGTCGGCGTCGAGCCGGAGCTGGCGGGCGACGCCGCGGAGAGCTTCCGTAGCGGCGAGCGCAAGGTGTGGCCGTTCGAGGCGACGCACCGCACCATCGCGGACGGGCTGCGCACCAACTCGCTCGGCGTGCTGCCCTGGGAGCACGTCCAGGCGTTCGTGGACGACATCATCACCGTCAGCGAGGACGAGATCCGTTCGGCCGTGGCGGTGCTGGCCCGGCGCGGGCGGCTGGTCGCCGAACCCTCGGGCGCCGTCACCCTGGCGGCCTACCTGCACCACGGCGACGAGTTCGACGGGCGCAGCGTCGCGGCGGTGGTCAGCGGGGGGAACGTGGACCCGTCGCTGCTGGCGGAACTGCTCCGGATGTGAGCTGCGGCGCGTAGCGCCCCGGAGGGAGGGCGTAGGCTCGGTCAGGTTGTCGTGAAGCTGGTAGTGGAAGGGCTGAGGCGGATGGACGCAGGACTCAAGCGGGAGCTGGAGGCGAAGGTCTACGCCGGGGAACGGCTGTCCCGCGAGGACGGCATCGCCCTGTACGAGACCGACGACCTGGCCTGGCTCGGCGGCCTCGCGCACTGGGTGCGGACGCAGAAGAACGGCGACGTCGTCCACTTCAACGTCAACCGCCACCTCAACATGACCAACGTGTGCAACGCGTCCTGTGCGTACTGCTCGTTCCAGCGCAAGCCGGGCGAGAAGGACGCGTACACGATGCGCATCGAGGAGGCCGTCCGGCTGGCCAAGGCGATGGAGAACGACCAGCTCACCGAGCTGCACATCGTGAACGGCCTGCACCCGACCCTGCCCTGGCGCTACTACCCCCGCTCGCTGCGGGAGTTGAAGGCGGCACTGCCCGACGTCGCGCTGAAGTGCTTCACCGCCACCGAGATCCACTGGTTCGAGAAGATCTCCGGCCTGTCCGCGAGCGAGATCCTGGACGAGCTGATCGACGCCGGCCTGGAGTCGCTGACCGGCGGCGGCGCGGAGATCTTCGACTGGGAGGTGCGCCAGCACATCGTCGACCACGACACCCACTGGGAGGACTGGTCGCGGATTCACCGGCTGGCCCACTCCAAGGGTCTGAAGACCCCGTCGACCATGCTGTACGGGCACATCGAGGAGCCCAGGCACCGGGTGGACCACGTGCTGCGGCTGCGCGAGCTCCAGGACGAGACCGGCGGTTTCCAGGTCTTCATCCCGCTGCGCTACCAGCACGACTTCCACGACTCCAAGGACGGCATCGTCCGCAACCGGCTGCAGGCCCGTACGACCATGGCCACCGGCGCGGACATGATCAAGACCTTCGCCGTGTCCCGGCTGCTGTTCGACAACGTGCCGCACGTCAAGGTCTTCTGGGTGATGCACGGCCTGGACGGCGCGCAGCTGATGCTCAACCACGGCGCGGACGACATGGACGGCTCGGTCGTCGAATACAAGATCACGCACGACGCGGACGGCTTCGGCACTCCCAACAAGCTGAGCCGCGAGAACCTGCTCGACCTGATCCGCGACGCGGGCTTCCGCCCGGTCGAGCGGAACACCCGCTACGAGATCATCCGCGAGTACGACGGTCCCGTCGCCGACCGCCGCGAGACCCCGCAGCTGATGCGTTTCTGATCACCCGAACAGGTTGTCGGAGAGACGGGCTATGGTCGGTGACCATGGCCCTTCTCTTCACTCTGGACCCAGAGCTCACTCCCGAGCTCCGCGCCGAGCTCGTCGACCTCTGGACGGACGTCAGCAACGCGGGCGGCGCCGTCGGCTTCGTCCCTCCCGTCACCGCCGAGCGGGTACGCCCCACCGCCGACAAGCAGTTCGCGGGGGTGACCGAGGGGCCGGACCGGTTGATGGTGGCCCGCGACGACGCCGACGGACGGCTGGTGGCCTGCCTGTTCTTCGAGGACCAGCGCTTCGTGTTGATGGACCACTGGCAGCTGCTCAAGCGGGTCATGGTGCACCCGGGCTGCCAGGGCAAGGGGTACGGGGCCGAGCTGCTCGCCGAGGCCGAGCGGACGGCGCGCGAGTGGGGTCTGTCCGGGCTCAAGCTGACCCTCCGCGGCGGCCGCAGCCTGGAGACCTTCTACGGCCGCAGCGGCTACAAGGAGGTCGGCCGGGTGCCCGGCGCGATCCGGGTCGCGCCGGGCGAGGAGTACGACGACGTGACGATGTGGCTCGACCTGCGCTGACCCGCCGCTGACCGGAGCCCTGTCGCTCCCCGGGTCGTTACCCGGACTGGTTCAGACCCTGCTGGTACCGCGGCTCCAGCTGCTTCTCGATCCGGCTCACATAGGCCTGTGTCTCGGGGAAGTTGGGCACGCCCCCGGCGTTGATCACCGCCGTCGGTCCCGCGTTGTACGCGGCGAGCGCGTTGGCGGTGGCGTCGCCCGGGACGTTCGCGGTCTGCTTGAAGAGGGAGCACATGTACTTCGCCTGGGCCGGTATCGCGTCGCCCGGGTCCCACACCGACGAGCTGCCGCTGTGGTCGTAGTCACCGCCCCACTCCGACCAGGTCGCGGGCGTGAACTGGGCGATGCCCTGGGCGTGTCCCGAGTCGGCCTGCGGGTTCCAGCCGCTCTCCGCGTCGAGCTGCGCCGCGAGCAGTGCCACCGTCACCTGGCCGCAGGTGCTCGCCGCGCTGCTCACGACGGAGGCGTACTGGGCGGGGACCTTCAGCGGACCCTGCGTCCCCTGGTACACCAGCCAGGCGATGCCGGCCAGGACCGCGGCCACCAGCAGCGCGAGCACGGCCAGCAGCCGTCGGTGGAAGCGGCGGACGCGGCGGGGGCCGGCCCGGTAGAGGGTGGTCGATCCGGCGGCGGGGGCGGCAGGAGAGGCGAGGGCGGTGCTTTCGGCCTCGTCGGCGTCCACAGGCGTCCCTCCGTCGTACGGACCAGGCGATCCGATCATCACCTGATTGTCGTCTATTCGCCCGGTTTGCAGACATGCGGGTCGGCTCCGGCCGACCTCGTTGAAGATCCGCCCCCGCACCGTGCTGTACTGGACGGGTCGTCCGGACTCGCTCGGGAAAGAGAAGACCGCGCCGTGAGCAGCAAGTCACACGCCACCCTCCGCTACACGTCCATGCGGTTCAGCCTCTTCGGCGCCTGCTTCGTGGTCGCCCTGGTGCTCGCCGACCTCGGCGTGCTCCCGACCACCGCCGGCGTGTCCGGGGTCTTCCTGCTGCTGATCCTCGCCGGGATCGTGTCCGCGCCGCTCAGCTACGTCCTGCTGAGCCGTCAGCGCGACGAGATGTCCGCGCAGATCAGCTCGGGCATCGAGCAGCGCAAGGCCAGGCCCGGGGGCGGCATGAAGCAGCGCATCGCGGCGCAGACCGCCGCCGAGGACGCCTTGGACGACGCGGTGCGCGCGGACCGGACCGCCTGAGCGGTGGACCGCCCCACCGGGCGTGATGTCGCGCGCCTCGCCGGAGTCTCGCAGGCGACGGTCTCCCTGGTCTTCTCGGGCAGTGACACCGCCCGCGCCCGGGTCTCCAGCGCCACCCGCGACCGGGTCAGGGAGGCGGCCCGGCAGCTCGGTTACCAGCCGCAGGCGGCCGGACGCCAGCTCCGCCTCGGCCGTACCGGTCTGGTTCACCTCGCCGTCCCCAACATCCTCGGTCCCTTCTTCGCCCGGGTCCTCGACGGCGCGCAGAGTGCCGCGACCGAGCTCGGCCTCGCCGTCGTCTTCAGTTCGGGCTGGGACGGCGACGCCCTCGCCCGCGCCTGCAACTCACGCCAGTTCGACGGCCTGCTGCTGTGCTCCCCGGACGACAGCCAACTCGGCGAGCTGCCCGCGTCCACGCCCGTGGTCTTCCTGGACGCCGACCCGGCGCTGGTGGCCGGATCCCCCCTGCGCCGCACCCTGGAGCTGGATGTCTCGGGCGGCATGGCCTCTGCAGTGAGCCACCTGCGCGAGCTCGGGCACCGCCGGATCGGGCATCTTCGCTCCACGGACTCGGCCTACACCTTCCGCTCCCGCCAGGCGGGTTTCGAGCAGGCCGCGCGCAGTCTGGAGGTGCTGGAGGTCGGCGTCTCGATCAACGGCGGCCTGGAGGCGGCCCGCGCCGCCGCCCACCGGCTGCTGGCCGACGTCCCTCCGCAAGCGGTGGTCTGCGACGACGACGTGGTCGCCGCCGGGCTCTACCACGCGGCAGCGGACCTGGGCCTGCGCATCCCTGACGACCTCTCCGTCGTCGGCATCGACAACATCCTCGCCGCCTCGCTGCTCGCTCCCGCACTCACCACCGTGGACCTGCCAGGGGAGCACCTCGGCAGCGCCGGGGTGGGCCTGCTGGCGGAACTGGTGGCCGGCCGCACCCCGTCCGCCCCCGCTCCGCTGCCCACGACCCTCCTCGTGCGCGGCTCGACGCGGGCGGCGGATAGTCTGTAGACCGTGGACCCCAAGACCCGTACCCGGATCGTCAGCGCCGCGCTGGCACTGCTGCTGCTCGCTGTCGTCATCGGCGCGCTGGTTCGCTGAAGCCGGCATGACTGAGGGGCCGTCCGGTGCGACCGGACGGCCCCTCAGTCATGCCCCTTCGGTCATGTCCCAGCGCAGCTCGAAGCCTCGCGGTTCAGAGTTTCTCGATGACGTAGTCGATGCACGCCGTCAGCGCCTCGACGTCCGCCGGGTCGATGGACGGGAACATCGCCACGCGCAGCTGGTTGCGGCCGAGCTTGCGGTAGGGCTCGGTGTCCACGATGCCGTTGGCGCGGAGCGTCTTGGCGACGGCCGCGGCGTCAATCGACTCGTCGAAGTCGATGGTGCCGATGACCTGCGAGCGCTCGGCCGGCTCGGCGACGAACGGGGTCGCGTACGAGGACTTCTCGGCCCAGGCGTAGAGCCGCGAGGAGGAGTCCGCCGTCCGCGCCACCGACCACGGCAGACCGCCGTTGCCGTTCAGCCACTCCAACTGCTCGTTCAGCAGGAAGAGCGTGGCCAGCGCAGGGGTGTTGTACGTCTGGTCCTTCGACGAGTTGTCGATGGCCGTCGGCAGGTCGAAGAAGGTCGGGATGTAGCGCCCGGACGCCGCGATCTCCGCCGCACGTGCCAGCGCGGCGGGCGAGAACACACCGATCCACAGGCCGCCGTCGGAGGCGAAGCACTTCTGCGGGGCGAAGTAGTAGACGTCGGTCTCGGTGACGTCGACGGGCAGGCCGCCCGCGCCGGAGGTCGCGTCCACCAGTACCAGCGACCCCTCGTCAGCCCCGGTCACGCGCTTGATCGGCATGGCGACACCGGTGGAGGTCTCGTTGTGCGTCAGCGCGTACACGTCGACGCCGGCCTCGGCGACGGGCACGGGGTGGGTCCCGGGGGCGGACTTGATCACGGACGGGTCCGCCAGCCAGGGGGCGGCCTTGGTGGAGGCCGCGAACTTGGACGAGAATTCGCCGAAGTTCAGGTGCTGGGACTTCTCCCGCACCAGGCCGAAGGCGGCGATGTCCCAGAAGGCGGTGGAGCCGCCGTTGCCGAGCACCACCTCATAGCCCTCGGGCAGGGAGAAGAGGCTGCTCACGCCCTCGCGCACGCGCCGAACCAGGTTCTTCACCGGGGCCTGGCGGTGGGAGGTGCCGAGCAGGGAGCTACCGGTCGCGGCGAGGGCGCTGAGCGCCTCGGGGCGAACCTTGGACGGACCTGCGCCGAAACGGCCGTCAGCGGGCCTGATGTCAGCGGGGATCTGGATCTCAGCCACGGACGCAGCCTAGCGGCTGCGTCCCTCCCGCCTGCGGCTGGTCCGTCCAATGAGACACAAAGGAGTGACCGCCCATGCGTCGCACTTGATCAGCCATGCACAACCCAGGGGCGCGGGGAACGGCGCTGCCAACCATGCACCTCCGTAGAGGGATGGTCGCGCAGTTCCCCGCGCCCCTGGGTAGTAACGGGTTGCCCTCTGCGAGAAGAGAAGCCTCGCGCCCCCGGGTAGTAACGGGGTTGCTCGTCTGCCTAGGGCACCGCTCAGCGGGCGATGTCGTCGAAGCCTTCGACGTCGCGGGGGCTGCGCGTCCCCGGCCCGATGTACCGCGCGGCCGGGCGCACCAGGCGGCCGGTCCGCATCTGCTCCAGGATGTGCGCGCTCCAGCCCGCCGTACGGGCGCAGGTGAACATCGAGGTGAACATGTGCGCCGGAACCTCGGCGAAGTCGAGCACGATCGCGGCCCAGAACTCCACGTTCGTGGCCAGGACGCGGTCGGGGCGGCGGGTGTGCAGCTCCTCCAGCGCGGCCTTCTCCAGCGCCGCTGCGACCTCGTAGCGGGGCGCTGCCAGCTCCATCGCGGTGCGGCGGAGCACGCGGGCGCGGGGGTCCTCGGCGCGGTAGACGCGGTGGCCGAAGCCCATCAGGCGCTCGCCCTTGTCCAGGGCCTGCTTGACGTACGCCGTCGCGTCGCCGGTGCGCTCGATCTCCTCGATCATGCCGAGGACGCGCGAGGGCGCGCCGCCGTGCAGCGGGCCGGACATCGCGCCGACCGCGCCGGACAGCGCCGCCGCGACGTCCGCGCCGGTGGAGGCGATGACGCGGGCGGTGAAGGTGGAGGCGTTCATGCCGTGCTCGGCGGCCGAGGTCCAGTAGGCGTCGATGGCCTTGACGTGCTTGGGGTCGGGCTCGCCGCGCCAGCGGATCATGAAGCGCTCGACGATGGTCTCGGCCTTGTCGATCTCGCTCTGCGGGACCATCGGCAGGCCCTGGCCGCGCGCGGACTGGGCCACGTAGGAGAGGGCCATCACCGCCGCGCGGGCGAGGTCGTCGCGGGCCTGCTCGGGGGTGATGTCGAGCAGCGGTTTGAGGCCCCAGGCCGGGGCGAGCATGGCGAGCGCGGACTGCACGTCGACGCGGATGTCACCGGAGTGGATCGGCAGCGGGAAGGGCTCGGCGGCGGGCAGTCCCGGGTTGAACTTGCCGTCGACCAGCAGGCCCCAAGTGTTGCCGAAGGAGACGTGGCCGACGAGCTCCTCGATGTCGACGCCGCGGTAGCGGAGCGAGCCGCCTTCCTTGTCCGGTTCGGCGATCTCCGTCTCGAACGCTACGACTCCCTCGAGTCCGGGTACGAAATCGGACATCAGGCGGCTCCTCTGGTCGACGTCGGTGACTGTGGTGTGGCCAAGTCGTCGGGTGTTTTGTCCGCGCGGTCGCGCGGTCGGTTCAGCTGTGGGCGTGTGGCACGCAGTGTCAGGGTGGCAGGCACGGGGTGCATTGCGCCAGGGTCCACGACGGTGATGCCCCGCACGGAAGCGGGAATCACCTCGTGGTGGCAGGGAAATCCAGGCCCCTTCTTGGTGGAGTGGGGCTGGACGACTCGGCCGTCCGGCGCCCCGACACCCTATCTCTTGACGTCGAGATTTCGTACAGGTGACGAGAAGCCGGGTGATGAGAACCACACGGCGGGTGATGGATGATGTGGGCGTGCAGCTTCCGGAACACGCCCACCCCGACACCCCCGCGTCCGAGCTGGCGGCGATGCGCCGCCACTACAGCGAGGCCGGCCTCAACGAGTCCGAGGTCGCGCCGGAACCTATGGAACAGTTCGACCGCTGGTTCAACGACGTCGCCAAGTCCGGGATCGACGAGCCCAACGCCATGGTCGTCTCCACCGTGGACGCCGAGGGCCAGCCGAGCGCACGGACCGTCCTGCTCAAGGCGTACGACCAGCTGGGCTTTGTGTTCTTCACCAACTACGGCTCGCGCAAGGGCGCCGAGCTGGACGCGAACCCCCGGCTGGCGCTGCTGTTCCCCTGGCATCCGCTGTCCCGTCAGGTGATCGTCACCGGCCGGGCCGAGCGGATCGGCAGGGACGAGACCGCCGCCTACTTCCGCAGCCGCCCGCACGGGTCGCAGCTGGGTGCGTGGGCCAGCGAGCAGTCCCGGCCGGTGGGGTCGCGGGCCGACCTCGAACGGCGCTATGCGGAGCTGGCCGCGCGATACCCGGAGGGCGCGGGCGTTCCCGTGCCGCCGTTCTGGGGCGGTTACCGGGTCACCCCGGACAGCGTGGAGTTCTGGCAGGGTCAGGACAATCGGCTGCACGACCGGCTGCGGTACCGCAGGGACCAGGCCGCGGCGTCGGGCTGGACGGTTGAGCGGCTGCAGCCCTGAGCGGCGCCTCCGGTCCGGCCCGCGATTCTCGGCCACCGCAGGCGCTCGTGCGCTGTATCGACCAATTGAGTGAAATCGGACCTTACTGGGCAAGACGTCTTGCCAGGTCCAGGGACTGTGCGGCCAAATGAACCTTTGTGACGATGGCTCAAAATCGCGCGCGGGGGCTGCGCCCTGGCTATGATGTCGAGTTGTCCGCTACAGGTAGCCGTTGCGCGCGCGTGGAAACTCCAGGTTGCCCTGGGGTGGTGTGAATTAACGGGTCAGGCTGGAGCAAACATGATCGCTAAGACCCTACCTGGCTTCCCGTGTTCCCCCCTACCCGCGATTGGGTCCTCATGAACGCAACTGCACCCACTATCTCCCGGTCGGCGCCGAGCCCCGCGGTCACTCGTGAGCGCGTCCCACTGGGTCGGCGGGCCCGAATGGCTGACGCCGCATCAGCTCGGGTCATCGCTCGCATCCTGCCCGCGCTCGGAAAGGAGCGGGTCGAGGTCGCGGCCTTCCAGTCGAGCATCTGAGGCGCCTGAGAGCTGTAGACCTTTCGCCGTTACCACGCCATGGACAGACCGTTGGTGCCTTTTCGTCAGTTCGTTCTGAAGATGCACAGTCGTTGCGATCTTGCTTGCGATCATTGCTATGTCTACGAGCATGCCGACACGAGTTGGAGGGGGAGGCCGAAGTCGACCTCTGACGAGGTGCTGGTGCGTACGGCGGAGCGAATCGCCGAGCATGCGAAGGCCCATCGGTTGACTGATGTCCACGTCGTGTTGCATGGAGGGGAACCCCTCCTCGCCGGCCCGGCGAAATTACGCCGGGCCGCCGAGGAGCTGAACCGCGCTTTATTTCAGGTGTGTGCGTTGGACCTGCGGATTCACACCAATGGAGTGCTGCTGGACGAACGCTTCCTTGATCTTTTCGATGAGTTCGACATCAAGGTCGGTATTTCCCTGGACGGCGACAAGGCGTCCAATGACCGCCATCGCCGCTATGCCGACGGTCGGAGCAGTCACCCCCAGGTCCTCCGGGCAGTGGCACTTCTCGACCGGCCGGAGTACCGGCACCTCTATGCCGGTCTGCTCTGCACCATCGACGTCGCCAACGACCCGGTGGCCGTGTACGACGCTCTAGTGGCGCTCGATCCGCCCCGTATCGACTTCTTGTTGCCGCACGCGACCTGGGACCAGCCGCCCACCCGGCCCGATGGTCATGAAACTCCCTATGCGGACTGGCTCCTGACGGTCTTCGATCGCTGGGAGGCACAGGGACGCCCCGTCCCCGTCCGCATGTTCGATTCTGTGCTGCGTACGCTCGACGGACTCAGCAGCCTCACCGAGTCCTTGGGGCTGGATCCAGCCGATCTGGTGGTGATCGAAACCGACGGGTCGCTCGAGCAGGCCGACTCGCTCAAGACCGCCTTCGACGGGGCGCCGGCCACCGGCTTCGACGTCTTCGCCGACGACTTCGACTCCGCTGCACGGCATCCGGGCATGATCGACCGCCAGTCGGGACTCGACGGCCTCAGCGAGAAATGCCGCTCCTGCCCGGTGGTCCGCTCCTGCGGTGGCGGCCTCTACGCGCACCGCTACCGGACCGGCGAGGGCTTCGACAACCCCTCGGTGTTCTGTCCGGACCTGATGCAACTGATCAACGGAGTCGAGCACAGAGTGCAGGCGGCATCGCAGGTCGCCGTTCCGTCAGCAGCCGCGGGACCGCTGACGGACGGCGAACTCGGCGAGCTGGCGAGCGGCTACGGCAGCGCGAACACGGTCCTCGCCCTCACCGACGCGCAACTGGGACTGGGCCGTACCCTGCTGGAGGAGCTGTGGTGGCGGGCCGAACCCGACCGGCGTGCCCGCGCTGCTTGGGATCTGATCACGGCGCTCGATGCGGAAGCGCCCCAGGCCCTGGACCGGGTGCTGGCCCACCCGTACACCCGGGCCTGGATTGTCGGCTGTCTGACCGGCCCCCGTGGCGACCGGAGGGGCAGCAGCGGACCCCCTGCGGACCTGGGCGGTCTCGCGGAGATCGCCGCTGCTGCCGCACTGCGTGCAGGGTGGCGGATCGGCGGGAGTGACGCGGTAGCGGTGCCGGTGCGTAACGGTGTACTACGGCTGCCCACGCTCGGTCGGGTGCTGCTCGACGGCTGCGCCGAGGCGCTGGTCCGCGCCACCGGCGACGGCTTCGCCGTCGAGGCCGGCGGTGAGACGTTGCGGTTCCCCTGGAAGAACGCCGACGACGCACCCGATCCGCGCTGGCAGCCGCTCAACCGGGCGGAGGCTCCCGGGGGCCCCTTCGGTCCGTGGACCGTCTCCCTGGAGGACACCGATCCGCACCGGGACGCACACCAGTGGCCCGTCGCCGACCGCCTCGGCAGTGGTGAGGTCGCCGCCTGGCAGGCCGGACTCGCCGAGGCCTGGGCCCTCATCGGTGCCGACCTCCCCGGATACGCCGACGGGCTGGCCGCAGGGTTGTCGGTGATCACCCCGCTGCGGCGGGGTGCCGACGGCAGTGAGACCAGCTCCGCCGCACGGAACGCCTTCGGCGCGGTCGGCATCGCCCGACCGGTCGGCTCCGACATCCTGGCGCTGCTTGCCGTTCACGAGTTCCAGCATGTGAAGCTGGGTGCGGTGCTCGACCTCCACGACCTGTTCGACCCCAAGGACACGCGTCTCTTCTACGCGCCGTGGCGTCCTGACCCGCGTCCGCTCGAAGGACTCCTCCAGGGGACGTATGCGCACCTTGCTGTCACCGAGTTCTGGCGCTCGCGGAGGCGTGCTTCAGGACTTGACGAGTCGGCAGCGCGCCGCGCGGAGCTGGAGTTCGCCCGCTGGCGGGAGCACACAGCCCAGGCAGTGGAGACCTTGGCCGGATCCGGTGCCCTGACCCCGCTCGGCGAGCGTTTCGCCGCCGGGATGCGGGCGACGGTGACACCCTGGCTGAACGATCCGGTCGAGGGCTGGGCGGCGCTCGCCGCGCAACGGTCCGCCGCGGAGACCCGGGCCGGTTTCGAGGAGCGGAGCGGTGCCGGTGCCCGGCAGTCGGCAGCGCGGCGCTGAGGCCGCGGGAGCGGCGGGATCGGGGTCGGGAGTGCGGGAGTTGGAGGTCGAGGGCCTGGCGGGGGGGCACAGCGAGGAGGGGTTGCTGCGCGATCTCGTCCAACTCGGTGTGTGCGAGGGGGACACGCTCTTCGTGCAGTCCTCGCTGCGCAGTATCGGGCGGGTCGACGGCGGCGCAGCGGCCGTGGTCCGGGCTCTGCGCCGGGCTCTCGGGGCGGACGGTACGCTCGTGGCGTACACCGCGACGCCGGAGAACTCCACCAGCTCGCGAGAGTTTCGTGCCGCCACCGCGGGGTTGGGCGAGGCGGCGCTGGAGCGCCACCGATCGCGGATGGCCGCGTTCGACCCGCTGACGACTCCCTGCTCACCGAGTGTCGGTCGGCTCTCCGAGGAGATCAGGACCACGCCGGGCGCCCTGCGGAGCAGCCATCCGCAGACCTCGTTCGCGGCGCTGGGGCCGCAGGCGGAGAAGATCGTCTGGAGGCACCCGCTCGACTGCCATCTCGGGGACGAGTCGCCGCTCGGGCGACTGTACGAGCAGGGTGCCTCGGCTCTGCTGATCGGCATTCCCGACTGGCTCTGCACGGGGTACCACCTGGCCGAGTACCGGGTGCCCCGGCGTCCGCTCCGCCACTACAGCTGCTTGGTCGCCGATGCTCAAGGGGTGGGCCGCTGGCGGAACTTCGAGGACCTCGACCTCGACGACCGGCACTTCCCCGCGCTGGGGGCGTCGGTGCGCCAGGAGGTCGATTTCGGAACCGGGCGGTTGGGTGACGCGGACTGCTTCCGGGTGCCGCTGGTCGAGGCAGTGGATGCGGCAGCTCGCTGGCTTCTCCACAACGATCCGTCAGATCCCGACCACACATGCATGGTTGACGAGCGATCTGATCGCGCGGTCGAATAGCTCAACGGTGAACGGTTCGCCGCGGGGGATCCACCGCTTCCATCAGCGGCGGCACCCCTTTCCGCGGTACGGGGGTGGCGCGTGACTGACCAGGAAGGATCGGGCGATGACGAACGCCGACCCTACTTCTTCCTGAGTTATGCGCACACTCCGGGAACCGGTGCCGGCGGGCACGACCCCAACCACTGGGTGCACCGGCTCTACCAGGACCTCTGCGAAGCGATCATGGAGATCACGGATCTCCCTGCTGATGTTCCTGCCGGTTTCATGGACCGGGGTATGCATCTCGGCGAGGAATGGGCCGAGCGCCTGTCTGACGCGTTAGCCCGCTGTCGGGTGTTTGTACCGCTCTACTCACCGCGCTACTTCCGCAGCGCCCCCTGCGGGCAGGAGTGGCAGGGTTTCGCCTCGCGCGAGGTGGAGCCCCCGCGCGGCGGCGCCCCGCACACAGGCATCGTGCCGGTGTGGTGGGTGCGGGTGCCCACCGAGAGCCTGCCTGCGGTGGCGAGCAGACTGCAGTTCAACCACAGCGAGTTCGGTATGGACTACCTCAACGAGGGACTGCACGCGCTGATCAAGCTCGGATACTTCAAGGAGTCGTACGACCTGGCCGTGCACCGCCTGGCCCAGCGGATCGTCCATGTGGCCCACCAGACGAAGGTCAGGGAAGGTGAGCGGCTGGACTTCCTGACCCTGCCGAGTGCCTTCGCGCCTCCTCCCCCCTTCCGTCAGTTGCGCATATCCGTGCTGGCCTGCGATGTCGGGAGGCTGCCTGCCGGCCGTGCTCCACACACCTACGGACAGACTCCGCTCGACTGGCAGCCGTACTGGCAACCGACCAAGCTGCCGCTGGTCCAGCACGTCGTGAGAGTCGCCAAGAAGCTGAACTTCCACACCAGCGTGCATCTCTTCGAGGAGGAGGCGGAGGAACTGCTCAAGCCGGCCGACTCCCAGCCCCCGGAGCCGAGCGCGCCGGGACTTCTGCTGCTCGACCGGTGGGCGCTGCTCGATCCGGCCCGGCGTGAGCTGGTGCGGCGCTTCGACGAGCGAAACCCCGCCTGGGTCAGTGTCATGGAGCCCTGGGCTCAGGACGACCCCGACAACCGGGTGGCCAACGGGGAACTCCGCGAGCTCAGCGAGTTGACGCTCCGGCACAAGCGCGAGGTCAAGCCGAGCTTCAAGGAGGCCGTCGACGGCCTCCCCTCGCTGGAGGCGTTCAACCAGGAACTGCCGCAGGCCGCCCAGCGGGCGATGAACGGGTTCGAGGAGAGCGCGCGATCGACGCGCCCGGCCGAAGGCGGCGGCAGACGCCGGCCGAGCCTTCGCGAAGCCCTGGTGGTGCCACTGGCGACGGTGCGCGATGCGAAGTACGGCCCCATGGGCGGGCCGGAGGACGAGATGTCACGGGAGCCGACGACCAGTGCCGCGCGGGACGGCACTTCGGACCACGGCTCCCAGCACCCTGACAGCGGCGAGGCGGACCCGGCGGAGGGGACCTGATGACTGAATTCCAGAAGACTGCGGAGCGGGCGCGGGAGGGCCGATCCCCGGCGGAGGATCGTGCCGGACAGATCATCACCTTCTACTCCTACAAGGGCGGTACCGGCCGCACCATGGCCCTGGCCAACACGGCCTGGATCCTGGCCTCCAACGGATTCCGGGTGCTCACGGTCGACTGGGACCTGGAGGCACCCGGCCTCGCCCGCTTCTTCCACCCCTTCCTGGATCCGGCGGTGCCGGGTTCGACCACGGGCGTGATCGACCTGATCCTGGAGTACCGGGAGGAGGCGATGCGGGATCTGGCTCGCAGCCCCGACTGGCACCGGGAGTTCGCCCGGGTCAGGCCGCATGCCGTGTCGCTGAGCTGGCCGCTCTTCCCCGACGGCGGCAGCCTGGACTTCCTCTCGGCGGGGCTCACCAACAGCGACTACGCCACCACCGTCGCCAGCATCAACTGGGACCGCTTCTACGAGAAACTCAACGGAGGCCGGTTCTTCGAGGCGATGCGCGAGGACATGCGCCGCCACTACGACTACGTCCTCATCGACAGCCGTACCGGCCTGTCCGACATCGCCGAGATCTGCACCGTGGAGATGCCGGACACCCTGGTGGTCTGCTTCACCCTCAGCGGGCAGAGCATCGAGGGTGCTTCGGCGATCGCCCAGCACATAGCGAAGGCCTACGGGAACCGGAAGATACGCATCCTTCCGGTCCCGATGCGGATCGACGAGGGCGAGAAAGAGAAGGCCGACGCTGGGCGGGCACTGGCCAGGGCGCGCTTCAACGGGCTTCCAGTGGGCCTTGAGGGGAGCCAACTCATCCAGTACTGGGGCTCGGTGGAGATTCCCTACAAGCCGTTCTACGCCTACGAGGAAATCCTGGCGACCTTCGGCGACCCGTCCGGAGGGGCCACGTCCATGCTGTCGGCCTGCGAGCGGCTCACCTCGGTGATCACTGCGGGCCGGGTGGCGAGCCTGCCCGCCATCCCCGAGGACGTCCGGCGGCGCTATGTCGACTCCTTCACCCGACGGCCGCCCGCCGGTCCAGCCGACCTTTTCCTGTCGTACGCCCCCGAGGACCGGATGTGGGCCGACTGGATCGAGTCGGTGCTCACCCGTGCCGGAATCCGGGTGGTGCCCAGGGAGGTCGGTGCCGACCCGAGGGTCGAGGCCGAACGCGGTGCGGACGCTGCCGCCCGTACTCTCGCTGTGCTCTCCCCTGCCTATGTCCGCTCCCCGCAGGCGCAGGCGGTATGGGAGGCGGTGGCCGGGGCGGATCCCTCAGGAAGCCGCCGGGAACTCATTCCGGTCCGGGTCGGCGATGTTCGGCTGACCACGCCTTTCAGCAACCGCAACGCCGTGGACCTGGTCCGGCTGGAGGAGGAGCAGGCCGCGGCCGCGCTGCTGCGCGCACTCGGCCGGGCCGACACGGTCCTGGAGCCGTCCCCGTCCGACGGTCCCCGCTTTCCGGCCACCCGACCCGAGATCTGGAACCCCCGACTGCGCAACCCCGCCTTCACCGGCCGCTCCGCCGTGCTCGAGCGGCTGCGCGACCAGCTGCGCGGCAGCAGCACCGCCACCGGCGTGCAGCCCACGCCGCAGGCCCTGTCCGGTCTCGGTGGTGTCGGCAAGACCCAGATCGCCCTGGAGTACGCACACCGCTTCATGGCCGACTACGACCTGGTGTGGTGGATCGAGGCCGAGCAGCCCGACCAGGTCGTACTCTCCCTCGCGGAACTGGCCGGCAGGCTCAAACTGCAGGTGGGCGACAGTGTCGCCGAGGCTGCCGAGGCTGCCAGGGAGGCACTGCGGCAGGGCACTCGGTACGCCCGCTGGCTGCTGATCTTCGACAACGCGGACGAACCGGCCAGCATCGCGCGCTTCTTCCCGGCGGGCCCCGGGCACGTGCTGGTGACCTCACGCAACCAGGTGTGGTCGGGTCAGGCCGAGGACCTGGAAGTGGACGTCTTCACCCGGGGCGAGAGCATCGAGCACCTGTGCCGCCGGGTGCAGGGCCTGAGCCGGAAGGATGCCGACCGCGTCGCCGAGGCCGTCGGCGACCTGCCGCTGGCAGTCGAGATCGCCGCCGCCTGGCTGGAGACCACTGGCACCCCGGTCAGCACCTATGTGGCAGAGCTGCAGCAGGAGGCCCCGCTGGCGCTGGCCGCCACCCAGGTCAACGACTACCCGTCGGTGTTCGGTGCCACCTGGAACGTGTCCATCAACAGGCTGCGCGAGCAGTCGCCGGCCGCTGCGCGACTGTTGCAGCTGTGCGCGTTCTTCTCCGCCGACCCGATATCGATGAGTCTGTTCTACAGCGGGCAGATGATCCGGACGCTGGTGGAGTACGACCCGGACCTGCAGGACAAGTTCATGCTCGGCAAGGTCATCCAGGCCATCGGCCGCTACGGACTGGCCAAGGTCGACGCGGGCAGCAACACCTTCCAGGTGCACCGGATGGTGCAGGCCGTGATCCGCTCCCAGCTCGACGCGGAGGAGCAGGTCGCCGCGATGCACGAGGTGCACCGCATCCTCGTCGATGCGCGCCCGCTGGTCGACGACATGGACGACCCGGACAACTGGCCGCCGTTCGAGCGGATCTGGCCGCACCTGGTCCCATCCAAGGCCGATGACTGCGACGAGGCGGACACCCGGCAGCTGCTGATCGACCGGGTCCGCTACCTGTGGAAGCGCGGCGAGCTGGAGGCGGGTGCGGAGCTGGGGCGCAGGCTCCACGAGGCGTGGATCACCAAGCTCGGCGAGCTCGACCGGCAGACGCTGCTGCTGCGCTTCCAACTGGCCAATGTGCTGCGCACCCAAGGACGCTTCGAGGAGGCCCTGGCGTACGACGAGGACACCCTCGAACGGCAGAAGGTGGTGCTGACACCCGACCACCCGTACACCCTGATGACGGCCGGAAGTCTGGGCGCCGACCTGAGGGCGCTCGGCCGCTTCCAGAAGGCACTGGAGCTGGACAAGGAGACATACAACAAGTTCAAGGATCTGTTCGGGGAGGACCACCCGCGCACCATGGCCATCGCGCACAACCTGGCCATCGACTACCGCTTCACCGGCCGCTACGCGTCCGCCAGGGACCTGGACCAGGAGACCCTGGAGCGACGCATCGCGGTGCTCGGTCCGCGGCACCCCTACACGCTGACCACCAAGGCGGCCCTCGCGGAGGACCTGCGGTCGCTGGGGGACTTCGACGGCTCGGTCGAGCTGCTCGAGGAGTTCCGGGTGGAGTACACCTCCGTTCCGGTGCTGGACCTGCCCACCCTGCGCTACACCAAGAGCCTCGCGGTGGCGCTTCGCAAGGCCGGTCGACAGGGTGAGGCGAAGAGGCTCACCAAGGAGACCTACGAGCGCTACCTGGAGCGCTACGGAGCCAACTTCCCCGACTCGCTGGCCTGTGCGCTCAACCTCGCCGCCGACTACTCGGCCTCCGGCGACAAGGAGACGGCGCGCGACAGCGCCAGGGAGGTGTACCAGGGGTACCAGGACTCGCTGGGAGCACGCCACCCGTTCACCCTGGCCTGCGCCAACAACGTCGCGATCTACCTGCGGGGCAGCGACGCGGTCCCGGAGGCGGTGGAACTGGGCGAACGAACTCTCACCGCCCTGGGGGAGGTGGTCGGCCCCCGGCACCCGTACACCCTGTCGGCGATGATCAACCTGGCGAACGCCCACGCGGACGCGGGCGAGCTGGAGCGGTCCGAGGAACTGCTCCGCGGGGCGATCACCATCCTGACCGAGCGCTACGGAGCCCAGCACCCCGACGTGGTGGTGGCCCAGGCCAATCTGGCGGCCACGCTGCGGGAGGCGGGGCATCGGGAGAAGGCCCAGGAGCTGCGCGCCCAGGTGCTGGCGGAGCTGGTGCGTCAGTTCGGTGAGGAGCACCCGACCACCCAGTCCTGCCGTGGCTGGAAACGGATCAACCGCGATCTGGAGGTGCAGCCGGTCTGACGCCGGACCGGCTAACGCGCCGCCCAGCGGAGCACTGCGGGGAGGATTCGCAGCGCGCCGAAGTGGGCGGCGCCCGGTTCCACGACCATGTGGGAGTCGGGGATGCGGTCCGCCAGCCAGCGGGAGTGCTCGACCGGGGAGAAGGTGTCGTCCTCGCCGTGCCAGAGCAGTACCGGAGAGGCGATGTCCGCGGGGTCGAAGCCCCAGTCCTGGCTGAACGCAACAGCGTCGTCGATCCAGCCTCCCGCGTCGTAGCGCAGGGCCTCGCTGTAGTTGAGCTCCAGCATCCGGCGCAGCCCCGGATCGGCGACCACTCGGCGGTCGGAGGGCGGCAGTTCCCGGCGCAGTTCGGCGATCAGGCGGGACGGGTCGGCCCGGATGTCGCGCGAGCGGACCTGGATGGTGGCGACGATGCGCTGGTGCCCGCGGTCGGCGCTGGTGTACGCGCGGACGTTCGACTCCGTCATGCCGGCGTACCAGTCAAGCCCCGGCGCGTTCCTGGGGGCGATGCTGACCAGGGCGGCCGTCCGAGTGACCAGGTCGGGTAACAGCGCGGCGCAGGCCAGCGCGTGTGGGGCGCCGCCGGACCGGCCGACCACGGCGAAGGCGGTCAGCCCCAGCTCCTCGGCGACGGCGGCGACATCCGCCGCCGCGTCGACGACCCGTCGGCCCGGGCGGCGGTCGGAGTCGCCGTAGCCGGGCCGGTCGAAGCTGATCAGATGGATGCCCAAGCGGTGCAGTACCTGGCCGCGCGGGGCCGGCCCGAGTCGGCTGCCGGGCGTTCCGTGCAGCAGGAAGACCGGCCTTCCACGCGGATCACCCGCGGTCTCCACTGCGATCGTTCTGTCGTCGGACGCCTTGACCAGTCGTGACGCCAATGCGTCTCCCTTCGTCTGTCCCGTCGTCCCGTGGACGGTCGCAGAGTTCCGCGGGAGCAAGTCATCCGGCTCGCGCAGGCAAAGGCTGACGGATCATCAACTCCCCCATGTGTTGCCGGACCAGTGTGACCCGCCCCGGCGTCCTTGCACAGGACGCGTACCCGCCGATCTCTCCTGGGAGATCTCCGCGTGCCGCTGACCGCAGCAACGCGGCGCCGAGGTGCCGCTGGCCGCGCGCGTCAGACCCGGTGCTGGCTGCGGGCCCGCCAGACGATGTGCTCGCGCGAGATCGCCTCCTCCGCGTCTCTGGCCAGCCGTGCCCAGTCCGCCTCGGCGCCGGGCGCGTTGAGGTCGAGCCGGTTCAACTGCCGGGCAATGCGCTCGAGTTCGTTGCCGGCCAGCCTGTATGCGGAGGCCAGGGGGCGGAACTGCCTCAGCTGGGTCCAGGCCGTCACCGTGGCCGCTCCGGCGGAGAACAGGCCGAGTGCTCGAAGGGACGGATACGCGGTGGCTTCGAGGACCGAGAACAGGATCCCTGCCCCGAACATCACGGCGATCCACAGGCCCCAGACATGCGACTTGTGGTCGCACTCGTCGGCACGGGACAGGTACCAGGTCCGCTGTGCGTACACCCGCTCGGTCAGGTACAGCTCCCGCCGCTGCCGAAGCGACGCCCGGCGTTCCACCCGCATTCGCCGGGTGATCTTCGGCTCGGTGCCCGAGGGCAGGGCAGTGGTGTCCCGGAATACCTGTGGGACGTCGCGGACCTGCTCCTCGAACTGCTTGTCGGCCAGGGCCGACTCGGCCGGTCCCTCGAAGGGCCTCGCCCGCACCACGTATTTCCAGGTGAGGGTCTTCACTGACTCCGCAGCCGACCGGCCCTGGTACCACTGCTCCTGCGGTGCCCGGCGGTGGAGCGCGAGGGCGAAGGCTCCGGCCGCGAGGAAGCAGGCGATGGAGAGCAATGGAACGATGTTGATGCCGTCCACCTCACGGGCGGAGAGCACACCGAAGAGGGCGGCAAGCAGGGTGAGCCCGAGCTGCCACCGGTACCAGTGCAGGGCGAAGTCCTGACCCTGGAGCGAGGCCCGGTCGGCGGCCCAGAACGGGTCCGGGAGCAGTTCGGCCTCCCGGTGGCGCGGCGGATCCTGATGCGGCATGCGTGTCCCCCTGGCGTCCCCTCCAGTCTGCCCAGTGGACACCGCGCCGTACAGAACGCGAACGAGGAGCCGTGCTACACCCGGCGGTCGCGGCGGGCACGCCAGATGGTGTGCTCGCGGGAGACGGCGTCCTCCGCGTCGCTGGACAGCCGCGCCCAGATGGTCTCGGCCTGCGGGACGTTCAGGTCCAGACGGCTCAACTGGCTTTCGATCAGGTCCAGTTCACTGGCCGCCAGGCGGTACGCGGCAGCAAGCGGACGGAACTGCTTGAGCTGGGTCCAGGCGGTCACCGCCACAGCGATGGTGGTGCACACGCCGAGCAGGTGGAGGTCGACGATGCCCAGAAACTGGGCCAGTGCGACTACCACGGCGATGATGATGGTGCCGGTGGAAGCCAGCTGCCAGATCGTGGTCGCATTCTCGCAGCGGTCGGCCCGAGAGAGGTACCAGGTGCGCTGGACCCGGATCCGCTCCTGCAGGTACACGTCGCGGCGTACGGACAGCGGCATCGTCCGCAGCCGGCGCATCTCGTCGGTGATCGCGGGTTTCGTTCCGGTGGGGATCACCGGGCTCTTCTGGAACGCCGCGAAGACCTCGCCCATCTGCTCCAGATAGGCACTGTCGGCATCGGGGGAATCGGGCTCGTCGGCGAACGGCCAAGCGCGCACCACGTACTTCCAGGCCAGGGTCTTCACGGACTCCGCCGCAGCGCGGCCCTCGTACCAAAGGGTCTGGGGCTTGTCGCGGCCCAGGCGCCACCAGAAGTAGCCGGCTCCGGCAAAGAAGGCGGCGGACACGGCCTGGAGCCAGTTCAGATGCCCGTCCCGGACATTGGCTATTCCTGCCAGGGCGGCGAGGACCAGCATCAGGATCTGTCCGCGGTACCAGCGGATGGACTGCTCCTGGCCCTGGAGCGACGCGTCGTCAGCCGTCCAGAACGGCTCCGGGAGCAGTTGGCGCTCGCGGTGGCCTGGCGGATCCTTGTGGACCATCGACTCCCCCTCGTCTCGTCCTGGACCAGTGTGACCCTGCCCAGCGACCCTGCACAGCACACGTATCCGCCGAAGTTCGGCAGCGAGGAGCGGCAGGGGAGGGATGGGGAGGGATGGGGAGGGATGGGGAGGGAGGGGAGGGGGAGTGAAAAGGAACGGCCCCTGGGCCTGCTCCCGTCCGGAGGGACGGGCGCCGGAGGACGGCCGGCGAGCCCAGGGACCGGGTGACTGCTGTGGATTGCCCCGCCGCCCTAACGCGCTCAGCGGGTTGGGCTGCTAGGAAGCAGCCACCTCACGAGTCCCAGAGTTACTCATTCTCTGGATCACCTCCTTTCAGTGTGCCGACACTGTAGGCAGGTGCCGTGCGGTGCGGCAACGGGATATTGGGGATTGTCCGAGAGCGGCCCTCCGACGTGCGGCGATTCCAGGGCGAAGCCCCACTGACGGGGGACATTTGGCGGAAACGGGTGTACACGGCGTGACGGGCGAGTTGAATGGCAACGCCCACGAACACGGCCCGGACCCGGTGGGGAGTTGCCTCCGCGTGAACGCGCAAGTACCGGCAGTGCATGTCGATGCGGACACTCGACTGCTCGCTGCCCTGCTCGACGGAATGGAGGTCGGCCTCGCCGCGATGGACCGCGACGGGGTGCTGACCCACTGGAACCGCGAGGCCACCCGGATGCTGGGCTGGACGGCGGAGGAATCGGTCGGCCGCAGCGGTCTCGAAGGCTGGGCGCTGCGCCCCGGCGACGCCGACGCGGTGCGCAGCCAACTGCTCGGCGCGACCGCCGGGGCGACCCCGCGCGTCCACGAGTTCGCCCTGGTCACCCGGGACGGGCGGCGGGTCCTGGTCCGGGCCCAGGCGCACCCGGTCGTGGCCGCCGACGGCCGCTCGCTCGGCCTGTACTTCGCCTTCTCCGAGGCGGGCGCGCAGGTGGAGCTGGAGCGCTCGCTCGCGCTCGCCGAGGCGATGATGGACGAGGCCCCGACCGGCGTGGTGCTGGTGGACGCGGACCTGCGCCCCGCCGCAGTCGGCGACTCCGCCGCCCGCTGGCTGGACTGCGAGCGCACCGCGCTGCTCGGGCACCCGCTGGGAGAGGTGCTGGGCGACGGAGTCCAGGAACTGGAAGCGGCGCTGCAGCACGTCCTCGCCACCGGGAAACCGCTCAGCGGCGTCAAGCTGTGGGCCGCGCTGCGCGCCGACCCGGGCCGCCGCCGCTGCTGGCACAGCGAGTTCGTCCGGCTCGGCTCCCCGCTCGGCGAGGAGCCGGTGCCGCTGGGCGTCGCCTGGTTCTTCGAGGACACCACCCTGCACGAGCAGGCCGAGCAGGAGGGAACGGTGCTGCGGTTCCGGGCCACCCAGCTGCGCCGGGCCGGCCAGGCGGCGGCGGAGTGCGAGGACCCGATGGAGGGCGCCGTCGGCTACCTTGACTTCGTCCTCGCCGGGTTCGCCGACTTCGCGCTGCTCGACGTACCGGCCGGATCGGAGTGCGGGGCGGCCGGCGGCGGACTGGTCCGGCTGGCGGTGTCCCCGATCGGGGTCCTGGGCGAGGAGGCGGCGCTGGAGCCCACCGGCATCCCGGCCCGCTACGGCGAGGTCCATCCGGCGGTCCGGGCGCTCGAACGCTCCGGGACGGTCACCGTGTCCGCCCCGGCGGCCCTGCCCGACAGCGGCGGCACCCTGCCGCAGCCCGACTGGGCCGCGCTGCGGCACTGGCCCGCGGGTACGGTGCACGGCCTGTGCACGGTGCTGCGCAGCCGGGGCCGCACGGTCGGCGTGCTCACCTTCCTGCGTGGCTCGGGGCGCCAGCGCTTCGACCGCGCGGACATCGCCTATGCGGAGGACATCGCCGCCCGAGTGGCCTCCGCCGTCGACCTGGCGGAGGCCGCCGAGGCTGTGAAGGCCGCGACCGCCGGGTTGTCCGCGGCTCAGAAGGTGTAGCGGCTCAGAAGGTGTAGAAGACGCGGTCCCGGTGCTCGGCCATGAGCTTCGCGTTCCAGTCCATGCCCCCGTCGACGTTGCCGGAGCGGAACAGCGGCGGGGTGAGGCCCCGCGCGGCCAGCTTGCCCACGGCGGAGGCGACCACGGCCTGCATCAGCGCGATCGTGGTGATGCTGGAGACGGGGCCGAAGGTGGTGTCCGCGCCCTCGGCGCTGAGCTCGCCGTCCCCCACCGCGATCTTGTTGTCCAGGACGATGTCGCACTGGTCCTTGAGATAGGTGCCCGAGGGGTGCTGCGAGGACACCGCGGCCGGATAGGCCAACGAGGTGACGCCGATCACGGTCAGTCCGCGCTCGCGGGCGTGCATGGCGAGCTCCACCGGCATCACCTGCCGCCCGGACAGGGAGATCACGAAGAGCAGGTCGCCGCGCCGTGCGGGGCTCGCGTCCAGGGTCGCAGTGGCCAGCCCCGACACCCGCTCCAGCGAGCTACCCAGATGGGCCGGGATGACGTCCACGCCCGTCACTCCGGGCACGGCGAGCAGGTTCATCAGGACTAGGCCGCCGGCGCGGTACACCACGTCCTGCGCGGCCAGCGAGGAGTGGCCGGCCCCGAAGGTGAAGATCCGGCCGCCGTCGCGCACGGTGCCCGCGAGCGCCTCCGCCGCGCGCTCGACGCTCTCGGCCTCCTCCGTCCGGACCCGCTGGAGCAGGGAGATCGCGGCGTCGAAGTACTGCCCGGCCAGATCGCTCATCGAGAGTGCGCTCGCTTTCGCTGGTTGCTGCGCTTCGGCGGAGAGGTGCCCGTACCGGAGGCACCGTGCTGCCTCGGCCGGGGCGCTGTCAACAGGGCCCCGGTCGATCCGGCCGGATTGTCGGCGTGATGCGTCAGAATTGGCACTGCGACCACGACAGCCCACGAGGAACGGAGCCCGCGGCCGATGTCAGGGCACCTGATCGACACGACTGAGATGTACCTGCGCACCATCTTCGAACTGGAGGAAGAGGGCGTCGTCCCCATGCGCGCCCGAATCGCGGAGCGCCTGGAGCAGAGCGGGCCCACGGTCAGCCAGACCGTGGCCCGGATGGAACGAGACGGCCTGCTGCAGGTCGCCGACGACCGCCACCTGGAACTCACCGAGGGCGGGCGACAGCTCGCCACCCGGGTGATGCGCAAGCACCGCATCGCGGAGTGCCTGCTGGTGGACGTCATCGGCCTGGAGTGGGAACAGGTCCACGCCGAGGCCTGCCGCTGGGAGCACGTGATGAGCGAGGCGGTGGAGCGCCGCGTCCTGGAGCTGCTGCGCCACCCCACCCAGTCGCCGTACGGCAACCCGATCCCGGGCCTGGAGGAGCTGGGGGAGATCCCCGCGGACGACGCGGACGCGGAGACGCTGGTGACCCTGGACCTGCTGGCCCCGGGCGCGGAGGGCAAGAGCGTGGTGATCCGGAGGATCGGCGAGCCGATCCAGACGGACGCGCAACTGATGTACACGCTGCGCCGGGCCGGCGTGCAGCCGGGCGCGGTGGTCAGCGTCACCGAGGCGCCGGGCGGCGTGCTGGTGAGCAGTGGCGGCGAGGCCGCCGAGCTGGACAAGGACATCGCCGCCCACGTGTTCGTGGCCCGCACCTGAGGCGGACGACGGAGTGGAGGACCCCGGCTCTTTCCCCGAGCGCCGGGGTCCTCCGCTTTCCCCCTCCGTGCCTGCCTCCCGGCAGACGTCCCACCCCTGATCCTCCCCTGATCCCTCCCCGGGGATCCCACCCCGTCCCCCTTGCCCGGCTTCCCCTCCGGGCGCCCCCTGCTGCGCTGCCCTGATCTCCTGAGGCGACTCCCTCCCTGCTGCGGATCCTTACGTCGGCATTCCTCCCCTCGGCAGCAACGGCCAATCCTTGAGCGCTGTCACTCGTACGTGGGGCTTTTCCACTCGTCGGAGTGGGTACTGATCACCTCTCCGCTTTCCTTTCTGCCACCGGGCGCGGCTGTGCCCCGGCTCCAGGGGGAGGGGAGTCGGGGCACAGGGTGTGCCGGGCTGCGACTGCCGCGTTTACGGCTCCACAGGTCGCTACTGCGCCGCCTGCCAGGAGTACAGGGCTTCTCCTAGGAGACGGGGGCGGGCAGCGGCGCCTCTCGGCCGCACGCGTAGGCGACGGGGTTGATCAGCTCGGTGGCCTCGGGCAGCCAGCGGTTCAGAGTGGTGGGTTCGCGCGCCCACTGGGCGAAGCCGAAGGTGCCCACGCGGGTCGGCGGCGCGACGATCCAGTCGCCCTCGCCGTGGCCGACCAGGTCGAGACGTCCCGGGCCCCAGCCGAGCCGGCGCAGCACCTCGGGCAGCTTGGGCAGCGAGCCGGGCAGGACCAGGAAGACCAGCCGCCGACCGCGACCCGAACCGCCCCCGCCGCCACCGGGAACCGCCAGCACCGGGCCGAGCTGTACGCCCATCCGCTCCATCCGGGCCAGGGCCAGGCAGCCGGCGATCTCCGGCACGTCGATGGCGTCGAAGGCGCGACCGGTCGGCAGCAGGATGGAGGCCAGCGGGTTCTCGGTCCACCAGCGCCGGACCACGCCGGGTCCCGCGCTGGCCTTGCGCACCCAGTCGCGGGTGGTCGGGTGGGCGCCGGGCGCGGGGCAGCCCAGGTCGCCGCAGGAGCAGCGGAGCGGTCCTTCGTCCTCGATCAGCCAGGTACCGGCGGCAACCTCCCAATGGCGCTCCTCCGCGTATCTGACGGCCGCATCGATCAGCAGGTCGCCGGTGCTGTCCTGACGGACGGTGGTCTGCCGCGTAGCTCCCAGGGTGTCTTCCACGTCGTGCACAACTCGCACGGCGTGAGCGGGTTACGGGCGTTGCCACGAAAGTGAACGCCAGGTCGGTCGAGTGGGGGCGCGTCGGTGCACGAACGGGGCGCACGCGGGGTCGGGAGGCGGGTAACGGGTATCTCTCAGGGGAGACCGCTCGCTACCCTGAACGGTATGTCTCAAATGCCATGACATGGCAAGAGATTCACGCCTATCAGGCTTCATCGTGCTCCGCTGCGGGAATGCTGGGGACTGCCGGAGACCTGTCGGGGTGACCACCACGCTCAAGGGGGAGGCACGCTCATGGCCGCCAGACCACTGGTCGCACGACAGCCCAACGAACGACTCCAGGCACTGATCCAGGAGGCGGGCTGCTCCAACGCCGGCCTGGCTCGCCGGGTGAACCTCTGCGGCGCCGAACACGCACTCGATCTCCGTTACGACAAGACCTCGGTGGCGCGCTGGTTGCGCGGCCAGCAGCCGCGCGGGCAGGCCCCCGCGGTGATCGCCGAGGCCATCGGCCGCAAACTCGGACGGTCCGTCACCGTCGAGGAGATCGGCATGGCCGACGG
Organism: Streptacidiphilus sp. MAP12-16; assembly: GCF_041262165.1. NCBI lineage: Bacteria > Bacillati > Actinomycetota > Actinomycetes > Kitasatosporales > Streptomycetaceae > Streptacidiphilus > Streptacidiphilus sp. MAP12-16. The sequence goes on from NZ_JBGCBY010000003.1 coordinate 177,946, forward strand.
CAAGAACCTCTCCTCCAGCATCGGACTGCACTTCTCCGCCACCCTCTCCGGCGCCGTCGAGCAGGTGTGCGAGCTGTGGCGCAGTGACGTCGGCCGGCGCGACTTCCTCACCGGGGCCTCCGTCGCCGCCTCCGCCCTGGTCGAGCCGAGCCGCGACTGGCTGATCACCCGTCCCGACCAGCAGGTGGCCCGAACCGGGGGCCCGCGGGTAGGACAGGCGGACGTCGAGGCGGTGCGCGCGACCACCGAGATGCTGGTGGAACTCGATCACCGCTTCGGCAGCGGCCACGTCAGACCCGTCGTGGTGCACTACCTCAACAGCGTGGTCTCCGGGCTGCTCTCCGGTTCCTACCGGGAGGAGACCGGACGCATCCTGTTCGCCGCGGTGGCCCGGCTCACCGAGCTCGCCGGATACATGGCCATCGACACCGGCCAGCCCGGACTGGCCCAGCGGTACTACATCCAGGCGCTGCGCCTGGCCCAGGCCGCCGGCGACCGCGCCTACGGGGGCTACGTCCTGGCCTCCTCGATGAGCCATCTCGCCGCCGCCCTGGGCAATCCCCGGGAGATCGCCCAACTCGCCCGCGCGGCGCAGGAGGGAGCGCGGGGTTCGGCCACGTCCACCGCGATGGCGATGTTCTACGTCGCGGAGGCGCGCGGACACGCGCTGCTGGGCGACGCGCGCTCCTGCGAGGTGGTAGCGGGCCGCGCCGTCGAGGCGATGGAGCACAGCCGGCCGGACGAGGACCCGGAGTGGATCGCGCACTTCGACGCGGCCTATCTGGCGGACGAACTCGCGCACTGCCACCGGGATCTGGAACAGCCGAGGCAGGCGGCGCGGCAGGCCGAGGAGGCGCTGCGGGGCCACCCGGAGACGCGGGTCCGCCGGCGGGCGGTGGACCTGGTGCTGCTCGCCACCGCGCAGTTGCAGCTGCGGGACGTGGAGCAGGCGTGCGAAACCGGGGGACATGCGGTCGAGTTGATGTCGGGTCTGCGTTCCGCGCGCGGAGCGGAGTACCTCGACGACTTCCGGCGCAGGCTGGAGCCCTACCGGGAACAGCGCGCGGTACGGGAGTTCCAGGCGCGGACGCTGGCGGAGGCCGCGGCCTGAGCCGGGTTCCGGCTGTAGGTCTGGCAGTGCGTCTGGCAGTACGTCAATACGGTGGGTTCGTGGCCACTCGTCAGGGTGAACGGGTAGCGTGGGCCTGTCAGAGTCCGGCTCGGATGCCTCAGCTCTGATGCTCCGGCTCTGAAGATCTGACAAGTGGTCCCGCCCCGGTGCGGGGGCAGGGCAGCCCGCCTACCGGGCGAAGTGAGGAATCGCGTTGAACCACCGTCGCCCGAACTCCGACGAGCTGACCCCCGACGACCTGTTCAGACCCGAGCCTGCGGTCATTCCCGGCGAGGTCGTCCGCTCCACCCGCAGTGACATGCCCTGGGACGCCCCCACCCAGCAGGTGGAGGGGCGTCCCGAGTACTTCGGCGACGCTCCGGCGCCGACCCGGGCGGTGCCGCAGCAGCAGGTGGCGGAGGAGGCGTCGACGCAGTTCATGCCGCCGTTCCCGGCGGCCGCGACCCAGCCGGTGCAGCAGCCCATGCACCAGCAGCCGACCTACGGCGGCGGCTACCAGCAGGGCTACCAGCAGCCGCAGGGCTACGACCAGGGTGGCTACGGCGGCTACGGAGGCCAGTCCGGCTACCAGTCCGGCTACCAGGAGCAGGAGCAGGAGCCGGAGCACCGGCCCGGGCCGCCCTGGCGCCGCTTCAGCTCGCGCACCATCGCCGCCGGCGTCGTCGGGGTCTGCGCTGTACTCGGCATCTGCGTCGCAGCCGCCCTCAGCGGCGGCAGCGCGCCCAGCGCCGCGGCCACCCGGCCGACCACCCCGGCCGCCGGCGCCAAGCAGCCCAGCACCACCGGCTCGGGCTCGGCGGCCGCCAACCCCCAGGCGCAGGCTCTGTCCGACCTGCTGTCCACTGCCTCGAACAGCCGCTCCGCCGTGATCAGCGCGGTATCGAGCATCGAGCACTGCCAGAATCTGGACCAGGCCCAGCAGGACCTCACCTCGGCGGCGGGGATGCGCCAGCAGCTCGTCGTGCAGTTGGGCACCCTGCAGACCGATCAGCTGCAGAGCGGCCCGCAGCTGATCGCGGCGCTGCAGGACGGCTGGAAGGCCTCGGAGAGCGCCGACAGCCACTACGCGGCCTGGGCCGCGCAGTCGAAGAGCCCGTGCGCGCACAAGCACAAGCCGCAGGCCGGCGGTGAGAAGAAGGCAGGCGACGCGGCGAGCTCCACCGCGACCGTGGCCAAGGCCAAGGCGTCGCGGTTGTGGAACGCGATCGCCGACGGAGCAGGACTGCCCAAGCGGGCGGGCAGCCAGCTCTGAGACTCCTGCTCCAGCGCGAACGCCGGGCCGAAGGGCCGGTCAGGACTGGCCGGTCAGAGCTGGCCGGTCAGGGCTGGAGCAGGATGCTGCGTACGTCCACCAGGCCGGTCTTCTCCTCGGTCAGCGCGCCGACGCGCACCTGCTGGAAGGTCACCTTGGTGTTCACCAGCCGGGGCGCGCTGGCGAGCGGCAGCAGGTCGCTGTCCCGCCAGGACAGCGGCGGGGTCTGGCCGCCGGTGTTGATCGGGGCGCTCGCGTCGAGCGCGGCCTTGAGCGCGCTGCCGGTGACCGGTCCGTTGACCTCGGAGACTGCCTTGCGCAGGACCTCGAAGGCGATCCAGGTGGTCTGCTCGCCCGGGTCGGCGGTATTGATCCGGTTGTCGGTGAAGGCGTACTGCTTGACCGCCGCGTGCAGGGCGTTCCACACGGGGCTGTCGTCCGGCGGGTACCAGCCGGTGGCGAGCGCGCTGCGCAGCGGGCCGGTGTCGCCGCCGGTGGAGTCGACCAGCGACTGCTGGAAGCTGCCGATGATCGCGGACAGCTGGGTGTTGGTGGGGGACAGCCGCCGGTAGTCGTCGTAGAAGGTCGCGGTGGACGCGGGGTCGAGCGCCGTGGTGACGCAGGAGTGCGGCAGGTCCGCACCGATGGCCCGGCCGGCCTCGGTGGTGTAGTCGGTCCGTCCCTGGTCGACGGGGATGTCCACGGCGGTGATCTGCTTGGTGGAGAGGCCGGCGTTGAGGAAGCCGAGCATGGTGTCGCCGCCCTTGCTCTGCGGGCGGATCACCGCGACCCGGTGGCAGCCGGACTCCGCCAGCTGCTCGCCGTTCCCGGCCAGCAGCGCCTGGTAGCCGCCGTTGACGGGGTAGGAGTACGGCGAGGTGAACTCCTGCGGGGACAGCCCGAATCCACCGATGTAGGGGATCCCAGCGGTCTCCAGGATCGGCATGAACGTTCCGGCGAACTGGCTGTACGAGCCGACGACCGCGGCGACCTTCTGGTTGGCGGCCTCGGTGGCGCAGGCGGCGGCTCCGACGGGGGTGTTCTGCTCGTCGCAGGTCACCACCTGGAGCTGGTGACCCTGCAGCCCGCCCGTGTCGTTGACCTGCTTGGCGATGGCGGTGGCCAGGGCGGGCATTCCCGCTGCGGAGCCCGCGGAGCCCTCCTCGGGCGCCCAGGTCATCACTTTGATCACGTCGTGCTCGGAGGCGTTGGCGTCCCCGCCGCAACCCGAGAGTCCGCCGACCAGGGCTGCCGCTCCGACGGCGGCGACGATCACGTGCCTGGACTTCCGCGTGGACCTCATCGCTTTGGTACCCCTCCCCTGAGGCTTTCCTTGGCTGAACCGAGCACCACTCCGACCCAGCCTTGATGCGGCGCCGCACGGCAGGGCGGCCGGATCTGTAACGCCGGACCAACGGAAGGGGAACAACGAGTGGGGAGGGATTCGTGGGGCGTCCGGGGAGGCCGCCGGGGGTAGAACGTAGGATCGATTCTTATGCAGGCTTCACAGCAGGGTTCACCAAAGTCTTCTCGAACGGCCACCCGCTCCAGCACCATGGGCGCTATGCCGCTCACTGACATCCCCTGGTGGCGCTGGCGGGCCCGAGTCCGCTCAGCGCTGCACATGCTCGGCGACCCCGCCTTCCAGCAGGACTGCTGGGTCCTCGGCAGGGAGGGCTACGGCGACGTGACCGACGCCGTGTACCGCCTGGTCGAGGACACCTGGCTGGACCGCTGGTCCGCCGAGAAGTACGTCGGCACCATGGTCCGGGACTCGGCCGAGGCCGCGGCCGTGGACACCGCGGTGCTCCGGGTGCTCCGGATCCTGCACCAGGTCGGCCCGGACGCGCCCTCCGCCGCCTATCTCCAGCACCACGGCTGGCCGGAGGCGGTCAGGGCCTGCCGTGACGCCCACATCCGCCTCGCGGTGAACGACGGCGAGGACCCGGACACGCCGCCGCGTTCGCTCTCCGTGCTGGCCATCCTGACCCGGGTCCCCGCCTAGCCCCCTGGAGCTCCTGGCGGAGTTCCTGGCGGAGCTCTTGGCTGGTGAGACGGCCGCCCGCGCCGCCCGCTGCCTGTGGCACTCTTGCCATCCAGCGGATCGCACGAGAGGACGTCCCCGGTGTCACAGCAGCAGCCCGGCACGGGCCAGTACGTACTGACCCTGTCCTGCCCGGACAAGCAGGGCATCGTGCACGCCGTATCCAGCTACCTCTTCCTCACCGGCTGCAACATCGCCGACAGCCAGCAGTTCGGCGACGCGGCCAGCGGGCTCTTCTTCATGCGGGTGCACTTCTCGGCGGAGGCCCCGGTCACGGTGGAGAAGCTGCGCGCGAGCTTCGCCGCGACCGGCGACGCCTACCGGATGGACTGGCAGATCCACCCCGCCGCGGAGCGCACCCGAATGCTGCTGCTGGTCAGCAAGTTCGGCCACTGCCTCAACGACCTGCTGTTCCGTGCCCGCAGCGGCGCGCTGCCGGTCGACGTCGTCGGCGTCGTGTCCAACCACACCGACTTCCAGGACCTGGCGGAGTCCTACGGCGTCCCCTTCCACCACATCCCGGTGACCGCCGAGACCAAGGCGCAGGCCGAGGCGGCGCTGCTGGAGCTGGTCGACCGGGAGCGGGTGGACCTCGTCGTGCTGGCCCGCTACATGCAGGTGCTGTCGGACGACCTGTGCAAGGCCCTGGCCGGGCGGGCGATCAACATCCACCACTCCTTCCTGCCGAGCTTCAAGGGCGCCAAGCCGTACCACCAGGCGCACATCCGGGGTGTGAAGCTGATCGGCGCGACGGCGCACTACGTCACGGCGCAGCTCGACGAGGGCCCGATCATCGAGCAGGAGGTCGTTCGGGTCAGCCACGACGTCACGCCCGAGCAACTGGTGGCGCTGGGCCGGGACGCCGAGTGCCAGGCGCTCGCGCGCGCGGTGAAGTGGCACGCCGAGCACCGCGTGCTGCTCAACGGCAGCCGCACCGTCGTCTTCACCTGACGGTCAGGAACGCGCGACGCTCACGGGCGCGACAGCAGTCGGGCGGCGTGGAGGAGACTGTGCTGCCCGGGGGATGACCCCCGGACCCCCAGTCGCGCCGACGGTGGTGTGGGGTTCGGGTCACGGGCGCGACAGCAGTCGGGCCGCGTGGAGGAGACTGTGCTGACCCGGGGGGCGACCCCCGGACCCCCAGTCGCGCCGACGGTGGTGTGGGGTTCGGGTCACGGGCGCGACAGCAGCCGGGCCGCGTGGAGGAGGTCGCGGGCGGCGGCGCGGTCGCCGGTGACGCCGCAGGGCAGCCGGTCCGGGTCACGATGCGCCGCGCACAGGAAGCAGAACTCCACGCCGTCGACGGCGAGCGTGGCCACGGGTTCGGTGTCCACGGGCAGGGGCGGGGCGCCCGGGGTCGGCGGCTCGAGCGGGACCAGCCACTCGCTCTCGCCCCGGCCCTCGATGATCAGCTTCACCGCCCTCGCGCCGCGCGGGTCACCGTAGGACGGGTCCTGCCAGCCGGCCAGCGAGGCCAGACCTGCCGCCCGGAGCTGCGCGAGGCCGTACGGGAGCAGCCGCGAGGCCAGCTCGATCAGCTGGCGAATGTGCGTCCCGCGCGGCGGGCCGTACGGGTAGCCGACCGCCTCGGCGATGTCCTCGCCGTGGACCCAGCACTCGAAGGCACGGTCCAGGAAGGCGTCCCGGAGCGGGAGTTGGAAGGCGCCGTAGTCCACCGCGGCCTTCCCGGCGGCCCGGCCCTCCCCCTCGCCGTCGGCCGCTGCGGCCTCGGCGAGGGCCGCGGTCTCCACGATGGTGCGGGTCTGCTCGCGCCAGAAGGCGCGTACGGCGTCGGGGGAGCGGCGGCGCTGGGCGTCCATCAGCCGGGTGGTGCGCTCCATCAGGTCGATGCCGGGCGACGGCGACGCGTCGACCGGGGACGCCGGCACCGGATCGGGCAGGCCGAGCGTCCGGGACAGCACGCCGTCCACCGCGGCGAGATGGCACAGCACCTCGGCCGGGCGCCACTGCTCCGTCCCGCCGTGCCACGGCAGGTCGGCGCGCTCCATCCAGTCGAGCTCGCCGAGGTCGCGCAGCAGGGCGTCCAGCCGGGCGGTCTCGGCGACGTACGGGGTCGCGTAGTCGGGCACCCGGATCTGCGGAGCGCGCCGGGCCAGGGCACGGGTCAGGACCTGGGTGCGCAGCGTCGGCGCGGGGTCGAGCGGCTCGTCCGCGGAGAGCCAACCGGCGGCGTCCCGCAGCCGGTTCGCCTCCTCGGAGCAGGAGGGGCAGCCTGCCAGGTGACGTTGCACCTGGGCCGACTCCCCGGCCGGGCAGGCGTCCAGGGCCCAGGCCCCCAGCAGCCCGCGCAGTGCCTCGTGGTCGAGCGGGTCGAGCGGGTCGAGCGGGTCGAGCGGGTCGACGGGGTCGAGGGGGTCGAGGGGGTCGAGGGGGTCGAGCGGAGCCAGCGGATCGAGCGGGTCGTGTTCTCCGGGGTCGCCCGGGCGAGGAGGAGCGGTCATGAGGTGGGCTCCGTGGCGAGAGCGGTGGCGAGGAGCTGGAGGCCGAGCCGCATCCGGTGCTTGGCGGTGGCGGTGCTGATGCCCAGTTCCCGGGCGGCCTGCTGGTACGTCCGGCCGCTGAAGTAGGTGAGGACGAGGGTCTCCCGCAGCGCCTGCGGCAGCCCGGTGACGACGTACTGGACCCGGGCGGCGGTCGCGTCGGCGAGCGCCTGCTCCTCGACGCTGGACGGCTCCTGCGGGATCTCGTAGTCGTCGGGTCCGGCCGTCGGCAGGCCACGGTCCCTGCGCAGGCGCTCGACGGCCCTGCGGTGGGTGAGCGTGCTTATCCAGGAGCGCATGGAGCCCTGGGCGGAGTCGAAGTCCTCGGGGTGCTCCCACACGTGGGTGAAGACCTCACGGGTGATCTGCTCGGCGGCGTCGGGGTCGGCGAGCACGCGGTTGGCGAGCCCGTGCACCAGCGAGGCGAACTGGTCGTACAGCTCGCCCAGGGCGGACTCCTCGCCGCGGGCGAGTCGCCGCTGGATCTGACGGTCCCACCGGATGGGAGCCGGCGTCGCCATGGGCACCACCCTTCCTGGGTGTCCCTACCGGTTGCCGCACGTGCTGTGACGCTGTGGAGCTGTGCAGTCGCGGGTTGTCCCCAAGGAAATCTATCGCTCACCTGGGTGGGCGCACGCCTGTTTGTTGAAACTCTCCACCCCGGCGCTTACCCACCCCCGTGCGCCCCCGGGTCGAGGCGGGGTGCCATCCGACGTCCGCTCCGGCTAACCTGAGGGTCCGTCATAGACTCTCCGTGACCGTTCGCGTTCCACTCCTGTCCCGTTGCGGACCATCTGCCCCGACAACCGACCCGACAACCGAGAATCGCGGCACAGCGTGACCACACTGACAGTGACGTCCGAGGCACACGACAGCTGGCTCTTGCTGCGCGTGACGGGGGAGATCGACCTGCTCTCCGGAGCGGTGATCCGGGAGCAGGTGCGCCAGGTCGTCGCGGCGGGGCGGCGCAGCCTCGTCCTCGACCTGAGCGCGGTGCGCTTCTGCGACTCCAGCGGGGTGGGCGTGCTCATCGCCGCCCGGCGGCTGATGCGGTCCTGCTCGGGCGAGCTGCGGCTGGTCCTGCCGGATGTGCGGGACCGGGCGGACTGCGCGGAGGTGCACCGGGTCTTCACCGCCCTCGGCATCCGGCGCCTGTTCGACATCCACCCGGACCTGGCGTCGGCGACCGCCGAACCCGCGAACGTGCCCAAGGCACGGCCGACGCGGGTTCCCCCTCCGCGCCTGGCCCAGAGCGCCTAGGAGGGTGCTGAAGATCCAGGACGGGCTCGCGGCGCCCTGCGACTCCGCTTGCCGCTCCGGAGTGGGGGCGGCCCCTGCCACGTCCCCCAGCGGCGGCCAGTAGGCTCGGGAGCGCTCGTCCCCCGGCCCCTGGAGTGAGACCCCGTCGTGAACGCAGTGACCCTCTCCATCGTCCTGCCCGTGTACGGGGTCGCCGACTATCTGCCGCGCTGCCTGGACTCCGTGCTCGCCACCGACGCCGCGCGCCTGCCCGGACTGCAGGTCATCGCCGTCGACGACTGCTCGCCCGACGCCTCGGGAGCCATCCTGGACGAGTACGCCGCACGCGACCCGAGGCTCACCGTGCTGCACCTGACGGAGAACCGGGGCCTGGGCGGCGCGCGCGAGGCCGGCCTCCCGCTGGCCACCGGCGAGTACGTCTGGTTCGTCGACAGCGACGACTGGCTCGCGGAGGGCGCGGTCGAAGCCGTCGCCGACCGGCTGGCCGCGGCCTGCCCCCAGGCACCGCTCGACGTTCTGATCACCGGCTTCGCCCGGACCTACCCCGACGGCAGCATCGAACCCGACACCTGGCGCGGCCTGATGGACGGCGCTCCCGACGCCTTCACCCTCGCCGAACGGCCGGCGCTGCTCCAGATGATCCTCTCCGCCTGGAACAAGGTGGTCCGCCGCGAGTTCCTGCAGCAGCTCGGCGTCAGCTTCGGTGACGGCTACTACGAGGACCTCTCCGTCACCTACCCGCTGCTGCTCACCGCCGAGCGGATCGGCTTCCTCCCGCAGGAGGCGTACTTCTACCGCCGCGCGCGCGAAGGTGCGATCACCAGCACCGCCTCGCCCAAGCACGCGGATGCCTTCGCCCAGTACGACGCGATCTTCGCCTTCCTGGACCGCCGCCCCGACATCCCCGCCTCCCTGCGCCGCCTGGTGTTCGACCGCACGGTCAAGCAGGCGGTGACCGTCCTGGACACTCCCGGTCTGGTCCCGCCCGAGCTGCGCCGCGACTTCTTCCACCGCACCGCCGAGCACTTCCGCCGCCGGCGGCCGGACGGCTACCGGTACCCCGGCGGCCTGCGCGGTGTCCAGTACCGCCTGGTGGAGCGGGATGCCTGGGGTGCGTACCAGCGGCTGCGCCCGCTGCAGGCGCTCCCGCGCACGCTCAGGCGCACCGCGCGCGGCAGCGTGCCGCTGGCGAAGCGCGCCCTGCGCGGCACCGCCCGTCGCGGCCTGTAGATCGTCGTCGAGCGGACCGGCCCTCAGCCCGCGATCTGCTGCGAGGCCCAGATCAGCGACGGCGTCATCTCGGTGATGAACGTCTCCGTGGTGTGGTCCCCCTTGCTGAGGGTCAGCAGCTGGCTGTTACGCGGGTTGTGCAGCGCCCTGAGCATCGCCTTGGCGTCCGCGACGGTGCTGCCGTCCTGGAGGGTGCCCTCCATCAGCAGTTGGATGTCGGGCTGCGGCCTGGCCTTCTGGAGCAGCAGCAGCGGATTGTTGGCCGCGGCCAGCTTCGGGTCCTTCACGACCACGGCCGCGTCGGGGGCGTTGTAGCCCGACATGCTCACGCCTGCGGAGAAGGACTGCGGGTACTGCACCGTGAGGTTCGCCGCGCAGTAGCCGCCGGCCGAGTAGCCCAGGATCGCCCACTTCTTGGGGTCGTCCGCGACCCTGAAGTTCTGCCTCATCAGCGTGGGGACGTCCTTGGCCAGCCAGGTCGCGGTCTGGAAGCCGCCCGGCAGGTTGACGCAGCCTGAGTCCTTGCTGCCGCCGAACATGTTGAGCTTGGCCGAGACCAGGATCATCGGTTTGACCTTGCCCTCGCCCATGAGCTTGATCATGGCTTTGTCGGCGTGCATGGAACCGAACCAGGTCTTGGGCGAGCCGGGCGTTCCCGGCAGCAGCTCCGCGACCGGGAAGTTGGTGTGCGCGAACGCCGGGTCGTTGTACTGCGGCGGCAGCCACACGTACATGTCGCCCTTGATGTGCGACTCCGGGCCGACCGCGTTGGCCTGCAGCACGTCGTCGTTGTACTTGGTGAAGTTCAACTTCTGCGCGGAGACGCCGGTCGCGCTGGGCGAGCCGTCGCCCGAGCCGGCGTTCTTCGAGCCGGTCGCGGTCACCTGCACATCGGCGTTCTGACCGAACAGCGAGCCCCAGGTGTCGTAGAAGGGGCCCATGCTGTTGTTCACATAGACGAGCACCATGAGTACCGCCGCTACCTGGCTGAACACTGTCAGGCCGACCCTCGCCGCCACGCGTGCGGGCGTCGGCCCCGGTATCCGGTTCCAGATCGCCACCATCGCCGCCACGGCCAACACGACCAGGGCGATGGTGAGAAAGAAGAACGGCGTACCTGTGAGACTCATCGCTGACCTTTCCGGACTCTCCCGCCGTCGTAAGCAGAGGTCGGGTGGACCCCTGCTCGGACGGAATCCGCTGGTGAAGACGCATGGAAAGCCCGGCAGGTTGCCGACTCTCGTCTTCTTCGCAGCCGCGTGGGGCGATTCCGGGAGGCGAGCTTAGCTTGAGCCTACCTGGGAGCTGTTTAAGAGCCTCATACCAATGGATGACCGTGGAATGGCCGTACGGCGGGGTGGAGGGGAACGTCTGAGAGAGGGTCAGCCGCGCGGATCCGTCCACGGTTCTGCCGCGTACCGGTCACGCAGCTCATGCTTGAGGATCTTGCGCAGCGTCTCGTTGCGGGGCAGCGCATCGACGACCTCCAGTTGCTCGGGGACCTTCTGGGCCATCAGCCCCGCCGCGCGCAGCCGCGCCGCCACATCGGCCAGGGTCGGCGGCTCCACGCCCGGTCTCCGCTCGACCACCGCGCACACCCGCTCGCCACGGACCGGGTCGGGTAGACCGATCACCGCCACCTCGCCGACCCGCGGGTCCTGGTAGAGCAGATCCTCGATCTCCTTGGCGGAGATGTTCTCGCCCTTGCGGATGATGATGTCCTTCAGCCGGCCGGTGAGCACCACATGACCGTCAAGGCGAATGTGACCAAGATCACCCGTTCGGAACCACCCGTCCGGCGCGAAGCACTCCTCCGTCAACCCCGGGTCGGTGTACCCCCGGCAGACCATCGGCCCGCGCAACCACAGCTCCCCCTCCTCGCCCGCCGAAGCCGGCTCGCCGTCGAGGCGCACCACCCGCACCTCGACGCCGGTCACCGGACGGCCCTCGGTGTGGGCCAGTTGGTCAGGCGTGTCACGCGGCGAGCCCATGCAGATTGCCGGGACCTCCGTCATCCCGTACCCGTGCGCGAGGACGCAGCCCAACTCCTCGACCACCTCCCGGTACATCTCCGGAGGGCGCGGCGCCCCGCCGCCGGAGATGATCCGCAGGTCGGGCAGCAGGCGTTCGCCCGGCGGGAGCTTCCGCTGCTCCGCCAGGAAGGCCGCGTAGAAGGCCGTGCTCCCACCCGCCATCGTGACGCCGCCGCGCCGGTAGCCGGGAAGCACGTCCGGTAGCGCGAACACTTCCACCAGCAGGGCCGGAAAACCGTGCACCAGCATGGTCACCAGGTAGTCGGGGCCGCCGATGTGGGCGTAGGGGAAGGCGATCGAGCCGACGTCCTCCGGTCCCATGTCGAGTGCGTCGGCCAGGCCGACGCCCCCGGCGATCAGCGTGCGGTCGGTGTGCCGCGCGCCCTTGGGGGCGGAGGTGATGCCCGAGGTGTAGTAGATCCAGCGGATCGGGGCCAGCTCGTCGGATTGGTCCGTGCGCGGCGGCGGGGGCAGCGTGGAGGGGTCGCCCTGCGGCAGTCCGGCCTGGTCGTAGGCCACGACGACCCGCGGCGGGCGGGCCCGGCCCGTCCCCAGCTTCTCGGCGAAGGCGACGTAGTCGAAGCCGCGCCAGGCGCCGGGCACGAGGAACAGCTCCGCGCCGGACTCGTCGAGGATCCGGCCGACCTCGGCGCCCCGGTAGATCGCGATGATCGGCGTCTGCACGGCGCCGAGACGGGCCAGGGCCAGTGACACCAGCACCGTCTCGACACGGGTGGGCAGTTGCCAGGCGACGGGGGTGCCCTCGCCGACGCCGTACGCCTCCCGCAGCCCGGCGGCGATCCGCACGGCCCGGTCGCGGACCTCGCGGAAGCTGAGCACCCGGAAGCGCGGCACGCGGTCGCGCGCCGATCCCGGCTCGCCCTCCTGAGCCGGCTCGCCCTCCCGACCCGGCTCGCCCGCCTGGCCCGGCTCGCCCGCCTGGCCCGGCTCGCCCGCCTGGCCCGGCTCGCCCGCCTGGCCCTGCTCGATCCGGCCCTGCTCGATCTCGCTGGGCTCGATCTCCTGCATGAGCATCGGCTGGTCGGGGGTCAGCGCGACCCGGCGCTCCAGCAACTCCCAGAGCGTGCGGGCGTCCGCGAGATAGTCGCGGGCGGCGGTGCCGGTCGCGGCGGTGCTGGTCATGGTGGCCTCCCCATCATCTGACTTGCCGTCAGATTCAGGATGAGGCTACCCACCCCGCAGCCACCGCCTCAAGACTCCGGCGTCGCCGGCCGCGCCCCGCTCCAGCGCGCGGCCACCGCCGCCGCCTCGGTGACCGTCGCGACCAGGGCGAGCGTGTGCGTCAGCACCGCCTCCGCGTACTCCGGCGGGGTGCCCGCCACGGCGTCGCGCGGCAGCACCACCTGGAATCCGGCATCCACGGCACCGAAGGTCAGCTCCAGCAGCGCGACGTTCACCGACACCCCGACGCAGACCAGAGTCCGTACGCCCAGGTTGCGCAGCACCGAGGCGAGGCCGGTGTCCTGGAACGGGCCGAGGCCGTGCAGCCTCGGCAGGACCAGGTCCCGCTGCTCGTCGGCCCCGATGTCGGGGTGCAGCGCGGCGGCCGCCGAGCCCGGCGTGAGCGCGGTCCCGGCTCGGGCCGCCGCCGCGAACAGCCGCGCGTTGCGATTCGCGCCGAGGCCGTCCGCACGCCGCAGCGCGGTGCAGTGCAGCACCGGCACGCCCGCGGTGCGCGCCGCCTCGGCCAACCCGCGAACGTGCTCGACCAGGCCGGTCTTCGCGGCGGCTTGGGCGAGCTCGGGGAAGACGGCCCGGTCGCCCAGTACGCCGTTCTGGCACTCGCAGGTGATCAGCGCGGTGCGGGCCGGGTCGAGCAGGTCGTCCAGCAGTTGTTCCCGTCGTGCGCCCATGGTGGCGTCCGCCCGTCCTCGGCCTGGTCCCCGGGGTGCTTGCCGCCCACCCCCTGCCTCACTAGTCTGAATCTGACGGATCGTCAGGTAAAGGGTTCGGGCAGCCGGACCTCGGAGGGAGACCGTATGGACCGCCCCGAGCCGCAGCCCCCGACCGGACCGGAGACCGACCTGCCGATGGTGGTCAGCGTCGACGACCATGTGATCGAGCCGGCACACCTCTTCGAGACCTGGCTCCCCGCCAAGTACCGCGACCGTGGCCCCAGGCCGCTGCGCGCGGGCATCGGCGAGCTCGCCTACGTCGGCGGGAAGTACCGGATCACCATGGACCCGGACGGGCCGCCCACCGACTGGTGGATCTACGAGGACCTGAAGTTCCCGTACAAGCGGAACATCGCCGCCGTCGGCTTCGACCGCGACGAGATGACCCTCGAGGGCATCACCAGGGACCAGATGCGCCGCGGCTGCTGGGACCCCAAGGCCCGGATCGACGACATGGAGAACAACCACGTCGAGGCGTCGCTCTGCTTCCCCACCTTCCCGCGTTTCTGCGGCCAGACCTTCGCCGAGGCCCACGACAAGGAGGTGGCCCTCGCCTGCGTCCGCGCCTACAACGACTGGATGGTGGAGGAGTGGTGCGGTGACAGCGCGGGACGGCTCGTCCCGCTCTGCCTGATCCCGCTGTGGGACGTGGGGCTGGCCGTGACCGAGATCCGCCGCAACGCCGCACGCGGGGTGCGCGCCGTCTGCTTCAGCGAGATTCCCACCTACCTGGGCCTCCCCAGCATCCACAGCGGCTACTGGGACCCGTTCTTCGCCGAGTGCGAGGCGACCGGGACGGTCGTCTGCATGCACATCGGCTCCTCCTCGCAGATGCCCGCCGCCTCGCCCGACGCACCGCCCGCCGTCCAGGCCACGCTGAGCTTCAACAACGCGATGGCGTCGATGACGGACTTCCTCTTCTCCGGGGTGCTGGTGAAGTTCCCCCGGCTGAAGCTCGCCTACAGCGAGGGCCAGATGGGCTGGATCCCTTATGCCCTCGAACGGGCCGACGACGTCTGGCGGGAACACCGTGCGTGGGGCGGCGTCCGGGACCTGATCCCGGAACCACCGTCGACCTACTACTACCGGCAGATCTTCGCCTGCTTCTTCCGCGACAAGCACGGGGTCGCCTCGCTGGACACGGTGGGCGTCGACAACGTCACCTTCGAGACCGACTACCCCCACGTCGACTCGACCTGGCCGGAGACCAAGGCGGTGGCTCTCGACCACGTGGAGGGGCTGCCCCCGGACGTCGTCTACAAGATCATGCGGGGCAACGCCATCCGGATGCTCGACCTCGACCTCGACCGCCATCTCGACGCCTACGGGCGGCCGCTGCGCAGCTGAGGCACCCTCCTCGGGGTGTCACCAGGCCGCATCCACCAGACCCCGCATCCACCAGACCCGGCATCCACCAGACCCCGCATCTACCGCCCCACATCTACCGCCCCACATCTACCGCCCCACATCTACCCGACAGGGAGCAGACCGTGGACCTGCGCGACACCGAAGCCGAGGCCGCGTTCCGGCGCGGGCTGCGCGAGTGGCTCGGGAAGACGCTGCCGGAGCTGCCGCCGGCGCCCGATCCGGCCGACTGGCCCGGGCGGCGGGCGTACGACACGGCGTGGCAGCGGCGGCTGTACGACGCGGGGTACGCGGGGGTGCACTGGCCGGTGGAGGCGGGCGGGAAGGGCGCCAGCCCGGCCGAGTATCTGATCTTCCTGGAGGAGACCGAGCGGGCCGGCGCCCCGTACGTCGGCGCCAACTTCGTCGGCCTGCTGCACGCCGGGCCGACCATCGCCGCCGAAGGCACGCCCGAGCAGCGCCGCCGGTACCTGCCGCGGATCCTGAGCGGTGCGGAGGTCTGGTGCCAGGGGTTCAGCGAGCCGGGGGCCGGCTCCGACCTGGCGTCGCTGCGGACCCGCGCCGAGCGGGACGGGGACGAGTACGTCGTCAGCGGCAGCAAGGTCTGGACCTCGCACGCCGAAGTAGCCGACTGGTGCGAGCTGCTGGTGCGCACCGACCCGGACGCGCCGAAGCACCGGGGCATCAGCTGGCTGATCCTGGCCATGGACGCACCGGGGGTGACGGTCCGTCCGCTGCGGACGCTGACCGGGACGACCGAGTTCGCCGAGCTGTTCCTGGACGAGGTGCGGGTGCCCGTGGCCAACCGCGTGGGGGCGGAGAACGACGGCTGGCGGGTCACCATGGTGACCCTGTCCTTCGAGCGGGGAACGGCGTTCGCGGGTGAGGTGGTGGCCTGCCGCCGCTCGCTCGCGGAACTGGCCCGGCTGGCGCAGCGCAACGGCGCGTGGGGCGATCCGGGGCTGCGGCGGGGGATCGGCCTGCTGGCGGCACGGTTCGGGGCGCTCTGGCGGCTGGTGCAGTGGAACGTGTCGGAGGCGCAGGGCGGAGGGGTGCCGGGGCCGGGGGCGTCGGTGTTCAAGTTGCGCTTCTCCGAGGCGAGGCAGGAACTGTACGACCTGGCCGCGGAGGTGCTGGGCGCGGGGGCGCTGGTCCTGGACGAGACCGGCAGCGAGAGCTGGACCGCACAGCGGCTGCAGGGCCTCTCCTACACCATCGCCGCGGGGACGTCGCAGATCCAGCGGACCATCGTGGCGCAGCGGGTGCTGGGGCTGCCCAAGGGGAGGGGTGCCTGATGGACTTCCGACTGACGGAGGACCAGCGGTCGCTGCGGGGCGGGCTACGGGAGCTGCTGGTCGGACGCTTTGGCCCCGAGCAGTTGCGGGGTGCGGTCGAGACGGGCGCGAACCCCGGCTGGGCGGCGTTGGAAGGCGCCGGGCTGTTCTCGCTCCGGACGGCAGAGTCGGACGGGGGGCTCGGCCTCGGGGTCGCGGAGGCGGTGCTCGCGTTCGAGGAGGTGGGCCGGTCCCTCGTGCCCGGGCCGCTGGTCGGCACCGAGCTTGCCGCGGTGCACGCCGGTGGGACGGGCGGCGTCGCGGTGCTCGCGCGCACGTCGGCACGCGGGCCGTTGCTGGTCGAGCGCCTGCCGTCGTTGCAGGCCGTGCTGGTGCTGGACCCTGACGCGGCGGAGGTGCGCCTGGCCGATCCGGCCGAGGTGCCGGCCAGGCGGGTGCGTTCGGTCGATCCGCTGACGCCGCTCTGGGAGGTGACCGGACCGCTGCCGCGCGGGGTGCCGCTGCCCGGGGTGGACCCGGCGCTGCTCCGCGCCGAGGGCATGCTGCTGACCGCGGCACTCCAGGTGGGCCTGGCCACGCGGGCGGTGGAGTCGGCGGTCGGGTATGCGAAGCAGCGCGAGCAGTTCGGCCAACCCATCGGGGCGTTCCAGGCGGTGCAGCATCTGTGCGCGGACATACTGGCGCGGACGGAGCCGGCCCGGGCCGCCGTGCGCGCCGCGGCCGTGGGCCTGGACGCGTACGGGCCCACTCCCGACGTCCTGGCTGAGGTGGCGGGGGCGAAGCTGCTCGCGGACGAGGCGGCGGTGCGCGGCGCGCGGGACTGCCTGCAGGTGTTCGGCGGGATGGGATTCACCTGGGAAGCCGACGTGCATCTGCTGCTGAAGCGGGCGTGGGTCCATGAGCGCGCCTTCGCCGGGGCGGAGGAGTGCGCGGAGCGGCTTGCCGCGGCGCTGGTGGCGCCGGTCGACGCCGAGGGCGCGGCAGAAGCGGCGGCGGCGTTGTGAGCGCGGAGACTCGTCGGACACTTGTAGGAAGGGTGGTTCTGGCGGGGCGTCCGCCGGTCTCGCTGCATCCGGGTCCGATTCGGCTACGCTCCACGGGTGCGCATGGATCGGATGGCAGGGCCTGTCACCGGACTGTGGCATGCTCGGCCGGACCCACGCTCCAGAACGACACGGCACCCTTCGCGGGCAGTATGCACCGTGAGGCAGCCACCATGTTGGAATATGCCGGAAGCGCTTGTTGGAACTGGTAGGAGCAAATCATCCTGGATCAGATGCGCAACGGAGCGCCGCCGTGCGCGCTGTCTGCGGGTCTGGACAGCTCCAGAGGCGCAACTGATCCCGCAAGTACGGGTGGTGTGAGCGGTGCAGGTGCTTCAGGTGCAGATCGCCGTGCAGGCGGACCCGGCTGAGGTCGGTCGGGCCCGCCGGTGGACCAGGTCGCGGTTGAGCGGGTGCGGCTTCGATCCGGACGCGGCGCTCGCCGACGCACTGGTGCTGGTGGTGTCCGAGCTGGTCACCAACGCCGTGGTGCACACCGGGAATCCGGCGGTGCTGCGGCTGCTGTTCCCGCTCGGCGCGGAGGCCGAGCACCACCCGGTACGGGTCGAGGTCGCCGACGTCAGCGGGCAGCCGCCGAAGCCGAGGCATGCTCCGGGCGAGGCGACCAACGGGCGCGGGCTGGAGCTGGTCGAGAACCTGTGCGACCGATGGGGGTGGTTCCCGGACGGGTCGGGCAAGCGGGTGTGGTGCGAGCTCGAACGCGAGCCGCGCGAGGCGGAGGAACCGCTCCAGGAGCAGGGCGCGGCGCTGGAGCAGGGCCCGCTGGAGCAGGGCCCGGTGCCGGCCGAAGGTGCGGAGCCGCCCTTGCAGCAGTTGTTGGTCGGTTGACGACCGCGGTTCGTACAGATGATCATAGAACGACCAAGTGAGCACATCACTCTGGAAATTGGTATCTATGTCCACAACACGGCCCGATTCCCCAAGCGCACCCTCGCACCGCCGGTGAACGGCTTCTGGCCGAAATCAGGTCATGTCAGCGCCGGGTTCCCGGAGTTCTCCCGCCAAATGCCGTTCGTGGATCCCTGGTTGCCGACGTCAGGGCGCTGTCTGTCCACACTCGACCGGTAGTCGATCAGTAGTCCGAAAGCGTACGCAACCAATCCGAATTCCGGACAAGCCATTGACGTGACGTGTCTGCCTGATCACGCTTGGGTTCAGCGATTCGTTGCGAGGGGACGTCGAGGGCGCGGACGGCAGTGCCGTTTTTTGTGTCCTTGGCGAGTGCGAGTCGTTTCGACGCTGGTCAGGGCCCAGGCGTCGAGGCCGGGTGGCGAGTCTCCGTGCTGTGCTCGAGGTGGCACGGCGGCTCGCCACCCGTTCTGCTCCGTGCCGCGCCGATTGGGGCGGCGTCACTTCACGGCGACGGGTGCGACCGGCGCGCCGACGCCCCCGGTGAACGGCTCGGGCGGCGCGGAGAGCAGGAACTCGTAGACGCCGTCCTCGGCGCAGTCGGCCGCCAGCTGCTCCAGGTTCCAGTTCTGACCCTGCATCATTCCCATCTCCACCAGGTGCAGCGCGTGTACCGGCAGGTACAGGCCGTCGACCTCCGGCGGGAAGATCTCGAAGGTCAGCGTGTCATCGGCGACCGCTGCCACGTCCCTGGAGTGGAACCACTCCGGCGTACGGAGCGAGAGGCCGGGGGAGGGGAAGGCGTAGGCGTCGCGGTCGCCGCCGAGGTAGAGCTGGATCTGCCCGGTGCGTACCAGCACCACGTCCCCGGCCCGCACCTGAGTATGAGCCAGCTCCTGTGCGGCCTCCAGGTCCTCCGGGGTGACGGCGTGGTCGCCGGGCAGGCGGTCCACGCCCCGCGCACGGGCGACGTCGAGCAGCACGCCTCGGCCGACCAGTGGCGGGGCCTTCTCCACGCCGCTGCGGACCGCGCCCTCGTGGGCGGTGACGGCGTTGCCCGCGGGGCGGTTGTTGTAGATGCGGCCGCCGTGGCTGACGTGGCCGAGCCCGTCCCAGTGGGTGCCGGCCTGCAGGCCCATCGTCACCACGTCGTCGCTGGTGGCGATCGCGCCTGGTCCGAACATCTCCCAGTTGAGCGCGACCATGGTGTGCAGCGGGTTCACCCGGCCGGGGATCAGCCCGGTCTGCACTCCGTACTGCTGCAGCGGTACCGCCAGCGCGAAGCGCTTGCCGGTGCGGACGGCGGCGGCCGCAGCCCGCACTGTGTCCGGCGTGATCAGGTTGAGCGTGCCGATCTCGTCCTCGACACCCCAGCGGCCCCAGTTGTTGACGCGCTTGGCGATGTCGCGGAACTCGTCGAAGTCGGTGAGTGCGGGCACGGTCGGCCTCCCGTATGGATCTGACACCTGATCTGACGGTGACTCAGGTCTGTTGCCTGTGGAGTCTCGTCCCTAGAATCTAACGGTCCGTCAGATTCTTGAGGAGGGCTACGACGTGGGTGAGTTTCTGCACGGCAGGGTGATCGCGGTGACCGGCGCAGGGCGGGGCATCGGGCGCGCCGTGGCCCTCGCCTGCGCCGCCGAGGGAGCGAAGGTCGTGGTCAACGACTACGGCGTCGCGATGGACGGTGCGGATCCCACCAGCGAGGTCGCCGAGGCGGTCGTCAAGGAGATCCAGGCCGCGGGCGGCGAGGGCGTCGCCGTCGCCGACGACGTCTCCAGCATGGCCGGCGGCGAGCGGATCGTCCGCACCGCCGTCGACACCTACGGGCGGCTGGACGGGGCGGTCTGCGTCGCGGGCATCCTGCGCGAGCGGATGCTCTTCAACATGTCCGAGGAGGAGTGGGACGCCGTCATCGCCACTCACCTCAAGGGCACCTTCACCGTCTTCCGCGCCGCCTCCGCCCTGATGCGCCGCCAGGGCAGCGGCACCCTCATCGGCTTCACCAGCGGGAACCACACGGGCAGCGTCAGCCAGGCCAACTACAGCGCGGCCAAGGGCGGCATCATCTCGCTGGTCCGCAGCGCCGCGCTCGGCCTCAACAAGTACGGGGTGACCGCCAACTGCGTCGCGCCGGTTGCCCGCACCCGGATGTCCGCCAACGTGCCCATGGAGCTCAAGGAGATCGGCGAGCCGGAGGACGTCGCCGCCCTCGTCGTCTACCTCCTTTCCGAGCAGGCCCGCGAGACGACCGGCCAGGTCTACACCGTCGCCGGGCCCAAGATCGCCGTCTGGGCCCAGCCCCGGGAGATCCGCGCCGTCCACGCGGAGCCCGGCGCGGAGGGCGTCTCCTGGACGCCGCAGCGCATAGCGGACGTCCTTCCCGGAGCGGTCGGCGTCGACCCCATGCCGATGCTGGCCCAGCTCGAAGCCATGGCCGAGGCCGCCGCCGCGAAGCAACGCCCCAACGCCCAGGAGATCTGACCGCATGGACTTCTCCTTCAGCGCCGAGGACGACGCCTTCCGCGCACGCGCCCGCAGCTGGCTCGCGGAGCGGCTCGCGGGCGGCGGCTCGTTCGCCGACCTTCGCGCGGCCACGCCCAGCAGTGCCGCTCCCGACCGCCGCCGGGCCTGGGAACGGGAGTTGGGCGCGGGCGGCTGGATCGGCCTCGGCTGGACCGACGCCGACGACCCCGAACCGGCCCCCTCGCTCTCGCGCCAGGTCGTCTGGGCCGAGGAGTACGCGCGCGCGGCCGGCCCCGCGCCCCTCGGCATCGTCGGCGAGCACCTGCTCGCCCCCACCCTGCTGCGCCACGGCACCGCCGCCCAGCGCGAACGCTTCCTGTCGCCGATCGCCCGCGGCCAGGAGATCTGGTGCCAGGGCTACAGCGAACCCGGCGCAGGGTCCGACCTCGCCGCCGTCCGCACCACGGCCACTCCGAGCGAGGACGGCGGCAGCTGGCTGGTCACCGGCCAGAAGACCTGGACCTCGCTGTCCCAGTGGGCCGACTGGTGCTTCGTCCTGGCCCGCACCGAGCGCGGATCGCAGCGCCACCACGGCCTCAGCCTGTTGCTGCTCCCGATGGACCAGCCGGGCCGCATCGACGTCCGCCCGATCCGCCAGCTCGACGGGGCCTCGGAGTTCAGCGAGGTCTTCTTCGACGGCGCACGGGCTCAGGCCGGCCACGTCCTCGGCCGTCCCGGCGACGGCTGGCGGGTGGCCATGGACCTGCTCTCCTTCGAGCGCGGTGCCGGCATGCTGGGCCGCCAGATCGGCTACGCCCGCGAGCTCGACACGGTCCTCGCCGCCGCCACGGCCTCCGGCACGGTGGACGATCCCGTCATCCGGGAGCGGCTCACCCGCCAGTGGGCGGAACTCCATGTCATGCGCTGCAACGCGCTGCGCACCCTCGGCACGGCCGAGCCCGGCTCCGCTGCCGTGGCCAAGCTGGTGTGGGGCGACTGGCACCAACGGCTCGGCGAGCTCGCCGTGCAGGTCCTCGGCCCGACCGGGGCACTCGCCCCCGGCGCGCACGACCCCGGCGGCTACCCGCTCACCGCCGCACAGCACCTGCTGCTGTTCTCCCGCGCGGACACGGTCTACGGCGGCAGCGACCAGATCCAGCGCAACCTGATCGCCGAGCGCGTCCTCGGCCTGCCCCGCGAGCCCTGCCCCCAGCTCCGACCCGAGCCTCGACCCGAGCTCCGGCCCGAGCCTCGACCCGAGCTCCGGCCTGAGCCCTGAGCCCTGAGCCGAGCCTCGACCCGAGTCCTGACCCGAGCTCTGACCCGGGTCTCCGCTCGCGACCTGAGAGAGACGGACCCCATGACCAGCACCCCAGCTCCCTACCGCCTCTTCATCGACGGGGCGTGGCGTGACGGCGGCGACGGCAGCTACCCCGTCGTCAACCCGGCCACCGAGGAGGTCGTCGGCCACGCCCCCGAAGCCTCCGCCGCAGACGTGGACGCCGCCGTCGCCGCCGCCCGGGAAGCGTTCGTGACCTGGTCCCGAACCAGCCCCGCCGAGCGCGCCGGCGTCCTCGACCGCGTCGCCGACGCCCTGTTGCGGCACAGCGAGGAGCTGGTCCCGCTGCTCCAGGCCGAGACCGGAGCCACCATCAAGGTCGCCTCCTCGATGCAGGTCCCGGTCGCCGCAGAGCGCTTCCGGCGCTACGCCAGGGGTGCGCTCGAACCGGCCCTCACCGCCTTCGCCCCGCACCCGGTGGCAGCCTCGCCGCTGGCCGCCGGAGGCCTGACCAACGCCGCCGCCGCCCGCCGCCCGGTCGGCGTGGTCGGCTGCATCACCTCCTACAACTTCCCCATCGTCAACCTCGCCGGGAAGCTCGCTCCCGCGCTGGCCATGGGCAACACCGTGGTCGCCAAGCCCGCTCCGCAGGACCCCCTCGGCTGCCTGAGGCTCGGCGAGATCTTCGAGGAGGCCGGCGCTCCCCCCGGCATCTTCAACGTCGTCACCGGCTCCGGAGCCGCGACCGGTGCCGCCCTCGTCGCGTCGCCCGACGTCGACATGATCAGCTTCACCGGCTCCACCGCCGTCGGGCGGCGCATCGCCGCCGACGGCGGGCCGACCATGAAGCGGCTGCTGATGGAGCTCGGCGGCAAGGGCGCCGGAATCGTGCTCGCGGACGCCGACCTGGGCGCCGCCATCCCCGCCATCGGCTCCACCTGGGCCTTTCACTCCGGCCAGATCTGCACCGCCCCCACCCGTGCCCTGGTGCACGAGTCCCGGTACGAGGAGGCCGTCGCCGGGCTCGCCCGCTTCGCCGCCGCGCTTCCGGTCGGCGATCCGCTCTCCCCGTCCACCGTGGTCGGACCGCTGATCACCGCGCTGCACCGGGACCGCGTCGAGGCCCATATCGCGGGCGCGCTCGCCGAGGGCGCCCTACTGGTCGCCGGCGGCACCCGCAAGGAGCACGCCGGGTCCTCCCCGGCCCTCCCCGCCACCGGCTTCTACGTCGCCCCGACCCTGCTCGCCGACGTCACCCCGGCCATGGCCGTCGCCCGTGAGGAGGTCTTCGGCCCCGTCGTCGTGGTGATCCCGTTCCGTGACGAGGACGAGGCCGTCGCCATCGCCAACTCCACCGACTTCGGCCTGTACGACTACGTCTTCTCCGCCGACACCGCCCGTGCCTACGCCCTCGCTGCCCGGCTGCGCACCGGAAACGTCGGCATCAACACGGCCCAGCGCCACCCGGAGACCCCGTTCGGCGGCTTCAAGCAGAGCGGGGTCGGCCGCGACGGCGGCTCCTACGGGCTGAACGCCTACAGCGAGCTACAGGCCCTGGTCTGGCAGTCCTGACCCAGCGTCATCTTCAAGCGTCATCTTCACGTGTCATCTTCAACTGAGGAGAGCCATGAGAGGCGTCATCTTCGACGGCAAGTCACCCCAGGTCGTGGACGACCTGGAGGTCCGCGAGCCCGGCGTGGGCGAGGTCCTGGTCCGCATCGCCGCAGCCGGCCTGTGCCACAGCGACCTGTCCGTCATCGACGGCACCATTCCCTTCCCGGTGCCGGTCGTGCTCGGCCACGAAGGCGCGGGCACGGTGGAGGCGGTTGGCGCCGGCGTGACGCATGTGCAGACCGGCGACCACGTCGCGCTGTCCACCCTCGCCAACTGCGGCACCTGCCGCGAGTGCGGGCGCGGGCGCCCGACCATGTGCCGCAAGGCCATCGGCTACCCGGGCAAGCCCTTCACCCGGACCACCCAACCCGGCGCCCCGCTCTACAACTTCGCGTCCACCTCCGTCTTCGCGGAGCGCACCGTGGTCAAGGCGGTCCAGGTGGTCCGCGTCGACCCGGACATCCCCTTCACCTCGGCCGCGCTCATCGGCTGCGGCGTCCTGACCGGCGTCGGCGCGGTGCTCAACCGGGCCCGGGTGGGACTCGGCGACACCGTCGCCGTCATCGGCTGCGGCGGCATCGGCCTGAACGTGATCCAGGGCGCGCGCCTCGCCGGTGCTTCCCGCATCGTCGCGGTCGACGCCGTCGCCGAGAAGGAACAGCTGGCCCGGACCTTCGGCGCGACCGACTTCGTCGACGCGCGGGCGGTCGCCTCGACGGTGGAGGCGGTGCGCGCGCTGCTGCCGGAGGGCGTGGACCACGCCTTCGAGTGCGTGGGCTCGACGGCGTTGATCCGGCAGGCGGTCGATCTGCTCGACCGGCACGGCCAGGCGGTGCTGCTCGGCGTCCCTCCGGCGGACGCCGAGGCGGCCTTCCGGGTCGCCGACATGTATCTCGACAAGTCCGTCCTGGGCTGCCGCTACGGCTCCTCCCGCCCCCAGGTCGACATCGCCCTGTATGCCGACCTCTACCGCTCCGGTCGCCTCCTCCTCGACGAACTCGTCACCGCCACCTATCCGGTGGAGGAGTTCGAGGCCGCCGCCGAGGCCACCCACGGGGGGCGGGTCGCCCGCGCGGTGCTCACCTTCTAACGACCTGGGGAGCGATAGGGCTCGGGTCAGCGCACGCCGTCGCGGTGACACTGTGCGGCTCCGCCGCGTGGCTTCGATGGCAAGGCGCCGGGACTCCCGTGTAGCGGAGCTACTGGGGCCCGCGGCGCCGGCCGCCGATGTGAGAGCGGCAACGCGGCAAGCGGAGGTGCCGGGCGGTGGGCGCCCGAGCCCTATCGCTCCCCATGTCGTAAGACCGACCGACATCCGGTGTCAGCCCGTCGCACGGAAGGTGCGGCGGTAGGCGCTGGGGGCGACGCCCAGCGCCTCGCGCAGGTGCTGGCGCATGGACGCCGCCGTGCCGAAGCCGACCTCGCGGGCGATCCGGTCCACAGTGAGGTCGCTTCCCTCCAGCAACTGGCGTGCTTGGTGCGCGCGTTGGCGGATCAGCCACTGGCCGGGGCTGAGACCGGTCTCGTCGCGGAAGCGGCGGGTGAAGGTGCGGACGCTCATCCCCGCCTGCTCGGCCAGGTCGCGCAGCGCCAGCGGTTCGCCGATGCGCTCCAACGCCCAGGCACGGGCGCCGGCGGTGCCCTCGTCGCCCGGATCGGGGACCGGCAGGTCGATGTACTGCGCCTGGCCGCCCTCCCGCCACGGCGGGACGACGCAGCGCCGGGCGACCCGGTTCGCGACGCCCGCGCCGTGGTCCCGCCGCACGATGTGCAGGCACAGGTCCACCCCCGCGGCGACGCCGGCCGAGGTCAGCACGTCGCCGTCGTCCACGAAGAGCACGTCGGGGTCGATCCGGACGCTCGGGAACAGCCGGCGGAACTGCTCGGTGTAGCGCCAGTGCGTCGTCGCGGGCCGTCCGTCCAGCACCCCGGCGGCGGCGAGGACGAACGCACCGGTGCAGATGGACACCAGCCGCGCGCCGGGACGGACCAGGGCCAGCGCGGCGGCGAGCTCGTCCGGAAGGCGGCCCTCGGTGAAGATCGGGCCCAGCTCGAAGGAGGCCGGGATGACCACGGTGTCCGCCGCGGCCAGCAGTTCCGTCCCGTGGTCGACGGTGATGCTGAAGTCGCAGCTGGTCCGGACCGGGCCGCCGTCCAGGGTGCAGGTGTTCACCTGATAGAGCGGGGCGTCGCCGGGGAGGTGCGCGGAGTCGAAGATCCGTGCGGGTGTGGACAGCTCGAAGGCCACCACGCCGGGCAGGGCGAGGATCGCGACGCGATGCGGTTGCTGCGGCATGCCGTCACTGTGCCTCGTGGCCCGATCCTTGCGCAAGCTGTCCTTCAGGCCACTGGATGGAGGTCGCAGCAGCTCGGGAGAATCGGGCCGTGACCGACCAGCAGACCGTTCCCGGCACCGCATCCGCCGCCGTTCCCGAACCCGCTGCCTCCGCCGCTGCCTGCGCCGCTGCCTCCGGCCTGCCGCGACCCACCGCCCCGCGCCTGCACTACGCCTGGATCATCGCTGCCGTCTGCCTGCTGGTACTGGTCGGCGCGGCCGGATTCCGTTCCACCCCGGCCCTGCTGATGGAACCTCTGCACATGGAGTTCGGCTGGTCGCACGGCATCATCTCGTCCGCCGTGTCGGTGAACATGGTGCTCAACGGCCTGACCGCGCCCTTCGCCGCTGCCCTGATGGACCGCTTCGGCATCCGCAGGGTCGCCGCCGTCGCGCTGGCGCTGATGGCCGTCGGCAGCGGCGCGACGGTGTTCATGACGCAGCCCTGGCAGATGCTGCTGTGTTGGGGCGTCCTGGTCGGCATCGGCAGCGGCTCGATGGCGCTGGCCTTCAGCGCGACGGTGACCGGCCGCTGGTTCTTCGCCAGGCGCGGGCTGGTGACGGGCGTGCTGACGGCCGCGAGTGCCGCCGGGAACCTGGTCTTCCTGCCGGTGCTGGCCTGGCTGGTGAGCACCTACGGCTGGCGCAGCGCCTCGCTCGCCGTCGGCTGCTGCGCTCTCGCCGTGGTCCCGATCGTGGCGCTGCTGCTGCGCGAACGCCCGGCCGACCTGGGCCTGTTGCCCTACGGCGCGACCGAGGCGGACGAGGCCGCTCTGGCCGGCCCAGCTGCCCCGGCTGCTCCGGAACCGGCGGTGGCGGTGGCGGCAGAGCGCAGGGGCCTGCGGGCGCTGCGGGTGCTCCGCACGGCGGCCGGGACGCGCCCGTTCTGGCTGCTGGCCGGCTCCTTCGCGATCTGCGGCGCGACGACGTCAGGCCTGGTCGGCACGCACTTCATTCCGGCGGCCGGGGACCACGGGATGGTGGAGACGACGGCCGCGGGTCTGCTGGCGCTGGTGGGGGTGTTCGACGTGGTGGGCACCGTCTTCTCCGGCTGGCTGACGGACCGTCTCGACTCACGCCTGCTGCTCGGCGTGTACTACCTGCTCAGAGGCGTGTCGCTGCTCTTCCTGCCCGCGCTCTTCGCCCGCAGCGTCCACCCCAGCATGGTCATCTTCATCATTTTCTACGGCCTGGACTGGGTCGCCACCGTGCCGCCGACGATCGCCCTGTGCCGGGAGTGGTTCGGCGACGACGCGCCGATCGTCTTTGGCTGGGTGTTCTGCGGGCACCAGGTCGGCGCGGCCCTGGTCGCCCTGGGCGCGGGCCTGGTCCGCGACCAGCTGGGCAGCTACGACGCGGCCTGGTACGGAGCCGGCGCGCTGTGCGTGATCGCGGCGAGCTGCGCCCTGCTGCTGCGCTCACGGCCGCCGCTGCCGACCCTGGTCACGGCCTAAGACCGACCGGTCTGAGTCAGCCCAGTTCGCCGAACCCACCGCGGTAGAACAGCAGCGGGCCGGTGTCGTCCCGGGCCGCCGAGAGGTCGCAGACCCGGCCCAGGACGATCAGGTGGTCCCCGCCGATGTGCACCGCGTGGATGCTGCAGTCGATCCAGGCGAGGGCTCCGGCGAGGCGCGGTGATCCGGTGCCGGGCGTTGGGGTCCAGTCCACGTCCGCGAACTTGTCCGTCCCGGTGGAGCTGCTTACCGCGAAGGTGCGGCAGAGCTCGCCCTGGTCGGCGGCCAGTACGCTGACGCAGAAGCGGCCCGAGTGTGCGATCCGGGGCCAGGACGACGAGGTCCTGGCGACGTTGAAGCTGATCAGGGGCGGGTCGAGGGAGAGCGACGAGAAGGACTGGCAGGCGAAGCCGGCCGGCGTTCCGTCAGCCGCGATGGCGCTGATGACGGTGACCCCGGTGCAGAAGTGCCCGAGGACGGC
Source organism: Streptacidiphilus sp. MAP12-16 (assembly GCF_041262165.1). Classification (NCBI taxonomy): domain Bacteria; kingdom Bacillati; phylum Actinomycetota; class Actinomycetes; order Kitasatosporales; family Streptomycetaceae; genus Streptacidiphilus; species Streptacidiphilus sp. MAP12-16. Next base: position 205,516 of record NZ_JBGCBY010000003.1, read on the forward strand.
GCGCAGTCGGCGCGGGTCGGTGACGGCGCTGGGGAGCCGTTCGTCGGGGCGCACGGCGCGGAGCGGCGGCGGCGCGGGGGCCGGGCCCGGCACGGCGGGCGGCGCAGGGGCGGGCTCGGCTGCCGTCCGCAGGTACCGGACGGCAGCGACCGCCATGCCTTCGTGGCCCATCGTCGCCTCGCAGTCTCGTCAGGATCGGTTCCCTACCCCATTAAAGCTGACGGGTCGTCAGATGAAAAGTGGGTGGATTGTCCCTTGACGCCGGAGATCGGACCTTGCGTAGTCTGACCGGACGGTTATGGGCGGGAGCGGCGATGAATCAGCAGGTCATGCGCTGGGCGAAGGCAGCAGGCGCGATAGCGGGCTGCCAGTTGGGGACGAGCTTCCTGCTGCTCTGGGGGGCCTGGGCGATGGCCGGTGATCCAGGGAACGCCGACGGCCGACGGGTGTTCTGGGAGAATCTGCGGGCCGAAGCGCTCACCGACGCCATCCAGTTCGTGGTGGATCTGGCGATCCTGGTCCTGGCCGTGTTCATCAGCCGGCGCCTGCTCCGGGACCGCTTCGCACTGCCGATCGGCGTCGGCCTGTTCCTGGTCGCCGCCGCGATCACCTCGTGGTTCAGCTTCGACGGCGCCCAGCAGGGCGCGCTGGCGCTGATCTTCGGCTGGCTGCAGACGGTCCAGGGGTCGGCGATACCCATGGTCGCCGGAGCCTGGATGCTGCGGACGCGAATACCGGGCGCCCCCTCCGAAGCGATATCCGCCGAGATGCCCGGAGCCTGGGACACCCCCGGCGGCACGCTGCGGTTTGACCCCGACGGGGTGTTCACGCTCTCCCGGGGGACGGAGACCACCGCCGGACTCTGGGAGGTGCTTCCGGGCCGACGGCCGCAGATCGTGCTCAAGGTCGACGCCTCGACCGCGTTGGGCCACGGCTGGCAGGCGACCGTGCTGGACCTGGAACTCCGCTCCGACGGCAGCGCCCTGCTCCACGCCGACAGGGCCACTGCCTACACCCGGCGCCAGCCGGAACTGCTGGTCCAGCAGATGGGCGGCTACCTCGGAACCCTCGAACTGCTGGAAGGCTGACCGGCTCGGGCCGTCGGCCGGTTGCCTCCTTTGCTGCCGCGACTACCGTCCGGTGAAGCGCGGCGGGCGGCGCTCGACGAAGGCCCGCACACCCTCCGGCGCGTCCGCCGTCGTCATGTTGACCTCCTGCGCGGTCGCCTCGGCGGCGAAGGCCGCCGCACGGTTCGTCTCCAGCGACATGTTGACCAGCCGCTTCGTCAGCGCGAGCGCCCGCGTCGGCCCCGCCGCCAGTCGCTCCGCCCACTCCCGCGCGGTCTTCTCCAACTCGGCTGCCGGAACCACCCGGTTGACCAGTCCGAGCCGTTCCGCGTCCGCCGCCGGCAGGGCGTCGCCGAAGAACATCAGCTCCTTGGCCCGCTGCGGCCCGACCAGCCGCGCCAGCAGATACGCCCCGCCGCCGTCCGGGACAAGTCCGCGCCGCACGAACGCCTCCACAAAGGACGCCCCGTCGGCTGCCAGCACCAGGTCACAGGCCAGCGCAAGGTGCACGCCGACTCCCGCCGCCGTGCCGTTCACCACCGCCAGCACCGGCTTCTCGCAGTCGAGCACCGCTCCGACCAGACGCTGTACGCCGCGCTCCAGCAGCCGCGCCACATCGCCGGACACCCGCGGCCCTGGGCCGGAACCGCCGGACGCGCGCAGGTCGGCGCCCGAGCAGAAGCCCCGCCCCGACCCGGTCAGCACCACGGCCCGCACCTCCGGGTCGGCGGACGCGTCCTGCAGCAGATCGATCAACCGCTCCCGCATCTCCGCCGTCACGGCGTTCAACGCCTCGGGCCGGTTGAGGGTCAGCCACAGGATGCCGCCCTCCGCCGCGTGCAGCACGGTCGGAACGGCGTCGGCGCCGTCGGCGTTCACCGGCACACCGCCAGCGCGTCCAGCGCGACCACGCCCTTGCCGCGCTCCAGCACCATCAGCGGATTGATGTCGAGCTCGGCCAGCTCGTCGCCCAGTTCCAGCGCCATCCGCTGCACCCGCAGCACCGCGTCCACCAGCGCCTCCACGTCCATCGGCGGGCCACCCCGCACGCCCTCGAGCAGCGGCCAGCCGCGCAGCTCCCGCAGCATCGCCTTCACGTCGGGACAGCCGAACGGCGGGACGCGCACCGCGGTGTCCCGCAGCACCTCCACGAAGACCCCGCCCATGCCGACGGTGACGGTCGGGCCGAACGTCGGATCCTGGTTGACGCCGAGGACCATCTCCACGCCCGCCTCGACCATCTGGCACACCAGCACGCCCTCCAGCCGGGGTATCCCCGCCGCCCGGGCGTTGTCGGTGAGCTCCCGGAACGCCTCCCGCACCTGGCTGGCCGAGGTCAACCCGACCTGGACCAACCCGAGTTCGGTCTTGTGGGCGACCTCGGGGGCCGAGCCCTTCAGCACCACCGGGTACCCCACGATGCTTGCCGCCCGCACCGCGCCGGCCGCGCTGGTGACCAGCTGCTCCCTGGGCACCCGCAGCCCGTACGCGCGCAGCAACTGCTTGGCGGCGACCTCGCTGAGCTGCTGGCCCGCCCGCAGCACGCGCTGCGCCTTTGCCTTCCCCGCGCAGGGGGTGCGCGGCGCGTTGTCGAAGGGGCTGCGGTAGGCGGCGGTGAAGCGGTGGTACTCCAGGTAGGAGGCGACGGCGCGGACGCAGTTGCCGAAGGTGCGGAAGGTGGCGACGCGGGAGGAGCCGAGCAGGGTCTCCCGGTAGGCGGCCTCGGTGCCGACCGGCGAGCCCCAGACCACGCAGACCAGTTTGTCGGTGGTCTCGGCGACGTCGACCAGGTCCTCTGCCAGCTTGTCGCTCATCGGCGGGAACGGCCCGGTGATGGGGCAGATCAGCACGCCCACGGACGGGTCGGTCAGGATCGCGTCCAGGATCCGCCGGCCGCGCCAGTCGCCGACCGGGTGGCCGCCGTTGTCGATCGGATTGGCGACGCTCAGGTACTCGGGGATCCACTGGTGCAGCTCGTCCTGCTTGGCCGCGGAGAGCTGGGGCAGGGTCAGTCCGGAAGCCGACGCCAGGTCGGCGAGGTGCGCACCGGTCCCGCCGGAGATCGAGTAGACGGCGACGCCGTCCGCCGTGGGCGGCTTGGCTCGCGCGAGCAGCGCGGCGGTGTCCTGGAGCTCGTCCAGCCCATCCACGCGGATCACCCCGAACTGCCGGAAGGCGGCGTCCACCACGTCGTCCGCGCCGGTCAGCTTGCCGGTGTGCGAGGCCGCCATCCGCGCGCCCTCGCTGGTCCGGCCGACCTTCACGGCGACGACGGGGACGCCCCGGCGTGCGGCGTGGTCGGCCGCCAACAGGAAGCCGCGGCCGTCCTTGAGGCCCTCGATATAGGCGGCGATGGCGCCGACCTCTGGCTGGTCCGCGAACCAGTGGACGAAGTCGGCGACCTCGAGGTCGGCCTCGTTGCCGGTGGGGGCCCAGTGGCTGAGCCGGATGCCGAGGGTCTGCAGCGAGAACAGCGGGCGGCCCTGGTGGCCGCTCTGGGTGATCAGCGCGATGGCGGGGCCGGTGAGGTCGTCCCGGAAGCTCTCGAAGGCGTTGAGGTTGGTGTTGGGGCCGAGCAACCGGAGGCCGGTCGGCGCCTCGGCGATCAGCCGGGCCAGCCGCCGCTGCGCCGCCGCGCCCTCGGGGCCGGTCTCGGCGAAGCCGGAGGCGAAGGCCACGGCGAACTTCACCTTGGCCTCGATCAGCTGCGGGACGACCGGCGCGGGGTCGGCGAGCAGGATCACGGCCAGATCGATCGGCTCGCCGCCGGCGACCGGGACGGAGGCGAGGTCCGGGTAGCAGGGGTGCCCGTCGACTTCCCGTCGTCCTGGGTTGACCGGGTACATCCGCGCCCCGACCCGCTCCGACCAGGTGCGCAGCTGGCGGGTGATGCCGGTGTTGGGTCGTCCGTGAGTGTCGGACGCACCGATCACCGCCACGCTCGCGGGGCGGAAGAAGGGGTCGAGGTCGACCGGGCGGGGGCGCAGCGGTCGCCCGCTGACATCGGTCTCGTCCTCCGCGTCCAGCATGGCGATGCCTCCGATCCCGTGGGGTTGCGGGCTTGCGTTAAATCTGACGTTCCATCAGATTACTGGCCGGGAGCCTGTGCAGGAAGGGGGCGGGGGCGGCCGCACCCCTTGCGGCGGGCTGCCCCGATGCGATGAACTGACGGAACGTCAGATTGCGTCGGTGGGACGGCTGCGTTCAGGCACCGCTGCGTTCAGGTGCCGCTGAGTTCAGGCACCGCTGCGTTCAGGCATGCACCACTGCGTTCAGGCACTACCGCGAGGGAGGCCGCACGTGCAGGTCGTCCACACCTACGGGCTCAGCGTCGCCGAATGGCTCGCCCTGCTGCGCATCGGCCTCGGCCTGTGGTGGCTGGAGAGCTGGCGGCACAAGGACAAGAAGGGCTGGCTGCAGCGCGGCACCGGCATCGACTGGGCCAAGGGCGTCGCCGCCCGCCACCGTTGGCCGTTCGTCGCGCGCTGCTTCGATCAGATGGTCGCGCCCCGTCCGAGGCCCATGGCCTACACCGTGGTGTTCGCCGAGCTGGCCCTCGGCCTCGGGCTGACGGTCGGGCTGCTCACCCCGATCGCACTGGTCGGCGGGCTGCTGCTGAACCTCCTCTACTTCCTGCTGATGATCCACGACTGGGCCGAGCAGGGGCAGAACCTGATGATGGCGCTGATCTCGCTGGTCGCGCTGCTGGCCATGAGCTGGCAGACCTGGTCCCTCGACTCCGCGTTCCATCTGTTCGGAGCCTGAGAAGGGAGCAGTGGATGACCTCCGTCGACCCGCACGCCGAACGACACGCCGAACGACACGCCGACCGCCCCGAGCCCGATGCCTTCACCCGCACCTACTGGGCGGCCGCCGCCCAGGGCCGGCTGCTGCTGCGCCGCTGCGCAGCCTGCGGCCGTGCGCACCACTATCCCCGCGAGTTCTGCCCGCACTGCTGGAGCGAGGACGTCTCCTGGGAGGAGGCGTCCGGGGAGGCCGTGCTCTACACCTGGTCCGTCGTGCGGGCCAACGACCTGCCGCCGTTCTGTGACCATTTGCCCTATGTGGCCGCCGTGGTGGAGCTCGCGGAAGGGCCGCGGATGATGACCGGAGTCGTCGACTGCGACCCCCCGACGCTGTGCGTGGGCATGGCGTTGCATGTGACCTTTGCCACGCCGACGTCACTCGAAGGAAGTGATCTCGCTCGGCTCGCTGTGCCGCTGTTCGGTCCGGCCGAGCCCCGGTGATCCTGCGTCAGGAGGCGGGGAGGGGTCGGCAGGTGCGACGAGGATGAGTGTGAGGGCATCGTGTCGGCGGCGTCGCGGTTCCTGTGTCCCATCACTCGATGGGGGTACCGTGACGCGAGAGGTGGTTGCGCAGGCAGGTGCAGCCCGAGACGCCGAGGAGTGCCGGACCCCCACAGCTCCGCCCGTCGCTCAGGGCACCATCGGAAGCGCACCCACCCTGCGAGGAACGAACGCATGTCCAGTCACTCCCGCTCCGCCTCCGGGCCCCACCCGCGCCGCACCACCGGTGCCGCGCCCGGTGCGGACGACGGCGGTCACGGCTCCGCCGCAGGCAGCCACGGGAATGCGTACGGGAACACCTTCGGCGACGGGTACGCCAGCGGGTACGAGCAGGTGGAGTACGGGCAGTCGGGGCATGGGCAGTCGGGGTACGAGCAGGCACCGTACGAGCAGGCCGACTACGGGCAGCCGGGGTACGAGCAGGCCGGGTACGAAGCCGGCGGCTACGCCGAGCCCGAGCCCGATGCCGCGCCCCGCGGTTCCCGCTCCCAGGCCCGCGCCGCGTCCCGGGCGCGGGCGCGCCGGAAGCGCCGCCTGCGTACCGGCTTCCTCGGCGTGGGTTCGGTCGCCGCCGTCGCGGTGATCGCCGTGGCCGGCTTCCTGCACCCCGACCGCATCGCGCCCCGCGCCACCGCCGCGGCGGCCCCCGCTGTGAACAGCGCCCGCATCGCCGCCGCCGACACCTCCCGCTCGACGACCCGGGCGACTCCTGACACCTCGTCGGCACAGCTCCCCGGCCTCGGCCCGGTCTTCCGTGCGAAGGTCCCCGCGAACGCCGACCAGGTGCTGCTGGTCACCGGCAGCGGCAAGGGGGCGAACACGGCCGTCGCCGTCCTCTACACCCGCACCGCCGACGGCAACTGGCTGCCCGGCACGCCCTGGGCCGCGCACAACGCCAGGGACGGCTGGACCACCGACCACCACGAGGGCGATCTGCACAGCCCGATCGGGGTCTTCACCCTCACCGACGCGGGCGGCCTCGACCCCAACCCCGGCACCAAGCTCCCCTACCTCCACTCCTCAGCGTTCCAGGCCCCGGGGACGGGCTTCGAGGGCGAGTCGCTGGCCGATGCCTTCGACTACGTCGTGGCGATCAACTACAACCACGTCCCGGGGACCTCCCCGCTGTCGGAGCTGCGCCCGATGGGCGTGTCGCGGGGCGGCGGGATCTGGGTGCACGTGGACCACGGCGGCCCGACGCACGGCTGCGTCAGCCTCGCCAAGGCGAACATGGCGACCCTGCTCAGGGATCTGGACCCGGCCAAGCACCCGGTCATCGTGATGGGCGACGCGACCTCGCTGAAGGCGTGATCGACCGAGCGGGTGCCACATTCACACCCGGATCATGCGTTCGAAGGAGGTCCGGGCAGGCCAGTGCCTGCACCGGAGTTGTCCGGCCCCTACAGCAACGTCCACCGGAAACTGTCCCAGGCAGTGCCCGATGACCCACCGGTAACCGGCTTGAGTGGATACATGACTGGTTCCCGCATCGTCGCTCTCGGCCACTACCAGCCGCCGAAGGTCCTCACCAATGACGACCTGGCGAAGTTGGTCGACACCGACGACGAGTGGATCCGCAGCCGCGTCGGCATCCGCACCCGGCACATCGCCGAGGACGAAACGGTCACCGACCTGGCCTTTCGGGCTGCCGAGAAGGCCGTCGCCGCGAGCGGTTTCGACGCCGCCTCGATCGACCTGGTCGTCGTCGCCACCTGCACGGCGATCGACCGCAGCCCCAATACCGCCGCCCAGGTGGCCGCCCGTCTGGGCATCGCCGCCCCGGCCGCCTACGACATCAACACCGTCTGCTCCGGCTTCTCCTACGCCCTGGCCACCGCCGACCACGCGATCCGTGCGGGCGCGGCCACCCGGGCGCTGGTCATCGGCGCGGAGAAGATGTCCGACGTCCTCGACTGGACCGACCGCAGCACCTGCGTGATCTTCGGCGACGGCGCCGGCGCGGCCGTGGTCGCAGCCGTGGGCGAATCCGAGGAGCCGGGCATCGGCCCCGTGGTCTGGGGCTCCGACCCGTCCAAGAGCGACGCCGTGCGCATCGACGGCTGGGACCCCACGATCAGCCAGCAGGGCCAGGCCGTCTTCCGCTGGGCGACCACCCAGATCGCGCCGCTGGCACTGCAGGCCTGCGAGAAGGCCGGGATCACCCCCGCCGAGCTCGAAGGATTCGTTCCGCACCAGGCCAACCTGCGGATCATCGACGCCATCGCCGCGAAGATCGGCGCCCCCAACGCCGTCGTCGCCCGCGACGTCGTGGACTCCGGCAACACCTCGGCCGCGTCGATCCCGCTGGCCCTCTCCAAGCTGGTCGAACGCGGTGAGCTGCGCTCCGGGGCCCCGGTCCTGCTGCTCGGCTTCGGCGGCGGCCTCGCCTACGCGGGCCAGGTCATCCGCTGCCCGTAGTCCGGGCGCTGCTCCGTTTCCGGAGTGTCAGCGCAGGTCAGCCCGGTGAGCGGCTCAGGACCATGGTGGCCGAGGAACAGAACCAGCCGCCCGTGCCACTGACCAGAGCCAGTTCCGGAAGGCCGCGGCTGTCGCCACGGGGTCGGCGAACCTGGCGTTCGGGTGCCGCCGAGGCGTAGTCGCCGCGGAGCTGGCGGACGGCCTCGACGATGAGGAAGAGGCCGCGCATCCCCGGGTGGCAGGCCGACAGCCCGCCGCCGTCGGTGTTCAGGGGCAGCTCGCCGTCGCGGAGCAGTCGCCCGTGCTTGGCGTCGACGAACGCGCCGCCGTCGCCCTTGCCGCAGAAACCCAGGTCCTCGACCGCGACCAGCGGCATGTAGGTGAACGCGTCGTAGATCTGCGCCAGGTCGATGTCGGCCGGGGCGACGCCCGCCCGCTGGTAGGCGAGGCGGCCGGAGACGGCGGCGGGGGAGACGGTGAAGTCCTCCCATTCGGACATCAGGCTGTGACTGAGGTACTCGCCGGTCCCGAGCACCCAGACCGGGTCGCGCAGGGTGTCGGGGACGTACTCCTCGGCGGCGAGCAGCACCGCGCAGCCGCCGTCCGAGCGGATGCAGCAGTGCAGCTTGGTGAACGGTGAGGCGATCTCAGGTCCGGCCAGCACCTCGTCTACGGTGATCGGCGTCCGGTACATGGCCTCGGGGTTCGCGGCGGCGTTGGCCCGGGTCTGGACGGCGACGCCGGCGAGCTGCTCCAGCGTGGTGCCGTACTCGTGCATGTGGCGGCGGGCGGCCATGGCGTACTTGGCGATGAGGGTGTGTCCGTACGGGGCCTCGAACTGCTGCGGCCCGCGCGCGCCCAGCGCGACCCCCGCGGTGCGGCGGTGGGCCTTGAGGTCGGCGCGCGCGGTGGAGCCGTAGACCAGCAGGACGGCGTTGGTGTGCCCTGCGGCTATCGCGTCGGCGGCGTGAGCGGCCATGACCTCCCAGGTGGAGCCCCCGACGGAGGTGGAGTCGGTCCAGGTCGGGCGCAGCCCCAGGTACTCGGCGACCTCGACCGGCGCGAGCAGGCCGAGCCCGGCCGAGGCGACGCCGTCGATCACCGAGCGGGGCAGCCCCGAGTCGGCGAGAGCGCGGCGCGCGGCCTGGGCGTGCAGCTGGAAGGGAGTCGCGTCGTCCACCCGTCCGCAGTCGGAGTGGGCGACGCCGACGACGGCGGCCCGGCGGCGGCGGGGGGCGCCTTCCGGCACGGGGGAGTGGAGCGACGGTCCGGGCACGGACGACCACCTCTCTTAGCGGCTCGTTGCGGCCAGGCGCAGGAAGAGCGGACAAGGGCGCGGCACAGCAGATCTGACGGTACATCAGATTAGTTCGGTCGCGCCCCTGTGCCCTGCATCCGGACGCTCCTAGGATGACGATCCGTCAGCCACGAGGAAGCTGGAGGCGGCATGGATCCCGCGCTCACCCCGGAACAGGAGGCCGTCCGCCGAACCTTGCGCGAGGCCCTGGCGAAACGCTGCGGACCGGAGGAGGTACGCGCCGCGGCGGCCAGTCCACTGGGATACGACCCGGAGCTGTGGCACCGGCTCGCCGAGCAGCTCGGCCTGCCGGGTCTCGCCCTGCCCGAGCAGCACGGCGGGGCCGGGCTCGGGGCCGTCGAGCTGGCCCTGGCCTGCGAGGAGGCCGGACGGGTGCTGCTTCCCTCGCCGCTGCTGGCGTCCTCGGTTCTGGCCGCAACGGTCGTTCGCGCGCTGGGCACGGACGAGCAGCAGGCCGCGCTGCTGCCGCGACTGGCGAGCGGTGAGCGCACGGCGGCACTGGTGCTGGCCGCCGCCCCGGCGCTCGGCCTCGGCCTGGTGCCGGACCGCATGCAGGACGGCCTGCCGGACGGCACCCCGGCCGGCGGCGGGCGCGCCGGCGGAGTGCAGGCGCGGCCGGTCGACCAGGGCTGGCTGCTGTACGGGGAGGCCGGGCAGGTGCTGGACGGGGCCAGGGCCGACCTGCTGGTCGTCGCGGCGCACACCGGTGGCTTCCCGCGCAGCCGTACCGTGCTGTTCCTGGTGGATCCGGCGGACGGTGGGGCCACCGGCCTGACCCGGAGCCGCCTGGCCACCCTGGACGACACCCGCTCCCTCGGCCGGGTGGAACTGCGCGACGTCCGCGCCGTGCCGCTGGGCGACCCCGACTGCGACGCGGCACCCGCTCTCGCCCGTACCGGGCTGCTCGCAGCCGTCGCGGTCGCGGCGGAGGCGGTCGGGGCGGCGGAGCAGTGCCTGACCAGAACCGTGGAATATGTGCAGGTCAGGAAGCAGTTCGGGCGGGCGGTCGGGTCCTTCCAGGCGGTCAAGCACCGGCTTGCGGACGTGTACGTGGCTGTCGAGACGGCCCGCTCGGCGGTCCACTACGCCGCGTGGGCGCTGCGGAACGGCGGGGCGGACGGGGTGGACTCGGCGGAGGGGCCGGACCGGCCGGACGGGGCGGACGAACAAGCGGCCGCCGCGCCGCTGGCGCTGGCGGCCGCGCTCGGCGCCCTGCGCACGGCTTCCGCCGAGGCGATCCAACTGCACGGCGGCATCGCCATCACCTGGGAGCACGACGCGCATCTCTACTTCAAGCGGGCCACCGCCGACGAACTGCTGTTCGGTCCGCCGCACCTGCTGCGGGCCCGAGCCGCCGAACGCGCGGCTCTGTTCGGCCCCGCCGGGCGTCCCGATGGACGCCCGCACCAACGTCTGGAGGCCTGACATGGCGACAGCGACCCCCCGACCGCCACGCTCCCGCCAGGAGGCCGTCATCCAGAAGGTGTCCTCCTCGGTGACCTTCGCCAGGATCGCGCCGCACCTGCTGCCTCGGCTGGACAAGGCGGTGCACCGGGTCAGCGGCGGCAAGGTGATGCTCAGCCAGTACATGCTGCCGTCGCTGTTCCTGACGACGACAGGTCGCCGCAGCGGCGAGCCGCGAGTGGCGCCGCTCGCCTGCCTGCCCGAGGTCGGCGGCACCTTCCTGGTGGTCGGCAGCAACTTCGGCCGCACCGACCACCCCGCCTGGACCGGCAACCTGCTCGGCAGGCCCGAGGCGCTGGTGGAGCACAAGGGCCGGAAGGTCCAGGTCACGGCCCGGCTGCTGGAGGGAGAGGAACGCGCCGAGGCGTGGGCGGCGCTGCTGCGGATGTGGCCCCCGTACGCCACGTACCAGGCCAGGATCGACCGGCAGATCCGCGTCTTCCGGCTGTTCCCGCAAGCGGCGGAGGAGCGCGCCGGGGCGTAAGCGAAGGGCGGTCCTCCCGTGAAGGGAGGACCGCCCTTGAGTGGACGTGGGAGCGAGACTCATACCGGTGTACCTCCCCCGAGGTACGCCCGACACCGTGGAGCCGGCCCCGGCCGGACAGGCGGCCGGGGTGCATCCCTGGGCTGGTGCTGACGGGTACTGACGTGTGCTGGCTGGTGCTGGGTCCGCTACTTGGGCGGCTTCTTTCCGGTCATACCGAGGTAGACCAGGAGGGCCAGGTTGGGCTTGAGCTCCTTGGCTTTGACGCCCCAGGAGTCGAAGCCCTTCTGGTGCTCCGCGACGGCGGCCAGCATGGCCACCAGAGAGCCGGCGACAGCCGGTGCGCTGACCGACTTGTCCGCCTTCCCAGTTTCCTGGAGGGCTTTCAGGGAGTCGGTGAGCGAGTTGGTCACGGCGTTGAGGATCTTCATGCGGATCTTGAAGAACCGCTTGTCCCCTTCCGCCGATCCCAACGTCACCACACGCAGGATGGCCTCGTTGTCGCGCCAGAAGTTGAGGAAGCCGTCAACCAGCTCCTCAGCCGTCTGGTAGCCGGCCTTGCCGGCCCACGACTTCTCGGCGACCAGGTCCTTGAGGGCGGCGCCTTCCCGGGCCATACTGTCCGCGATCTCGAGGACAGCGCCCTCGACGTCGGGGAAGTACTGGTAGAACGTTGCGGGGGAGGTACCCGCCATCCGGGCGACGTCGATGACCTTGACGTCCCGGTAGGGCGATGTGCTGAGCATCTCGCTAAGGCATTCGAGCAGCTTCTGCCGCGTCGCCTGCCCGCGTCGCCCGGCGACACGCCCGTCGACGGTGCGAACTTGTCCTGTCATGCCGTCAGTTTACCGTGGCAAGATCTCCGCGCTATTCGGCAGTCAGTTGAATGGTCCGTCAGACTGACGGACCGGTGGATTCGCCGGCCGTCGCCCCGAGCCACTCGGCCCTGGTGGGGGGCAGGCCGCTGCCGCCGTCAGAACCGGTGCGCACGGCCAGGATCTGGTTCACGCCGATCCGGTTCTGCTCGAAGGCCAGCGCCGAGGCCGCCATGTAGAGCCGCCACACCCGGGCCCGGCCCAGCGTCGACAGCTTCACCGCCCGGTCCCAGTCGCTCTCCAGGTTGGCGACCCAGGCACGCAGCGTCAGCGCGTAGTGCTCGCGCAGTGACTCCAGGTCGCGGACCTCGAATCCCGCCTCCTCCAGCAGGCTGACGGTGTTGCCGACGGGGGAGAGGTCGCCGTCGGGGAAGACGTACGCGTGGATGAACGGACTCATCCGGTACGACTCTCCGGGGAGGTTGGGGCGGCGCGCGATCTGGTGGTTCAGCAGCCGCCCGCCCGGCGCCAGCAGACCGAACAGCACCGCGGCATAGCGTCGGAACTGCTCCGTACCGACGTGCTCGGCCATGCCGACGCTGGCGATCGCGTCGTACGGGCCGTCGTCGACCTCGCGGTAGTCCTGCAGCCGGATCGTCAGCCGGTCGGACAGCCCGGCCTCGCCGATCCGCTGCTGCGCGCCCCGCGCCTGCTCGCCGGACAGGGTGATGCCGGTCCCGTGCACGCCGTAGTGCTCCGCGGCGTGCAGCAGCAGCGACCCCCAGCCGCAGCCCACGTCGAGCAGCCGCATGCCGGGACGCAGGCTCAGCTTGCGGCAGATCAGATCGAGCTTGGCCTCCTGCGCCTGCTCCAGGCTGGTCGTGCCGGTCGGCCAGTAGGCGCAGGAGTAGACCATCGACGGGCCGAGGACCAGCCGGTAGAAGTCGTTCCCCACGTCGTAGTGGTGACTGATGGCCTTGCGGTCCCGCAGCAGCGAGTGTCGGCTCCCGGTCAGCTTCTGACGGGTGGCCTCCTCCGGCGGCAGTGGCGGCCTCGGGCCGATCATGCCGGTGCCCACCGCGGTGCGCAGAAGCCGGCGGCCCTGCGGGCCGAAGAGGTCCCTCGGGTGCGCGCGCAGGGTGAACGACTGGGTCTGCTCGGTCAGCCGCGCCAGGGAGCCCAGCACGTCGTAGAGGTCGCTGTCCGGGGCCACCTCCAGGTCGCCCGAGACATAGGCCCGGGCCAGGCCCAGCTCGTCCGGACGCCAGAGCAGGTGCCGGAGCGCCCGCCGGTTGCGCAGTACCAGCACGGGCGCGCCGGCCGGCCCGGCCTCCGTGCCGTCCCAGGTCCGGAGCCTGAGCGGAAGCTCCGCCCCGAGCAGTTCCTCCAGTACGGGGACAAGCTGCCCCGCCGTATCAGCCATGTCACGCCTCCTCTGCGCCGCTGCCACCGCCGGACACGTCAGATCGTCAATCTAACGCTCTTGCACCGATTTTTGGATCAGGCAGGCGACACGGCCGAAAGCCGCCCCACGCATGGCGTACTGAGTGGGGGCCGGAGCCGGGCCGGGCGGGGTGGAGCGGGGCCGGGCCGGAGGACGGGAACGATTCTTCGGGGCGGGTTGGCCCCGGCACGGGTCGACGTTGGACAATCAGGCGCAGCGAACCATGCGCGGTCCAGGCGCGTACGTGGCATGACGGGGAGGTGGCTGAGGACGTGGACCAGCTGACGGCGCACGATCCCAGGCGGATCGGGCCCTTCGAGGTGCTCGGACGCCTCGGAGCGGGCGGAATGGGCCTGGTCTACCTCGCCCGGTCCTCGGCGGGGCGCCGGGTCGCGATCAAGACCGTGCGGGCGGAGCTGGCCGAAGATCAGCTGTTCCGGGTGCGCTTCGCCCGCGAGATCGCGGCCGCACGCACCGTCAGCGGCTTCTACACCGCCGCCGTGGTGGACGCGGACGCCGACGCGCCCGTGCCCTGGCTGGCCACTGCCTACATTCCCGCACCCTCGCTGGAGGACCTGGTCGCCGAGTGCGGTCCGATGCCCGTCGACGCGGTGCGCTGGCTGGTCGCCGGGACGGCGGAGGCGCTTCAGTCGATCCACGCCGCCGGGCTGGTCCACCGCGACCTCAAGCCGTCCAACGTCCTGGTCACCGAGGACGGACCGCGGGTCATCGACTTCGGCATCGCGGCCGGGGTCTCCCACACCCGGCTCACCATGACGAACGTCGCGGTGGGCACCCCCGCGTACATGTCGCCGGAGCAGGCCCGCGACAGCCGGAGCGTCACCGGTGCCAGCGACGTGTTCTCGCTGGGATCGCTGCTGGTCTTCGCGGCCACCGGACATGCGCCGTACCACGGGTCGAACCCGGTGGAGACGGTCTTCATGCTGCTCCGCGAGGCCCCTGACCTGTCCGGCCTGGCGCCGGACCTGGCTCCGCTGGTCAAGGCCTGTATGCGTCCCGCGCCGGAGCGGCGGCTGACGCCGGCGCAGATCCAGGCCGAGCTGGCGCCGCACCTCTTCTCCAACGGCGACGGGGACGACGACTCGCGGGACTGGCTGCCACCGGTCGCACTGGAGCTGATCGACCGTCGGCGCGGGCGGCGCGGCAGCGCTGCCCCGTCCGCGGTCGCCGGGTACCCGGGCGGGTTGGCGGCGGCCGGTGCGGGCCCCGGGCCAGGGTTGCAGTCCGCCCCGGCCCATCTGCCGGTAGCGGCGCCCGCTCCGGTACCGGCTCCCGCCGCCGCTGCCCCGGTCAGCCTCGATCCGCGGACCTCGCACCCCGCGCCCGGGGCCTCCCCCTCGGCCCCGTCCGCTGCTCCGCCCGACGAGCACCCGCCGACCAAGAAGGTCTACCCGGGCGGGAGCCGCCGGCACGCCGGAGCGGCGGACGTCGAGGCCCTCCACCCCGGGGGCCACCCCGCGGCTCGGCCCGGAGCCGCCGCGGCCAATCTCACCGCCCCCAACCCGGTGGTGCAACTGGTCGGCGGCTCGGTCGCGATCGGTCCAGGCGTCAGAGCGGGCGAGCACGGCGGCCAGGCACAGGGCGACCCGGTGCCGCCCCCCGGCACCGGCTGGGTGCGCCGGGTCCCGCAGCAGGGCGAGCCGTCGGCGTCGTCCTCGGCGTCGTCCTCCACGCCGTCAGCACCGGTGTCGTCGGCCGCGCCGCCCACAACCAGCTCGCGCTGGCGACCCTGGCGCTTCCGCATGTCCAACGACGTCTGGGGCACGCCGCAGGTCAGCGGCGGTGTCCTCTACATCACCAGCTTCGAGGTGCACGCCCTCGACATCGCGACCGGGCGCCGCCGCTTCAAGTCCCTCGACGTGGCCTGGGCCATGTCCGTGGCCGACGGCCAGGTCCACGCCGCCGACGGCCCCAACCTGTTCACCCTCTCCGCCGACGACGGCGCCGAGCGCTGGCGCACCCAGCTCGACGGCTGGACCTACTCCCTCGACACCGGCGGCGGCGCTCTGGTGGCGGGGACCCGCGGCGGCGGAGTCCAGGTGCGCTCCGCGATCGACGGCAGCCCGATGTGGCAGGCCGGGGACGCACAGCAGGAGTACGAGAGCCAGCAGTCGGGCCCCTGCGTGGTCGGTGACTCGGTGTACTACTACGGTGGCGGCCGGCTGCGCGCGGCCGACCTGACGACGGGCCACCCGCGCTGGTCGTACCCGGTCGGCGAGGACGTCCCGTCCCGACCCGTGCTGCGTCACGGTGTGCTGTACGTCACCTCGGGTGCCCGGGTGCTGGCCCTCGACGAGGCGAGCGGCGCCGAGCGCTGGCGCTTCGACGCCCCGGTGGTGCTGTTCACCCCGCCGACGCCGGACGAGCAGGGCGGCGTGTTCGTCGCCGACTACCTCGGCGCGGTCTTCGCCCTGGACGCAGCCACCGGCGCTCTGCGCTGGCGGGCCCGCACGGGTGGCCGCCAGGGCGTGGACCCGGTGGTCCTGGCCGACGGTGCGGTGCTGGTCGGCAGCGCCGACACGGTGTACGCCTTCGACGCCCGCCAGGGCGGCGAGCTCTGGCGCTACAGCGCGCGCGGCGAGCTGACCGGGGCCCCGGCCGCCGCCGGCGGGCTGGTCCACCTGGGCAGCAGGGACCACTCCCTGCACACCCTGGAGCTGGCCTCAGGCCGCCTGCGCTGGAAGCTCGACACCGGTGGCGAGATCACCGGATCCCCGGTCGCCGCCGACGGCAGGGTCTTCGCCTGCAGTAAGGACCGCTGCGTCTACGCCCTCGACGCCGCCCGGGGCACGGCGACCGCCCGCGACTGAACTCGGCCGGACCGCCCCTGCCGGACCGCCCCTGCCCGTCCGGGGCCTGCCGGTCCGGGGCCTGCCGGGCTTGGCCTACGGGTGCCGCAGCTGCCAGCCGGCCCAGGCGGAGGTGATCATGTCCTCCAGGTCGTGCTCGGCGGTCCAGCCCAGCTCCTTGGCGATGAGCTCCGCCGACGCGACGACGCGGGCCGGGTCGCCCGGCCGTCGGGCGACGATCTCGCCACTCGCGTCGAGTCCGGTGACCCGGCCGATGACGTCGAGCATCTCGCGGACGGACACACCCTCACCGCGGCCGATGTTGAGAACGAGTTCGGTGCCGTCCGGGTCGGCCTCCAGCCGGCGGACGGCGGCGACATGGGCGGTGGCGATGTCGGCGACGTGGATGTAGTCGCGGACGCAGGTGCCGTCCGGGGTGGGGTAGTCCGCTCCGAAGACCAGCGGCGGCTTCCCGGCGCTGAGCCGCTCGAAGACCATCGGGACCAGGTTGAAGATGCCGGGGTCGCCCAGTTCGGGGGTGGCCGCACCGGCCACGTTGAAGTAGCGCAGGGACACCGTCCCCATGCCGTGTGCGCGCCCGGCGGCGCGTACCAGCCACTCGCCGACGAGCTTGGTCTCGCCGTACGGGCTCATCGGCGCGCAGGGTGTGCTCTCGGTGACCGTGTCCACGTCCGGCATCCCGTACACGGCGGCGGAGGACGAGAGCAGGAAACGCCGCAGGCCCGCGTCAGCCGCCGCGGCCAGGACCACCCGCAGGCCCTCGACGTTCTCGTGGTAGTAGCGCAGCGGCTGCTCGACCGACTCGCCGACCTGCTTCTTGGCGGCGATGTGCAGCACGCCGGTGATCCCGTGGTCGGTCAGAACACGGTCGAGCAGGGGGCGGTCGAGCGTCGAGCCGACGACGAGCGGGACCTCGGCCGGAAGCCGCTCCCGATCGCCGGTGCTGAGGTCGTCCAGGACGACGACGGCGCGGCCGTCCTCGACCATGGCGCGCACGACATGCGCCCCGATGAAGCCTGCTCCGCCTGTGATCAGCCACGTCATGCGGAGCATCGTACCGGGCGGAACCAAGACCGGTCGGTCTGAGGGCACGGCCGGCGTCACCCGGTGAGCAGGGCCCAGCGGGGCACGGCGACGCCGGGTGCGACGGTCTGGAACACAGCCTGCACCGGTGCGCCGATCCGCAGCCGGGAGGTCGGCACCGCGTTCCACGGGGCGTCCGGGCGGCGCACGGACGGGATGAGCGTCCCGACGAGGCGGATGCCGGGGTCGTCGTCCAGTTCGACCACGGCGACGGGGTACGGGGCGAACTCGGCGTAGGCGGGGAGCAGCGGTGGGTGCGCGATGACGAAGGACCAGATCCGTGCGCGCCCGGAGGTCGGCTGCCAGTCGTCCGCGAAGCTGTGGCAGCGCGGGCAGCAGGGCCGGGGCGGGAAGCGCCGCAGCCCGCAGTCGGCGCAGGCCTGGACGCGCAGTTCGCCGCGCAGCGCGTACTGCCAGAAGGGCTCGCCGTCGGCGTCCGGCCAGGGCAGCAGCAGGCCGTCCGCGAGGCCCCCGGCGGAGTTGACCGCCTCGGTGACGGTGACGCTTCCGGCGACGGATGGCGGCATCTGTGACTCCTTCAGGTGCGCAGCAGCAGGGCTGAGGTGGGGACGCCCTCCCCGGCGGTGACCAGACAGGTCGCGGCGTCGGGAACCTGTGCGGTGGAGGTGCCGCGGAGTTGCCGAACGCCCTCGTTGATCAGGTTGAACCCGTGCACGTACCCCTCGGAGAGGCCGCCGCCCGCGGTGTTGATCGGCAGCCGGCCGCCGAGTTCCAGCGCCCCGCCCTCGGTGAAGGCCGCGCCCTCGCCGCGCCCGCAGAATCCGTAGCCCTCCAGCGAGAGCGGGATCAACGGGGTGAAGGCGTCGTAGATCTGCGCGACGTCGACCTCGTGCGGGCTCAGGTCGGCGGTCTTCCACAGCTGCCGGGCGGCGGTCCAGGCGGGGCCGGTCAGCGGGTCGTCGTTCCAGTAGTTGACCATGCCGTGGTGCTGCGCGGGCAGACCCTGCGCGGCGGAGTGGACGTACACCGGGGTACGGCGGCAGTCGCGTGCGCGCTCGGCGCCGACGACCACGCAGGCCAGCGCGCCGTCCGTCTCCAGGCAGTTGTCGTAGAGACACAGCGGCTCGGAGATCCAGCGCGAGTCCATGTACATCTCCCGGGTCAGCGGCCGGTCGTACATGACCGCTTCCGGGTTCTGGTTGGCGCGGTTGCGGCAGGCCAGGGCGACGTTGAAGAGGTGGTCCCGGGTCGCGCCGTACTCGTGCATGTAGCGGCGGGCGAGCATGGCGATCTCGTCGGCCGGGCGGAGCAGCCCGAACGGGCGGGTCCACTGCGCGGGAGTGGGCAGTTGCACGCTGGTGTTGGTCCAGGGCCGGATGCCCGAGCCGCGCTTCCGTGCCCGCCAGGCGACGCCGACGGCGGCCTGCCCGGTGGCGATGGCCATGGCGAGGTGGGCGACGGTGGCACAGGAACCGCCGCCGCCGAAACCGGTCCGGCTGAAGAAGGTGATGTCGCCGGCGCCGATGGACTTGGCGAGCTCGACCTCGTCGGTCTCCTCCATGGTGTATGAGGCGAGGGCGTCGACCTCGGCGGGGTCGATTCCGGCGTCGTCGAGGGCGGCCAGCACGGCTCGGCAGGCGAGGGTCTTCTCGGACTCGTCGAGGCGCTTGGCGAAGCGGGTCTGTCCGATGCCGACGATCGCCGTACGGTCCTTGAGCATGGATTCCCCCGAGCGCCGCGAATCTGACGTCCCGTCAGAATAGGTGGCAGGAGTCTTGGCCGGAAGTCCGCAGCCGTTCTAATCTGACGAGACGTCATGCGGGCGTGATGGCCTACGAGCGGAGGGTGCCGTGCGAGGGGACCTGGAGTGGGGCACGATCCCGCGGCTGGTGCGGGCGGCGGCCGCCCGCCACGGCGAGAGCGAGGCCGTGGTCGGGCCGCGCACCCGGCTGAGCTACCGCGAGCTGGGCGTACGGGTCGAACGCGCCGCCGCCGCCGTCATGGCGGCCGGCGTCAGGCCCGGCGACCGGGTCGCGATCTGGGCTCCCAACACCCCGGACTACGTCGTCGCCGCGCTCGGGGCGGTCACCGCAGGGGGCGTACTCGTCCCCCTGGGCACCCGGCTCAAGGGCGCCGAGGCCGTCGAGCTGCTCGGCCGCACCCGAGCCGAACTGCTCTTCGTCACCGACGCCTTCCTCGGGGTCAGCTATGTCAGCGCGCTGCGGGCGGCAGCGGGGGGCACCGGGCGCCGGACACCGCTGCGCGACCTTCCCGAGCTGCGCACCGCCGTCGTCCTCGGCGAGCGGAGCGAAGCCGGAGCGGGATTCCAGCACTGGCGCGGCTTCCTCGCCGCCGCCGGGGACGTCCCGGAGCGGGCGGTCCGCGAGCGCGCCGACGCCGTCAAACCCGACGACCCCGCCGACATCATGTTCACCTCCGGGACCACCGGTCGTGCCAAGGGCGCCGTCACCACCCACGCCCAGTCCCTGCGTGCCTTCTCCACCTGGGCCGACATCGCCGGACTCACCGAGGGCGACCGCTACCTGGTGGTCAACCCCTTCACCCACACCTTCGGCTACAAGGCCGGAGTCCTCGCCGCACTGATGCGCGGGGCGACGATCCTGCCGCAGCCCGTCTTCGACGCCGAGGCCGTGCTCGCCAAGGTCTCCGCCGAGAAGGTCACCGTGCTGCCCGGCGCGCCCACCGTCTACCAGTCGCTGCTGGACCACCCGGCCCGCGCCGGGTACGACCTGCGCTCGCTGCGGCTCGCCGTGACGGGCGCGGCCGTGGTCCCGCTGGAACTGGTCACCCGCATCCGCGAGGAGCTGGGTTTCCGCTCCGTCCTCACCGCGTACGGCCTCACCGAGTCCTGCGGACTGGTCACCATGTGCCGCCGCGGCGACGACCCCGGACTGATCGCCGCCACCTCCGGCCGCGCCGTCTCCGGCGTGACCGTCCGCATCGCCGAGGCCGGCCAGGAGGGCGCCGACGGCAAGGAGCTGCCCGTCGGCACCCCCGGTGAGGTGCAGGTACGCGGCTACACGGTGATGCGCGAGTACTTCGAGGACCCGGACGAGACCGAGGCCGCGTTCACCAGCGACGGCTGGCTGCGCACCGGCGACATCGGCATGCTCGATGACGAGGGCAACCTGCGGATCACCGACCGGCTCAAGGACATGTTCACCGTCGGCGGCTTCAACGCCTACCCCGCCGAGATCGAGCGGGTGCTCGCCCGGCACCCCCTGGTCGCGGACGTGGCGGTGGTCGGCGTCCCGGACCCGCGCCTCGGCGAGGTCGGCAAGGCGTTCGTCGTACCGAGCCGCCCTCCCGAGGCGGACGCGGGCGGAGAGCTGATCGCCTGGTCCCGGCGCGAGATGGCCAACTACAAGGTGCCGCGCGAGGTCGCTTTCGTCACCGAGCTGCCCCGCAACGCCTCGGGAAAAGTACTGAAGGGACAGCTGCGCCCGCCGAGCTGACGGCTGCGGCCCGGGCACCGTTCGGCCGGACTCTCACCTCCGCCCTATGTCGGGCACAGCTTCCGCACAGCGCGGTGGCCAACGGTGTCTGTCATGAGCCAAACGACAGCGCTGGCGGGACAGCCCGCCCTTCAGGCCACTGCGCCGGCCCGCGCCCGCCTGGTCGAGATCGTCGTCCCCGTCTACAACGAGGAGCACGTCCTCGCCCAGAGTGTCCGGCGGCTGCACGCCTACCTGGTCGAGAACTTCCCGTACCGCTTCCAGATCACCATCGCCGACAACGCCAGCACCGACACGACCTGGCAGGTCGCCGACGCCCTCGCCGCCGAGCTGCCGGACGTCCGTGTGGTCCATCTCGACCAGAAGGGACGCGGTCGGGCGCTGCGCCACGTCTGGGGTACCAGCGACGCCGACGTCGTCAGCTACATGGACGTGGACCTCTCCACCGGCCTCGACGCCTTCCTGCCACTGGTCGCACCGCTGCTCTCCGGTCACAGCGACCTGGCCATCGGCAGCCGCCTGCACCGCGGCTCGGCGGTCGTCCGCGGCCCCAAGCGCGAGTTCATCTCCCGCACCTACAACCTGATGCTGCGGACCACTCTCGCGGCGAAGTTCTCCGACGCCCAGTGCGGCTTCAAGGCCGGACGCACGGACGTGGTCAAGGCCCTGCTGGACTCCGTCGAGGACCAGACCTGGTTCTTCGACACCGAGCTGCTGCTGCTCGCCGAGCGCAGCGGCCTGCGGATCCACGAGGTCCCGGTCGACTGGGTCGACGACCCCGACAGCCGCGTCGACATCGTCCGGACCGTCAAGGACGACCTCAAGGGCATGTGGAGGGTCGCCCGCAAGGCCCTGTCCGGGGCCACCCGCCTGCCGGTGCCGCCCCGCGTCCAGCAGGCCCAGCTGCCACCCGCGATGCGCTGGCAGCTCTCCAGCTTCGCGGTCATCGGCGTCCTCAGCACTGTCGCCTACCTCGCGCTCTATCTCGTCCTGCGTCAACTCACGCCCGCCGTCGTGGCCAACGGGCTTTCCCTCTTCGTCACCGCGATCGCCAACACCGCCGCCAACCGGCGCTTCACCTTTGGCGTGACCGGATCGAGGGACGCGCTCAAGCACCAGGTCGAGGGCGGCATCGCCTTCCTGATCGGCCTGGTGCTCAGTACCGCGACCCTCGCCGTGGTCAAGGCCGCCGCCCCCGGTGCCTCGCACCTCGCCGAACTCGCCGCGCTGGTCGGGGCGAACGCTCTCGCCACCGTCGTGCGCTTCCTGCTGATGCGGGTCTGGGTCTTCAACCCGAAACGCCACCAGGCCCGCCACGCAGCCGCCAACTCCCAGCCCAACTTCCACACCTCCCACACCCCCCAGACCTCCCCGACCTCCCAGACCCGGCCCCAGGAGCTGAAGCACCGATGAGCGTCCACGTCTCCTCCCCACCCGCGACCGGCGTCGGCCACGCCAGGCCCGGTGGCCGCTCCTGGCTCCAGCGGCTGTTCCTGGGACGCGAACAGGCCCCGCGCTGGGCCCGAC
Organism: Streptacidiphilus sp. MAP12-16; assembly: GCF_041262165.1. NCBI lineage: Bacteria > Bacillati > Actinomycetota > Actinomycetes > Kitasatosporales > Streptomycetaceae > Streptacidiphilus > Streptacidiphilus sp. MAP12-16. The sequence goes on from NZ_JBGCBY010000003.1 coordinate 227,711, forward strand.
CTGCGCTCTGGGGGATCTTGCTGCTCGCCACCGCCGTCTACGTCTACGGTCTCGGCCAGAACGGCAATGCCAACTCCTACTACTCGGCCGCCGTGCTGAGCGGTACCAAGAGCTGGTCGGCGATGTTCTTCGGCTCGCTCGACTCCGGCAACTTCATCACCGTGGACAAGCCACCCTTCGCGCTGTGGCTGATGGAGCTCTCCTGCCGTGCCTTCGGCTTCGGCACCTGGCAGATGCTGCTGCCCATCGCCGCCTGCGGCATCGCCTCCGTCGGCATCCTCTACAGCGCGGTGCGGCGCAGCTTCGGCCACGCCGCCGCGACCGTCGCCGGGCTCGTCCTCGCCCTCACCCCGATCACCGTCGCGATCACCCGCGACAACAACCCCGACCCGGTGCTGGTGCTGCTCAGCGTCGCCGCCGCCTGGTTCTGCCTGGAGGCGATCCGCAGCGGCAAGCTCCTGCCGCTCGTCTGGAGCGCCGTCCTGGTCGGCTTCGCCTTCAACACCAAGATGCTGCAGGCGTACATCGTCCTGCCCGCCTTCTTCCTCGCCTACGGCTTCGCGGCCAGGGGCGGAGTGTTGAAGCGGGTGCGGAACGTGCTGGTCGCGGGTGTGGCCCTGACGGTCTCCAGCGGCTGGTGGATGGTGGTCGTCGACTCCATTCCCGCGAGCGACCGGCCCTTCATCGGCAGCAGCACCAAGAACACCGTCTGGGACCTGGTCACCGGATACAACGGTCTTGCACGTATCACGGGTAACAACGGCGGAGCGGGTGGCGTCGGGGTAGGGGCCAACTTCGGTGGCGCCTCCGGCGTGGGGCGGCTGTTCAACGACATCCTCGGCGGTCAGATCTCCTGGCTGATCCCCTTCGCCGCGATCGCCCTGGTCGCGGGGATCGTCCTGCGCGGACGCCGTCCGCGCACGGACATGCAGCGCGCCGGATACCTGCTCTGGGGCGGCTGGCTGCTCGTCCACTACGTGACCTTCAGCTTCGCCTCCGGCACTTTCCACCCCTACTACACCACCATGCTCGCCCCCTCCATCGCCGCCCTCGCCGGGGCCGGCGGCACCGCCCTGCTGCGGGCGTTCCGCTCGCGCTCGGTGGCCTGGGTGTGGGTGCTGCCGCTGGCCATCGTGGTCTCGGCGGTGTGGGCGGTCGTACTGCTCCGCCGCACGACGACGTTCGACGCCTGGCTGTGGCCGACGATCGCGGTGCTCGCCGTCGCGGCCGTGGTCTTCCTGCTGGTGGGACGCTTCGGAAAGATCAGCGGGCGGCTGTTCACGGTCGGCGCGGTGGCGGCGCTGGTCGCCCTGCTGGCCGGCCCGGCCTCGTACGCGGCGGAAACGGCCACGGCGGGAAGCACCCAGGGCGTCAACCCGACCGCCGGTCCCTCCACGGGTGGTGGGATGGGCGGCTTCGGCGGCGGCAGGAGCTTCGCGGCCGGAGGCCGCAGCGGTGAGCGCCCGGGCGGCACCCAGGGCGGATTCCCGGGCGGGGCGGGCGGGCAGCTGCCGTCCGGCGCCCGGGGTGCCTCCGGAGGAGCGTCCGGCGGGTCCGGTCAGGGCTTCCCCGGCGGTGCCGGCGGTGGGCTGCCGACCGGTGCCATGCCCGGTGCCGGTGGTACGGCCGCCGGCCGCGCCGCCGGCGGCGGAGGCATCGGCGGCGGCAGAGGCGGTGTCAGCACCGCGCTGCTGAACTACCTGGAGGCGCACCAGAACGGCGCCACCTGGATCGTGGCCACCTCCAGCGCCCAGTCCGCTGCTGAGATCATCCTGCAGAGCGGTGGCAAGGCCGCCATCGGGATGGGCGGCTTCACCGGTAGCGACCCGGCCATGAGCCTGGCTCAGATCAAGGAGTACATCGCCTCCGGCAAGCTGCACTACGTCCTCGTCGGCGGAGGCGGCATGGGCGGTGGTGGCGGCCAGGCCAACGCCGCCGCGACTGCCTACGTCCAGTCCAGCTGCACCGTGGTCAGCCCCTCCGCGTACGGCGCGAGCAGCACCAGTACGACGAGCACCAGCAGCACGGCCGACACGGCCAGTACGCAGAAGCTGTACTACTGCAAGTCATAAGCAGCAAGTCATAAGCAGCACGTCATAAGCGGCAAGTCACAAGCAGGCTGACAGCTCGCCACCACCCGGTACCGGGTGGTGGCGAGCGCGTCCGGCGGCTCGCCCCGGCAGGTCACCGCGTCATTCCGGCGGCGGGGAGGCGGGGTCCGGTGCCGTGGCGGACTGCACCCGGAGCGAGGAGCGCAGCCGCAGCCGACCCAGATCCTGTGCCCGCAGCCCCGGGCGCAGACTCTCGAACGATGCCGCCACTCCGAACAGGACCACTCCGGCCAGCAGCCAGCCGCCGAGCACGTCGCTGGGCCAGTGCACCCCCAGGCCGATCCGGGTCCAGCTCACCGCCAGCACCATCGCGGTGGACGCCACGACAGCGGCCACCCGGCCCCAGCGCTCGGCGTGCGGCCACACCAGCAGAACCAGCAGCGGACACAGCGTCGCGACAGTCATCGCATGACCGGACGGGAACGACCAGCCGGTCGCCTGCGCCACCGGCTGGGGCAGCAACGGCCGAGGCCGGCCCACCAGCTCCTTCACGACGACCTCCAGCAGCGCCTCGACCGCGACCAGCACGGTCGCCCACAGGGCCGTCACCCGGGCTCCACGGAGCCACAGCCACACGATCACCACCGCGAGCAGCACGCGCAGCACGGTCGGCGAGCCGATGTCGGCGACGGTGCGCATGGAAGCCGCCCAGCCCGCCCGGTGCACGGCGGTGGAGTGGAGCCGGAGGACCCAGCGGGAGTCGACGTCCTGAAGGGGCCGCCAGCGGGCCACGACCAGTGCGAGCAGCAGACCGAACGGCAGCAGACAACCCGCGGTGGCAGCCCACAACCTCTCTCTGCGCCGCTGCTCCGCCTGCGCGCCCGCCCTCACGTCGCCGTTCATGTGCCTCACTTTCGTGCCTCCGCGCTGCCGACGCGCGGGGAACCAGGGCCGAGCGGAGAATCGTCTCAGTCGGCATATGGCAGACCGCGTGCCGGCCCGGCGTGTCGGTGCGTATACAGCGCTAGGACGCCCGTCCGTGATCGACCGGACACGCTCCGCAGCATTTGATGAAAAAATCATCAGGATACTGCACGGCGGGAGAAGAAACGCCCCCTTGGGAATGATGTCCGGAATCTGGTCGTTACATCGTTACGAAAGGCAGCCAACGAACGGGCCAGCGAGGCCCGACCCGACTCCGAGAGGGAGTACGCATGGCCACCCGTGCCGTCGTCCGCGACAAGGCCGACCGGACCCGCAACGCGCGTCCGACCAGCGGTGAGGCCGACCGCGATCTCGTCGGCATGTACCTCGACGAGATCGCCCGGACCCCGCTGCTCGACGCCGCCCAGGAAGTCGAGCTCTCCACCCGCATCGAGGCGGGCGTCTTCGCCGAGCACCTCCTGGGCAACGGCGAGGTCGCCGCTGGAGGGAGCGAGGACGAACTGCGCGCGATAGCCGCAGACGGCGCCCGCGCCAAGGACATCTTCATCCGCTCCAACCTGCGCCTCGTCGTGGCGGTCGCCCGCCGCTACCCGCGCAGCGGACTGCCGCTGCTCGACCTGATCCAGGAAGGCAACGCAGGCCTGGTCCGCGCCGTGGAGAAGTTCGACTTCGGCAAGGGCTTCAAGTTCTCCACCTATGCCACCTGGTGGATTCGCCAGGCCATCACCCGTTCCATCGCCGACCAGTCACGCACCATCCGCCTGCCCGTCCACCTCGTCGAGGAGCTGGGCCGGATCCGCCGGGTGCAGCGGGAGAAGTCCAAGGAGCTGGGCCGTGAGGCAGACCACGCCGAGATCGCGGCGGAGCTGGACACCACGGTCGAGCGGATCAAGGACGTCCTGGACTGGGCCCGCGACCCGGTCAGCCTGAACATGACCGTCGACGACGACGGCGAGACGCAGTTCGGCGACCTGGTCGAGGACACTGGCGCGACCTCTCCGGAGGACGCCGTCATGGTGATGCTGCGCCGCGAGGAGCTGGAGGGTCTGATCGGTCGCCTGGACACCCGTACCGCGTCGATCATCCGGTCCCGCTACGGCATGGAGGACGGCCGCGAACGCACCCTCACCGAGGTCGGCAAGCAGCACGGGCTGACCCGCGAGCGCATCCGCCAGATCGAGAAGCACGCACTCGCCGAGCTGCGCAAGATCGCTGACCATGCGGGCTTCGAGGCCGCATGAGCCCCGACGCCGCGCCGTATCCTGACGGGATGGCAGACGACACCGCGGCAGTGCCCGCCGCCGAGGAGAAGAGCCGGCGCCCCGCGCTGGTCTTCGACGACCCCCTGAGCCGGCCGAGCCGCGACGACACCGACTCCGGCTGGGGCGGCGGAGAATCGGGCCGGGACGAGGCCTGGTACCGGCGGGAGACCCCGCCGCACCACGGCAGCTGACGAGCTGTTCAGTCGGCAGGAGTGAGTCGACACGAAAGGGCTGGGGCCGAGCGCCCCGGCCCTTCGACTTTGCGGCGGTGGGTGCCCGAGCCCTATTGCTCCCCAGGTCGTAGGCCCGGCCTCGCGGATCTGCGGGCCCTTGAGGCGGGGACGTTCATCCAGCCGGACGCGACCGTACCTGTGTGCCCCCGGTTCCGTCGTGCAGCGCGGCGCCGGCCGTGGTGTGGGTGGTGGCAGGCGGGGTCGGGTTCCGCAGCGACCCCGCGGCGAGGGTGGTCGCCGCCACCATCAGCCCGGCCGCGATCGGCCCCGGCCTTCGCCGGACCGCGGCGGGGAGCCGGTGCCGCCCTCCGCCGGCCCGGATCGGCGGGAACGCGGCGACGGCACGCGTCGGCGGCACGGAGGGGGCGTCACAGGGGAGGTCGCTGGGGCGGGTCCCGAAGGAGGGGACCGGCACAGCCGGCGCGGGCCGGGGTTCAGGGGCCGGTTCCCACCACAGGTTCGATGACGCGTAGGCCGGGCCCGATGTCGGGCCGTTGGTCAGGCCGGAGATCGGGCCGGAGATCGGGCCGGACGCGGGGCCGGAGATCGGGCCGGACGCCGGGGCGGACGCTTGGCCCGACGCCGGGTCCGAGGACGCGGCCGTGTCGTCCTCGTCCCAGGTCTCCTCGTCCGCCCACGGGGGAGCGGAGAGCGAGTGAGCGGGAGCAGGGGCGGGGGCGGGAGCCGGGGACCGGAACGCGTGCGCCCGGTGCCGGTTCGCACGTCGGATCGGGTTGTCGATCATCAGGGACATGAGGAGCACCGCCTGTGTGTAGCGAGCGAGCTGGACTGCCTCCACGATGTCCCACTCCGCCGCCCGGCAGGCGCCCCGAGACGCGCCCTGTGGACAACCCAGGGGGTGTGGAAAACTCCGCCACCCCCAGGGGTGAACTACTCCAGCCCGAGTCCGGTTTCCAGCCCGTCCAGTGCGTGCGAGCAGACGCACTCCCGCTCCGTCGTGCCCGGGAGCGCCTCGACCGCGCCCGACAGCACGCCACGCAGCCGGTCGATGCTTCCCGCGAACACCCGCAGCACCTCCGCGTGGGTCACTCCCTCGCCTGCCTCCACACCCGCGTCCAGGTCGGTGACCAGGGCGATCGAGGTGTAGCAGAGCCCGAGCTCGCGGGCCAGTACAGCCTCGGGGTGGCCTGTCATGCCGATCACCGACCAGCCCTGCGAGCCGTACCAGCGCGACTCGGCGCGGGTGGAGAACCTGGGCCCCTCGATCACCACCAGCGTGCCGCCGTCCACCGGCTCCCAGCCCGCCGCTGCGGCGGCCTTGACCGCGACCGCCCGCCCGACCGGGCAGTACGGGTCGGCGGCGGAGACGTGCACCACCTCGGGCGTCCGGCCGTCCGTTCGCGGCTGGCCGTCGTAGAAGGTCTGGACACGTCCCGTGGTGCGGTCGACGAACTGGTCCGGGACGAGCAGCGTGCCCGGCCCGTGCTCGGGGCGCAGCCCGCCCGTGGCGCAGGGCCCGAGGATCTGGCGCACGCCGAGCGAGCGCAGGGCCCACAGGTTGGCCCGGTAGTTGATCCGGTGCGGCGGCAGCCGGTGAGTGCGTCCGTGCCGGGGCAGGAAGGCCACCTGCCGTCCGGCGACCGAGCCTACGAAGAGGGAGTCGCTGGGCGGCCCGTAGGGCGTCTCGACGGCGACCTCGGCGAGGTCGTCCACGAGTGCGTACAGGCCGGTGCCGCCGATGACGCCGATCTCGGCGGTGGGAGTGCTGCTCTGCGGGTTCGCCATGTGCCGAAGCTTAGGAGCGTTCCGGGTATGCCGGAGCCCCACGCGTCCTTACGGAACGGGGACGTCGCGGGGCCCGGCGGAAACGCTGCCGGTCAGGCGGCCGGCGTGGCGCTGCTGCTGCTCGACGAGCTGGACGTGCTCGGCGAGGTCGCGCTCGACGACGACGAGGACGAGGAGTCGCCCGACGACGTGCTCGCGCCGCTGGAGGACTTCGGGGTGCTCACCGTGCTGCTCGCGGACGAGCGGCTGTCGGTGCGGTAGAAACCGCTGCCCTTGAAGACCACGCCCACAGCGGAAAAGATCTTGCGCAGCCGGCCGCTGCACTCGGGGCAGACCGTGAGGGCGTCGTCCGTGAACTTCTGGACAGCCTCAAGGCCGTTGCCACACTCGGTGCACTGGTACTGGTACGTCGGCACTGTCATTCCTCCTGGCACTCTCGCCTGATGAGTGCTAACGACGGTCAATGATGCGGTATTCCACGGCGATAGTCCACCGTGACCCCTGTGAGCTGTGACAACACCCACACTCCGGCGCCCGCGCGCCCCGGCGGTCAGTACTCGCCCCGCTGTTCCAGCCAGCCGGCCAGCTTCCCGCCCCGGTCGACAGCGCGCAGCCGCCGCTCCGTGCGGTCCCGTACCGCGTCCGTGGCCACCACCAGCAGATCGTCGGATGACCGCAGCACCGTCGTCGGCCCCGGTACGAAGCTCGCGCCGTCGCGGACGACCAGCGTCACCGCCGCGCCCTTCGGCAGCCGCAGCTCGCTGATCTCGACGCCCGCGAGCCGCGAGCCCGGCTCCAGGGTCAGCGACAGCAGGTGCCCGTGCAGCCGCTCCAGCGGCGCGGACTCGACGTCGAGCCGGTCCGCGTGCGCGGGGTCGCCGATCCGCAGCGTCCGCGCCACCCAGGGCAGGGTCGGCCCCTGCAGCAGGGTGAACACCACGACCAGCAGGAAGACGGTGTTGAACAGCCGCTGCGCCCCCGGCACGTCGGCGACGAGCGGGATGGTGGCCAGCACGATGGGCACCGCACCGCGCAGTCCGGCCCAGGAGAGCAGGGCCTGCTCGCGCCAGGGCATGCCGAACGGCGTCATCGTGAGCAGTACCGAGAGCGGGCGGGCCAGGAACACCAGGACCAGGCCGACGACCAGCGCGGGGACCAGCGCGTCGGGCAGCGTGTGCGGCGTCACCAGCAGTCCCAGCAGGACGAACATGCTGATCTGCGCGATCCACGCCAGCCCCTCGGTGAACCCCCGGGTGGCGGGGCCGTGCGGAAGCCGCGAGTTCCCCAGGATCAGCGCGCAGATGTAGACGGCGAGAAAGCCGGAGCCGTGCAGCAGCGCGCCGCCCGCGTACGCGAGCATGGTCAGCGCCACCACGGCGATGGGGTAGAGGCCGGAAGAGGGCAGTGCTATGTGACGCAGTGCCAGCGATCCGAGCCTCCCGACGGCCAGTCCGGCGACGAGGCCTATGGCGAGCTTCAGGACGATGGAGCCGAGCAGTACGTACCAGGTGTCGATGGGTCCGGGGGTGACGAACGCGACGACCAGGATGACCACGGGTGCGTCGTTGAATCCCGACTCGGCCTCCAACAGACCCCTGAGCCGGGACGGCAGCGGGACCCGGCGCAGCACGGAGAAGACGGCGGCGGCGTCCGTGGACGAGACGATGGCACCCAGCAGCAGCGAGAGCCGCCAGTCGGTGCCGACGAAGACGTGTGCGCCCAGCGCGGTGACGGCGACGCTGACGCCCGTCCCGAAGGTCGCGAGCACGGCTGCCGCCGGAGCGGCGGGTCTGATGTCCGTCCATTTGGTTCCGAGCCCGCCCTCGGCAAGGATCACCACCAGGGCGGCATAGCCGAGCACCTGGGTGAGTGACGCGTTGTCGAAGCCGATGCCGAGGCCGTCCTGGCCGAGAGCGACGCCGATGCCGAGGTAGAGCAGCAGGGTGGGGAGCCCGCTGCGGGAGGACAGCCGTACGGCTACGACGGCGACAAGCAGCACGAGGGAGAACATCAGCAGCAGCGTGTCGAGATGGTGGACGGTCACTCAGTTGCACCTCGCGACAGCGGCCGGCGGCGGGGACGGGGCGAAGCGGATTGGTTACTCCTTCTAACATTTTACCTGATCTTGGGTTTCCAGCGGATGACGTGAAGACCATGGACGGACGCCAGGCCGCATACCAGTCCGCACCGCTTCCGGTTCAAGTGTTAGCGTCGGCTCCGCCGCACCGCACGGCGGCGGACGAGCCCCTGCCCCACAAGGACCCTGATGCCCCGCACCAAGAAGTTCCGCAGGCTCCGCCTGCTGGTGATCCTGCTCGCCTTGTTGCTGGTGGTCGGCGTCGGGCTCGGCGGGTGGCTGGGTCTGCGGACGATCCACGCGTCCTTCCCGCAGACCACCGGCACCCTCCACCTTCCCGGCCTCTCCGGCCCGGTCACCGTGGTGCGCGACAGCAAGGGAATCCCGCAGGTGTATGCGGACACCCCGGCCGACCTCTTCATGGCGCAGGGCTACGTCCAGGCCCAGGACCGCTTCTGGCAGATGGATGTCAACCGCCACATCACCTCGGGGACGCTGGCCTCCATGTTCGGCAAGGGCCAGGTCGAGACCGACGCCTTCATCCGCACCATGAACTGGCGCGGCGTGGCCCAGCAGGAGTACGACACCAAGCTCGACGCCGCCACCAAGGCATATCTGCAGGCGTACTCGGCCGGGGTCAACGCCTGGTTGGGCGACCATCCGGGAGGGGCTGGGGCCTCGCTGGAATACGCGCTGCTCGGCACCGCGTACAGCGGGTACAAGCCCGCGCCGTGGAGCCCCGTCGACTCGGTCTCCTGGCTGAAGGCCATGGCCTGGGACCTCAGCGGCAACATGCAGCAGGAGATCGACCGCTCGCTGCTCTCGCAGAGCCTGACCAAGCAGCAGATCGCCGAGCTCTACCCGACCTACCCGTACAGCACCAACGGGACGATCCTGAAGACCGGTACGGTCAGCAACCCCGGCACCAACAAGGCGACCTACCAGCCCGGCGACGGCACCGCGGCCCCCGCCACCAGCAAGAGCGGGACGGCCACCCCGGCCGCCTACCGAAGCTCCGGCAGCTCGGGCAGCGCCAGCGGTGCCGGCACCGTCCAGGGACTGAACCAGGCCGCGACGCAGCTCGCCGCGAACGTCGACAGCGTGCCCGCGCTGCTCGGCACCCCCGGCCAGGGCATCGGCTCCAACTCCTGGGTGATCTCCGGCAGTCACACCACCACCAACAAGCCGCTGCTCGCCAACGATCCCCACCTCGGCCCTGGACTGCCCTCGATCTGGTACCAGATGGGCCTGCACTGCAACAACGTCAGCGCGGCCTGCCCCTTCGACGTGACCGGTTACACCTTCGCCGGAATGCCCGGCGTGGTCATCGGCCACAACCAGACCATCTCCTGGGGCTTCACCAACCTCGGCGCCGACGTCCAGGACCTCTACCTGGAACAGGTCACCGGCGCCGACACCTACCTGCTGGACGGGAAGAACCAGAACTTCACCACCCGTCAGGAGGTCATCAAGGTGGCCGGTGGCGCGGACCAGACCATCACCGTGCGCAGCACCGCCGACGGGATGCCGGTCATCTCGGATCACAGCACCGAGCAGCAGAGCGTCGGCCAGAACGCCCCGGTCTCCGGCAGCGCCCCGCCGCGCGGCGGTGGCTACGCCATTGCTCTGCGCTGGACGGCGCTGGACCCGAGCAACACCATGGACGCCGTGTTCAAGATCGACCAGGCCACGAACTTCGGACAGTTCCGGAACGCCGCCGCCGACTTCGCCGTCCCGGCGCAGAACCTGATCTACGCGGACACCGCGGGGAACATCGGCTACCAGGCCCCGGGCCGGATCCCGGTCCGCCCGAAGATCCCCGGCGACGACGGCACCTACCCGACGCCGGGCTGGGACTCCTCCTACAAGTGGCAGGGCCTCATCCCGCAGACCGCGCTGCCCTACGTGGAGAACCCGGCCGCCGGGTACATCGTCACCGCGAACCAGGCCGTGGTCGACAGCAGCTACCCCTACGAGCTGACGGACGACTGGGGCTACGGCACCCGGGCCAAGGAGATCACCGGCCTGATCCAGTCGAAGCTCGCGGGCGGCGGGAAGATCTCCCCGGACGACATGCAGTCCATGCAGCTGGACGACACCAGCTCCATGGCGCAGACCCTCGTCCCCTACCTGCTGAACATGAAGTTCACCGACCCCTACTACGCCGACGCCCAGCAGCTGCTCAAGGACTGGAACTACAAGCAGGACGCCGGTTCGGCCGCCGCCGCGTACTACAACGCGGTGTGGAGCAACCTGCTGCACCTGGCCATCGACGAGAAGTTCCCCGCGCAGGTACGGGCCACCACCGACTGCGTGCTGCAGGTCCCCGCCTCCGCCGCCAACATCCCGGCGGACAGCGTCAACGGCCAGCCCAAGCGGGTCTCGGTGTGCGGCACCCGCAGCCCCGACCAGGCCCAGCCGGACGGCGGCGACCAGTGGATGACGGCGGTCACGCAGCTGCTGAAGCAGCCCGACAGCGACTGGTGGACCTACACAGCCACCAACGGCGCGCCGGTGAAGGGCCGCGACAACCTGCTGTACAAAGCCATGATCGACGCGCGTAAGCAGCTGACCGCGCTGATGGGCAAGGACATCACCACCTGGAGCTGGGGGCGTATCCACACCCTGACGCTCAAGGAGCAGACCCTCGGCAAGGACGACTCCTCGCTGGCCTCGGGCCTGGTGCAGATGCTGCTCAACCGCGGCCCGTACCAACTCAACGGCGGCGGCGCCGCCGTGGACGCCACGGGCTGGAACGCCTCCGCAGGGTACGAGGTCGACTGGGCGCCGTCGATGCGGATGGTGGTGGACCTGTCGAACCTGGACGCCTCACGGTGGATCAACATCGGCGGGGCCTCGGGCCACGCCTATGACGCCCACTACAACGACCAGACCCAGCTGTGGGCCGACGGCCAGCTGCTGACCTGGCCGTACGGCAAGGACGCGGTGAACGCGGAAGCGGTCGACAAGCTCACCCTGACACCCTGACACCCTGACCCCGGGTCAGTAGTCAGCCGCCGGTGGCGCCCTCGAAGAGATAGAGCTTCGAGGGCGTCACCGCCGCGTCCACCCGCCGGTCGTGCGGTTCGGCAGGGACGCTCGGCAGCACCTCCGAGTCGTACAGCAAGGTCACCAGCCGCGCCGGCGACCCCGCGGCGGCCAGCCGGGCCAGGACCCGGTCATAACTGCCGCCGCCCCGCCCGAGCCTGACCCCCTGCCGGTCCACGGCCAGGCCCGGCATCAGCACCAGGTCCGCGCCGCACACCGCCTCCGGCCCCAGTCGTGCGCCCTCCGGCTCCCACAGGCCCATGCGCGCCCTGACGAGCCGCTGCGTGCCCTCGTACGTGCCCCAGTCGAGGTCGTTGTCCGCCAGCAGCACCGGCAGCAGCACCCGTACCCCCCGCGCACGCAGCGCGTCCAGCAGCGCCCGGGTGCCCGGCTCCGCCCCGATGGACACATAGCCGGCGACCACAGCGGGTACCTGAGCGGGTACCAGCTCGAGCGACCGTCCGGCCAGCGCCTCGGCGGCCTCCTTCCGCTGCTCGGGTGACATCCCGGCGCGGGCCGCGAGCAGCCGTGACCTCAACGTGGTCTTGTCGTTCACCATCAGATGGGCCGGCCTTTCGAACGGTTTGAGTCGAGCACGCCCAGTCTGCACGCAGCTGCACGTGGAGGCGGCAGCCAGACCTGAAGGCAGCCAGAACCCGAGGCAGTCAGACCCCGAGGCAGCGAGAGAGGTGCGCCGATGCCGACCGTCCAGTCCGTGGTACTCGTCACGCTGCTCCTGCTCGCACTCCTCGCTGTCGCGCTCACCGCCACCCTGCTCCGCCGGTCCCGCCGCAGCGCGGCGGCACACGCCCTGAGCCTCCAGCAGGAGCTGACCCGGCTCCAGCAAGCCCGCGCAGAACTCGAACGCACCTCCTACACCGATCCGCTGACCGGCGTCTGGAACTACCGCTACCTCCAGCTCTCGCTGGACCGGGAGATCGCCCGCTGCGCCCGCCAGCCGCACCCGGACGGCGCTGACCGGCTCGCGGTGCTCCTGCTGGAGATCGAGGGTTTCGCCGAGATCCGGCGCGAGCACGGCTACCAGCGCGGCGGCGCGGTGCTGCGCGACCTGGCGCAACGCCTGGCCATGGAGGTCCGCGAGGCCGACGTCTTCGGTCGCTACGGCGGCGAGGAGTTCCTCATCCTCCTGCCGGACACCGACGCCGCCGGGGCCGAGCACGTCGCCGAACGGCTGCGCTGGACGGTCCGCAGGCATCCGCTGGCACTGCCCTCGGTCCCGGTGCCGGCCGAGGAGTCGGGGGCGGCGCCGGTGAACGGGCTCAGCGCCGCTGTCGGAATCGCCGTGCTGCCCCGGGACGGTGGGCACGCGGCCCTGCTGCTGCGCGCAGCGGACCGCGCTCTGGCCGCCGCCCGCGAGTCGGCCCCGTCGCCCTCCGGGGACGGCCCACCGGAGCAGGAATGTGATCTCACCATGAAAGCCGAAGGGTGGGCATGACCTGCAACCGACGGACAGTACAGTCGTCTGCATGACGAAAGCTCGTACGCGCCAGATCACCAAGGCCGTGATCCCCGCCGCCGGTCTGGGTACCCGATTCCTGCCGGCAACCAAGGCGACCCCGAAGGAGATGCTTCCCGTCGTCGACAAGCCGGCGATCCAGTACGTCGTCGAGGAGGCAGCGTCGGCCGGGCTCACCGACGTGCTGATGATCACCGGGCGCAACAAGCGCCCGCTGGAGGACCACTTCGACCGCGCGTACGAACTCGAAGAGCAGCTGATCCGCAAGGGCGACCAGGCCAAGCTGGACCGCGTCCGCGAGTCCAGCGACCTGGCCACGATGCACTACGTCCGCCAGGGCGACCCCAAGGGCCTCGGCCACGCCGTGTTCTGCGCCGAGCCGCACGTCGGCGACCAGCCCTTCGCGGTCCTCCTCGGCGACGACCTGATCGACCCGCGCGACCCGCTGCTCACCAAGATGATCGACGTCCAGCGCGAGCTCGGCGGCAGCGTGGTCGCGCTGATCGAGGTGGACCCCTCGCAGGCACACCTGTACGGATGCGCGGCGGTGCGGCCCGCCGAGTGGCACGGAACCCTCGGCGGTGACGACGAGATCGTCCGGATCACCGACCTGGTGGAGAAGCCCGCCCCGGGTGAGGCGCCGAGCAGCTTCGCGGTGATCGGCCGCTACGTGCTGGACCCCAGCGTTTTCGAGGTGCTGCGCAACACCAAGCCGGGTCTGCACGGAGAGATCCAGCTCACCGACGCGCTCCGGGTCCTCGCCCAGCGCTCCCCGGGTCGGGGCGGCCCCGTCCACGGCGTGATCTTCAAGGGCCGCCGCTACGACACGGGCGATCGTGGCGACTACCTTCGGGCGATCGTCCGGCTCGCGTGCGAGCGTGAGGATCTGGGCCCGGAGTTCAGGGCCTGGCTGAAGGAGCTCGTCAGCAGCGGCGAGCTGGACGCGGCCACCAGCGGCGAGCAGACCGGGCAGGTCTGACCAGGCGGGCGTAGCAGCCCGGGTGGTGGGCAGTCCAGTCGCAGCAGTGGATCCACGAGGCAGCAGGGGGAACGAGTGAGCGAGCACAAGCACACGGCGGAGGGCGATCCCTGCGCGGCTGACGGCACCGAGCGGTTCTGGACGGTCGACGAGCACCTCGCCGACATCCTCCGCGTGGTCGGCCCGCTGCCGCCGCTCGACCTCCAGCTCCTTGAGGCGCAGGGCTGCCTGACGTTCGAGAAGATCAGCGCGGAGCGCGACCTCCCGCCGTTCGACAACAGCTCCATGGACGGCTACGCCGTGCGCGTCGCCGACGTCGACGGAGCGACCGAGACCTACCCCTCGGTGCTCAGCGTCGTCGGCGACGTCGCGGCCGGGGCGGCGAACCTGCCCGTGGTCGGTCCGGGCCAGTGCGCCAGGATCATGACCGGCGCACCGCTGCCACCCGGCGCGGAGGCCGTCGTCCCGGTGGAGTGGACCGACGGAGGCAGCGGCGGCACCGCCCCCGCCGTGGGCATGGCACCGCGCAGCAGCGCCCCCGAGGGCGCGTCCGGCGAGGTCCGGGTCTTCCGTCCGGCCGACAGCGGCGCCTTCGTGCGCCGTCGTGGCGACGACATCACCGCAGGTCAGGCTGTTCTTCCCGCAGGAACACTGCTCGGGCCCGCGCAGATCGGGCTGCTCGCGGCCATCGGCAGGGACACCGTACGGGTACGGCCCCGCCCGCGTGTCGTGGTGCTGTCCACCGGCAGCGAGCTGGTCCAGCCAGGCGCCGAGATCGGCCCCGGCCAGATCAGCGACTCCAACAGCTTCGCGCTGACGGCGGCGGCCAGGGACGCGGGGGCCATCGCCTACCGGGTCGGCGGCGTTCCCGACGACGCCAGGCGGCTGCGCGAGGTCATCGAGGACCAGTTGATCCGGGCGGACCTGATCGTCACCAGCGGCGGTGTGAGCGTGGGCGCGTACGACGTGGTCAAGGAGGCGCTGGAGGCGACTCCCGACAGCATCGGCGGCGCGCTGGGCGAGATCTCCTTCCGCAAGCTGCGGATGCAGCCCGGCAAGCCCCAGGGCTTCGGGCTGCTCGACGGGACCGTCCCGCTCTTCGCGCTGCCCGGCAACCCGGTCAGTGCCTACCTCTCGTTCGAGCTGTTCGTACGGCCGGCCATCCGCGCCATGATGGGTGCCGAACAGGTCCACCGCCCGGTGGTGCGGGCCGTGTTGACGGAGGGGCTCAACTCCCCGGCGGGCCGCCGCCAGTTCGCCAGGTCCCGGTACGTCAGCGGGCACGGCGGTGAGACCGGGCAGGTCACCCCGGTCGGCGGTGCGGGATCCCACCTGATGGGTCCGCTGGCGCAGGCCAACTCGGTGATCGTGGTCCCCGAGGAGAGCACCTCGGTGTCGGCAGGGGACCTGGTCGACGTCGTCCTGCTGGAATCCGCGGCGGCTGCGGAGGACCAGCTGCGCTGAGGCGTCTCCCGGTCCGTCCGGCGGAGCCCGATCTGACGGCCGGGTCGCGCAGCGATAGCCTGTGCCCGCACGGCACCGGCCACAGGAGACGACACCTTGAGTACCTCGCACAGCGACCGGCTGACCCACGTCGACGCGACGGGGGCGGCACGCATGGTCGACGTCTCCGAGAAGGCGACCACGGTGCGCACCGCGCGCGCCACCGGCCGGGTCCTGGTCGCGCCCCGGGTGGTCGAGTTGTTGCGCGGCGAGGGCGTCCCCAAGGGCGACGCCCTGTCGGTGGCCCGCATCGCCGGGATCATGGGTGCGAAGCGCACCCCTGATCTCATCCCGCTCTGCCACCCCATCGCGCTCTCCGGGGTGACCGTGGACCTGGTCGTCACCGACGACGCCGTGGAAATCGCCGCGACGGTCCGCACCGCGGACCGCACCGGGGTCGAGATGGAGGCGCTGACCGCCGTCGCCGTCGCCGGGCTGACCGTCATCGACATGGTCAAGTCGGTGGACAAGGGCGCGCGGATCGACGCGGTCCAGGTCGAGTCGAAGACCGGCGGGAAGAGCGGCGACTGGTACCGCGACGACGCCCGAGACAGCAACGCCGAGGACAGCAACGCCCAGGACAGTGGCGTCCAGGACAGTGGCGTCCGGTGAACGGGTCGACGAAGCGTGCCCTCGCCCTCACCGTCTCCAACCGTGCCTCGGCCGGCGTCTACGCCGACAAGGGCGGCCCGCTGCTGGTCGAGGGCCTGACCGCGATGGGCTTCGCCGTGGACGGACCGCAGGTGGTACCGGACGGCGAACCGGTGGTCGAGGCGCTGCGCGCCGCGGTGGCTCGCGGCTACGACGTCATCCTGACGACCGGTGGCACGGGCGTCACTCCCACGGATCTCACCCCCGAGATGACCGCGCAGGTGATCGACCGCCCGGTCCCCGGCATCGCCGAGGCGATCCGCGCCGAGGGGCGTGCCACCGGAGTCCCCACCGCCGCGCTCTCCCGCGGACTGTCCGGGCTGGCCGGCACCACCTTGATCGTCAACCTGCCCGGCTCCACCGGCGGTGTCAGGGACGGACTCGCCGTCCTCGCCCCGCTGCTCGGGCACGCCGTCGACCAGGTACACGGAGGCGACCACCTCCGCAGACCCGACGGCGCCACGTCAGGAGGGTCGCACTGAACGCCTTCTGGCCAGTCGAACTCCACGAGGGACCGGTCGGTCTGCGCCCGATCCGGGTGCGCGACCGGCGCACCTGGCAGGAGGTCAGCGCCCGGAACCGGCACTGGCTGCGCCGCTGGGAGGCCACCGTCCCCCCGGCCCAGCCGGGCAACCCCTCGTCACCCCGCCCGACCTACCGGCAGATGGTGCGCTTCCTGCGCTCCGAGGCGCAGGCCGGGCGGATGCTCCCCTTCATCGTCACCTACCAGGGGCAACTCGTCGGACAGCTCACCGTCGGCGGCATCACCTGGGGTTCCATGTGCTCGGCGAACGTCGGCTACTGGGTGGACGAGGCGGTCGCCGGACGCGGCATCATCCCGACGGCGGTGGCACTCGCGGTCGACCACTGCTTCCGGGACATGGGCCTGCACCGGATCGAGATCTGCATCCGGCCCGAGAACGGGCCCAGCCGGCGCGTGGTGGAGAAACTCGGCTTCCGCGAGGAGGGCATCCGCCCGCGCTACCTGCACATCGACGGGGGTTGGCGGGACCATCTGGTGTACGCGCTGACGGCGGACGAGGTCCCGGAAGGCATGTTGCGCCGCTGGCGCGGCAACCGGCAGCATCTTGAGCAGTAAATGTGTGTGAGCAGTAAATTCACATACGCATTCGATTGATGTCGATAACCTGTCGTTCAAAGCGACAAAAATAGGGTGAGATGAACATGATCGTGCGACACACCGGCGGAAATTGCCGCGAGCCACTCCTTCACGCCCGTACGGTGTGATGCGTGAGCAGTAGCGGCCTCATCTACGCGGTCATCGTGGGGGCCTGGGCTGCCTATCTGGTGCCGATGTGGCTCCGCAGGCAGGACGAGCTCAACGAAGCGCGCCCGACGGAGCGGTTCAGCACCGCCATTCGCCTGCTGTCCGGACGCGCGGCAATGGAGCGCCGGGTCTCGCGCCACCTCGATGACGACAACAGCGCCGGCAGCAGCGCTGGCAACAGCAGCGGCGAGAGCACTGACGACAGCGGTCCGGCGGCGCCCGCCGCCGGCGCCGCCGCCGCGGACCACCGTGCGTCCTCCCCGGCTCCCGTGCAGTCGCAGCCCACGTCGCGCGAGCGGTCGTCGTCCGCCGGGGCCCCGCGCCCGGAGGTCCGGCGGACCCCGCCACCCGGCGCGCCCTCGGGCGGGGCCACCGGACGCCGCCTCGACCCGAAGCGCCGTGCTGCCCTGCTGGCACGGCGTCGGCGACTGGTCATCCTGCTCTTCGCCGTCTTCACGGCCGGTATGGTGACCGCCGCGGTCGGCGGCGTCGCCCTGCTCTGGGTCCCGGCCATTCCCGCCGTCCTGTTCTCCCTCTACATCGCCCATCTGCGCCGCCAGGAACGCCGCCGCTTCGAGGTCAAGCTCGATCGCCGCCGCGCAGCCGAGGCGGCCCAGCGGGTGCGCGAGCGGGAGCGGGAACGCCGCCGGGCCGCGGCGGCCCCGGACACCCAGGCGCTGTCCGTCCCACGGCCGCCCGACTTCGCCCACCCCGATTTCGCCCGCCCCGACGGCCGCTCCGCCGCCGGGGCGGTTCCGCAGGTTCCGCACCGCACACGTGCCCTGGTCGAAGCCGCAGACCCCGACGAGTCGGACGACTGGGGCGACAACCCACGCGACCGCTCCACCGACCCCGAGTCCTGGGACCCGGTACCGGTACCCCTCCCCACCTACGTCACCGCCCCGGTCGCCCCCCGCAGCACCGGCAGCCTGGACCTCAACGCCCCCGACACCTGGAGCGCGGGACGCGCAGTCGTTCCCCCGCCTCCCGCCCAGAAGCGCCCCCCGGCCACACCCCTCTTCGACCAGTACGCCGACGACGCCCCGCACCCCCGCGCCGCCAACGAGTGACGCACTCCCACCAGCGCCGAAACCATGCAGGACCACCCCCGCGGACCTGATAGAGTTTCTTCTCGTTGGGGCTGTGGCGCAGTCCGGTAGCGCACCTCGTTCGCATCGAGGGGGCCAGGGGTTCGAATCCCCTCAGCTCCACCCAACAGAGGCCCTCCCGGCTTGATCCGGGAGGGCCTCTGACGTTCCCGTTGTTCCCGCCGACACCGCTCCGGATTGCTCCGGGTTGCTCCGGCGCACGCACTGCGGCGGCCTTCCCGCCCCGGTGGTCGGGGTGGGAAGGCCGCGGGTCGGTCGCTGGTCGGCTCGGGGCAGCTGCTCAGCTGCTCATCATGCGGTGCACGGTCACGGTCGGGGCCATGGCGGCCAGGGCGTCCACGCCGGGGCCCTTCGGCGCGGTCGCGGCGGCGGACTTGAGGATGGTGACCACCTGCGCGGCCAGGGCGTCGGCCTGCTGCTTGACGACGGCGACCGGGGCCGTGGACTTCCCCAGCGCGTCCAGCTTGCGGTGGATGTCGGCGAGCTGGCGCTGCGCCGTCGCGCTCAGGGTGAACGGGTTGGGCGTGGAGACGACGAACTGGTAGGCCCCGGCCAGCGTCTCGCAGCCCGCGCAGTGGTAGTTGGACGCGTTGCTCAGGTTCACCGCGTTGAGGTGGATGTTCTCCCCGGCCATGGTCACGATCTGGAAGGAGAGTGCCACCGAGCGGCAGGGGTCGGCCGCGGTGCAGCCCGCCGAGACCGCGTCGGCCTGGTTGCGGGCGCTGGCCGCGAACACCGGCCCGTACTGGTGCACGGTGAAGGAGTCCGCGAAGCGGGACTCGTGCGCCCGGTTGGCGAGCGTGTGCACGTTGTCGTCGGCGATGGCGATGCCGTGCGAGTTGGTGGAGTGGTTGGTGGGCCCCACGCCCTGCGCGGTCGCGGCGGTGGCGGCGGCGGACAGGGCGGTGAGGCTCGCGGTGGCGAGCAGTCCGAGGCGGACCGCCTTGCGGCCCGCGCCGACGCGCGGGATCGCTCTGCGGTGCTGGTTGAGGTTCATGGATTCTCCTGTGGATGGTCCGACGGTCCTGGCGGTGGCCCGCAGCGCGTCACGGCGTCGCTTTCGCCGGGGGAGGGGCGGAGCTCGCGGGCGGGGTGGGAGTGGCCGTCGGCGTCGTGCTCGCCGCGGCACTTGGGGGGGCCGAGGGGGTGGTGGTGGCCGACGGCGGGCTCGCGGAGTGCGTCGCCTTCGCCACGCTCGGCGCCGGTGCTCCGCCCGCGGCCGGGGCAGTGGTGGCGGAGGCCGACGCCTTGGCGGACGGGGGCGCGACCGCTGTTCCGGCGCTGGGCGAGGGGGTGAGACCCGGCGGGGTGGAGGGGCCACCGCTCCGGCTGCTCCGGGTCGGGCTGGGCTGCGCGGACCGACTCGCCGTCGGTTGCGGTGCGGCCGGCTGGGTCGCGGTGGGCTCGGTCGTCGGCACTCCCGGTTGCAGCACCGGAACGATCGGCGGCTGCGGCGGCAGCGGCTTGGGGGTGATACCCCCGGCCCAGGCGCAGGCCAGGGCGGTCACTCCGGCGAGGCCGAGCGCGCAGAAGCCGAGCCGCAGCCGCGGGCTCCCGTTGGTCGCGCGCAGGGCGGTCCGCACCAGCCGGCCGCCGAGCCGGATGGAGAGGTAGGCCATCCCGGCGAGTGGGCAGACCAGCATGAAGCTGCCGAGCACGCCGACCAGGCCGGTGGCGAGGTGTCCGTCCGCGAACGCCGAGGCGGTGCCGGTGAGTTGGGCGGTCAGCGAGCGGATGCCGGTGCTGACGATGCGCGGCAGGTTCCACAGCGCGTAGCCGAGGTCGCCGAGCAGCAACGGCACCATGGTGAGCACCCAGGTGGTGACGATGACCCGGGCGGAGCGTTTGAGGTCGACCACCTCGGGGCGTACCGGCTTGCCGGGCACCATGCTCAGCAGGATCGGTCTGATCTTGCCGAAGAGGTCGGGCACCCCGGCCAGGTCGCCCAGGATGTAGTAGCCGTCCAGGCGGACGGCCGGCATCAGCTGTTCCAGCACCTCGAAGTGTCCGAGGTACACGGCGCTGAGGAAGAACTGCTGGCCGGTCAGGAAGTAGCAGCCGCCCATGCCGAGCATGAAGACGACGTTGAAGTACACGCCCCCCAGGTCGGTCCTGATCCGTCCGGCGCGGCCGATCCGGTAGACGTCGGTGACGTCCGTGTACATGGACGGCCAGATCAGGAACAGCCCGCACCCGATGCAACCCGGGCGGGCGCCGCCGTAGCGGCAGGCGGAGGCGTGTCCGAACTCGTGGAACACCAGCGAGGCCACGGTCAGCGCGAACACCGCCAGCAGCAGCACCGGCTGGTTCAGCACCTCCAGCACCGGGGTCATCGCGCCGTAGAAGCCGAACAGCCAGACGTCCATGGCGACCATCGAGCCCAGCACCAGGACCACCATCAGCGGCCGGTGCAGCCAGGCCAGGGCGCGTCCGATGCGGTTCACCCGCTGCTGACTGAACATCACCCGATGGCCCTTGAGGGCCAGCAGCAGGTCGGAGCGCGGGGCCTGGGCGACCTCGTCGTCCTCCTGCCCGAACGGGACGGTGACGCCGAGCGGCTGGAGCTTGTGCTCGACCAGGTAGGCGATGTTCTCCTCGCTGACCTCACGCCCGTACAGCCCGCTGACCCGGTGCGAGATCCGCTCGGTGTCGCGGACGCCGTCGACGCAGCCGGCGACGAGGTGGAGCAGCCGGGAGAGCTGCACCACCTGCCCGTCCCCCCGACGGGCGATGTACTTGGGCTCGTTGAATCCCGAGCCCTGGTACTCGCCGTGCAGGCGCAGGCCCGCACTCAGCCTGGGCACGGGGAACAAGGGTTCCGGTGCCAACGGCTGTTCCGAGTACGGGCCCACGTACTGCTCGTAGGTGGTGGCGAAGCCCCCCGGACCGGGGACGAGCGCCCCCGGTTCCACGCTCACGGTCATCTGGTGTGTCCTCCCCCGGCGCGGGCCGCGCCCTCCCCTGACGCGGCCCGCGCCCATGGTGCTAGGTGCTGCGCAGTGCTGCTGGACTACTGGCTGATGCTGATCGACTGGGCGGCCTCGGACTGAGCGGTCGCGCCGTCGGAGCCGAAGTTGGCCGCGAACGACTCGTTGTGGGCGTGCACGTTGGCGACGTGCTTCGTCACGTTGACGGTCTTGGTGAAGCTGAACTTCAGCTTGCCCAGGGCCTCGCGGCCGGGGAGCAGCTCGGCGGACTCGGCGTCGAGCTCGTTCATGTCCATGCTCATGGTGGTGCCTTTCGTGAGGTGTCTGACGTGGTGTGTGAAGCTGGGGCCGGCGAGGAGCCGGAGGGTGGGGCGCGCTGCTACTGGTGGATGCTGATCGCCTGGTCGGCGCCCGACTGGGCCAGCGCGAGGTCGGAGCCCCAGTTGGCCGCGGACGACTCGTTGTGGGCGCTGACGTTGGCGACGTGCTTGGTGACGTTGACGGTCTTGGTGAAGCTGAACTTCAGCTTGCCCAGGGCCTCGCGGCCGGGGAGCAGCTCGGCCGACTCGGCGTCCAGCTCGTGCATCTCAAGCATGGTCAATTCCCCCTAAGGAATGGACAGTTACGGTCGGACGGCGAAGGGATCCCCCCCAACTCCCGTCCAACTCGGTCGGACATGTTGTCCAACGAGATTGGACAGTAGTAGGCCTGGAGGGAGTCCCGCAAGCGATTCGGGTGCCACGTTCTGCAACAGACCGGTAACAGAGAGAAATTGCCAGGTGAGAGCCCCTGGCTCGGTGCCGGAACAGGTGATCGCCGTAGAATCGGTCCGTCGCAGGCCGCCGAAGGGGCGGCCGACAGGAGGCGTCAGCCAGGTGTCCAACGCCCTGCAGCAGTTGATGAGAGAGCGCTTGGACCGGCAGGGCTGGTCCTATGGCGAGGCCGCGCGGCGTGGCGGCATCCCCCGCTCCACCGTGCACCACCTCGCCACCACCGAACGGCTGGTCAGAATGCCGCAGCCGGCCACCCTCGAGGGCCTGGCCCGGGCCCTCGACCTGCCGTTGGACGCCGTCCGCCGCGCGGCGGCGGAGGCCTGCGGCATCCACCTGTACGCCGCCGGCGGCGGGACCGCTCCCGACCCCGAGGTGGACGTGCTGATCGCCAGTCTGCAGAAGCTCTCGGTGGACGACCGCCGCCATGTCGCGGCCCTGGTCGAATCGCTGCTCGACCGCCGCACGGGCCCGGCGGAAACGGACAACTAGTACGCAGCTCCTGCCCGTTCCGGTTCCCTGATTGTCCAGGGATGACCGGATAGGGCGAATATCGCCGGCTCCTGCCGCTGTCGGTCGTATATGCGGCTAGCGTCACCTCGTGAAAGGGGCGGGTGAGCCGCACGCTGCCCCCGGGACCAGGGGGATACGTGCTGGTCGTACAGGGAAGCCCCACCACCGCCGTCGTCCGGGGCAGCAGCGGGGAGTCCGTCGTGCTGCTGTCCGGCGAGCTGCCGGCCGAGCTCACCGACGCCAACCTCACCGAGGTGCTCGACCTCGCCGCGGCCGTTCTGGACGGCGCCGAGATGCTGCTGTTCCGCCGCTGCCTCGCGGCACTGCGCCGGGGCGACCTGGCCGGCACCCGCCGAATCGAGATAGACGGCGCGGTACTGACCGTCTACCGGGGCTGATCGTCGAGCTGCCGGGGCCGATCGTCGAGGCGGGGTGGCGTTCGTAGGGGTGGCGTTCGTAGGGGTGGCGTTCGTACGGGTCGGGCATCGGCGACACTGGAGAGCGCCGTACAGGAGTGGACTCTTACCCGCTCTCTCATGCCCCCCGGAGAGAATCATCGCTGTGACGTCGACAGTACTGCTGGCCGAGGACGACCGGGCCATTCGCGATTCCGTAGTTCGCCTGCTGACCCTGGAGGGTTACCAGGTGACCGCCGTCGCCGACGGCATCCAGGCGTTGGCGGCGATCCACAAGGAGGGCCCCGACGTCATCGTCCTCGACGTGATGATGCCGGGCATCGACGGCCTCGCCGTCTGCGGGGTGCTGCGCGCGGAGAACGACCGCACGCCGATCCTCATGCTCACCGCGCGGGTCGAGACCTCCGACCGCGTCGCCGGGCTCGACGCAGGCGCCGACGACTACATGGTCAAGCCCTTCGAGGCGGACGAGCTGCTGGCCCGGCTGCGCGCGCTGCTGCG
The DNA here is from genome assembly GCF_041262165.1 of Streptacidiphilus sp. MAP12-16. Taxonomy (NCBI): domain Bacteria; kingdom Bacillati; phylum Actinomycetota; class Actinomycetes; order Kitasatosporales; family Streptomycetaceae; genus Streptacidiphilus; species Streptacidiphilus sp. MAP12-16. The sequence continues at coordinate 251,207 of NZ_JBGCBY010000003.1, forward strand.
GCGCGCCATGCCGGTGCCGGTACCGGCCGACCCGCCGTCCACCCAGGTCGCGTACCCGTTGGACGACGTGATCGAGGTCGCCGACCTGCGGATCGACCCGACCGCGCGCCGGGTGTGGCGCCGGGACACCGAGATCGCCCTCTCCAGGACCGAGTACGACCTGCTGGAGCTGCTGGCCCGCAACGCCGGGATCGTGCTGGACCACAGCACGGTCTACGACCGGATCTGGGGCTACGACTTCGGCCCGGGATCCAAGAACCTCGCCGTTTACATCGGCTACCTGCGCCGGAAGCTCGAAGTCCAGGACGCGCCCGCGCTGATCCACACCGTCCGAGGTGTCGGCTACACCCTGCGCGAGCCGTGAGCGGGCTGCGTCCGCGGCTCCCCCTCCTGCCGCACGTCGGTGGGCTCCGAAAGCTCTCCGAGCTCCCCGGGAAGCTGCCGGCCGGTCTGCGGGTGCGTTTCGCGGTGGCCTTCGCCGGCGTCGCGGCCCTGGTCGCGGTACTGGTCGGCGGCCTCGGCTACGACGCCGCGGCGAACCTGATCCGGCACGACCGGGCCAGCGACTTCAGCCAGTCCCTGGACACCCTGGTAGCCGCCGTCGACCAGTCGCCGCTCTACCCGTCCGACTTCCTGCCCTCCAACCAGAACCACGACCAGCTCGAGGACCGGCTGACCCAGTCCGGGGACATCGGCATCCAGGTCCTGGGCCCCGCGGGCAACGTGGTCGAGCAGGGCGCGCCGGACCCGTTGCCCGTCGACGCGACCGACCGCAGGCTCGCCACCGGGAAGAAGGCCGGCCAGATCCACGACGTCACCGAGGACACCGGAGGCGACCGCTACCGCGTCGTCACGGTCTCTCTCGGCGGGGGACGCGGGGCGGTACAGCTCTCCGAGCGGCTGAGCGCCACCGACGACCTGCTGGACATCCTGCTGGAGCGCACGGCGCTGCTGGCCACCACCGTCGTGCTCGCCGCCGGCGCCGCCGGCTGGTGGCTGGCCGGGCGGATCACCCGGCGGCTGGTCAGCCTGACCGGCGCGGCCGAGCACGTCGCCTCCACCGGAACGCTGGACGTGGACGTCCCGCGCCGGGGCAGCGACGAGATCGGCCGGCTCGGCCGGGCCTTCGACGACATGCTGGGCAGGCTCGCCCGTTCCAAGGACGACCAGCGCCGCCTGGTCCAGGACGCCGGGCACGAGCTGCGGACCCCGCTGACCTCGCTGCGCACCAACATCGCGGCTCTGCCGCATCTCGACCGGTTGCCGCCGGAGTCCAAAGCGGCGCTGCTGGACGACCTGGCGACGGAGACCCGCGAGCTGAGCGTGCTGGTGAACGAGCTGGTCGAGCTCGCCGCCGACCGCCGCGAGGCGGAGGAACCGACGGAGTTCGACCTGGACGTGCTCGCCGAACGGGTCGCCGACCTGGCGCGCCGCCGTACCGGGCGTGAGATCGTGGTCGAGGCGGTGCCGGTGCCCCTCACCGGGCGGGCCGGCGCGCTGCAGCGGGCGCTGACCAACCTGGTGGAGAACGCGGCGAAGTTCACTTCCGAGCCGAGCGAGATCCTGCTGCGGGTGCAACCGGGCCGGGTCGCGGTGCTCGACCGGGGCCCCGGCATCGACGAGGCCGACCTCGACCGGGTCTTCGACCGGTTCTACCGGGCGACCGCGGCGCGCAGCCTGCCGGGATCCGGCCTGGGACTGGCGATCGTGCGGGAGGTCGCGGAGAGCCATGGGGGGACGGTCTTCGCCCGCAACCGGCCCGACTCCCGGGGCGGGGCGGAGATCGGCTTCACCTTCCCCGTTTCGTCCCCACCCACGAAGCGACCGTGAGGCCCATCGGATATCGCTCCCGAGATCGGGCTGCCGACCTCCTGATCGGCTGAGCGGCGGGCGGGCTGCCTGACGGGCGGGCTGCCTAAAGTAGTCCCATGCCGATGATCGCAGTGGTGGGCAGCATCAACCTCGACCTCGTGGTGCCGGTGCCGCATCATCCGGTGCCGGGGGAGACGGTGCTGGGCGGTGACCTGGCGGAGCACCCCGGTGGCAAGGGTGCGAACCAGGCGGTGGCGGCGGCGCGCCTTGGTGCGCAGGTCGCGATGGTGGGGCGGGTCGGCATGGACCAGGCCGGGACGGCGCTGCGGGCGGTGCTGGAGCGGGAGGGCGTGGATGTCCGGTGGGTGCTCGCTGAGGCGGGCGTCAGCACCGGGCGGGCGCTGATCGCGGTCGACCGGATGACGGGGGAGAACTCGATCATCGTCAGTCCTGGCGCGAACAGTGCTCTCTTTCCGGAGCATTGCGCCGCGTCGGGTGCGGTGCTCCGTGACGCGAGCGTCACTCTTCTGCAGCAGGAGATCCCCGCCGCCACCGTGGAGGCCGCGGCCCGCCTCGCGGGCGGCACGGTCCTGCTCAACCCGGCCCCCGCTCGGGACCTCCCGGCCGAGCTGCTGGACATGGTCGACGTCCTGGTCCCCAACCGCACGGAGCTCGCCGCCCTGGTCGGCCACCCGCTGCCGGACCTGCACGCCGTCGCCGATGCCGCCCGCCAGCTGCGCGGCCCCGCCGCCGTCGTGGTCACCCTCGGCCGGGACGGAGCACTGCTCTGCGAAGAGGGCGCCGTTCTCCTCGTCCCCGCACTCGAGGTCACCCCGGTTGACACCACCGCCGCCGGCGACGCCTTCTGCGGCGCGCTCGCCTACGCCATCGCCGGCGGCAGCCCGCTCCACGAGGCCGTACGGCGGGCCAACGCCAGCGCGGCCCTCGCCACCACCCTCCCCGGCGCCCAGCCGTCCCTGCCCACCCGCGCCGAGGTCGAGAAGCTGCTCGGACACGACTTCTGAGCGAGGCCACCCACCCCGCGAGCCGGAGGCCCTAAGCTCGACGCGATATGGACGGAGCCCTCCGGCGCGCCGCGGTCCGCGCCCTCGCCCGGGTGCGCCACACCGCGCAGCTCGTACACCAGGCCGCCTGGGCCGCCCCCGACCAGAGCGTCCTGCTGGTCCGCTCGCTCTCCAGCCCCCGCCTGCGCTACGCCCTCGCGGTCGTCTGCGTCTGCGGTGTGTTCATCCTCACCGTGACCGCGGACACCCAGCTCAACCAGCTCGTCCCGGGCAGCCTCGCCTGGGCCCTCGCCGGCCTTCAGGTCCTGCCGCTGCTGCTCGCCGCCCACCGGCCCCTCGCGGCCTGGCGTCTCTCCGCGGTCGGGCTCACCCTCACCACCTTCGCCGAGGTCGGCCACGCCCCCACTCCCTTCTGGCCCTGGCCGGTCAGCGGCTGCCTGGCCTATGTGGTGCTGCTCTTCATCACCGCCCAGGTGTACGGCAGAGACATCGCCGTCGGCGTCGACCTGCTCACCGCGATCGCGGTGCTGCTCCCCGCCGTGCCGCTGGTCGGCATGCCGCCGGTGGTCCTCGCGGTCGCCGCCGTCGTTGTCACCCTGGTCCTGGTGCTCGGCGAGTCCATCCACTCCCGCCAGGAGGCGGAACGGCACCTCGTCGCCGCCGAGTTGCAGCGCCGCGCCGGGCTCGCCCGCCAGGCGGTCCTGGAGGAGCGCTCCCGGATCGCCCGCGAACTGCACGACGTCGTCGCCCACCACATGTCGATGATCGCCATCCAGGCCGAGGCCGCCCCCTACAAGGAACCCGGCCTGCCCGAGCAGACCCTCAGAACCTTCGGCGCGATCCGGGAGGCGTCCACCACCGCCCTCACCGAGATGCGCCGCGTCATCGGCCTGCTCCGAGAGGACGACGAGAACGCCGAGCGCTCACCCCAGCCCGGCATCGACCGGATCCCGGAGATGGTCCGTGCCGCGCGGCAGGCCGGCATGCAGGTCGACCTCACCCTGGCCGGCGGCCCGGACCGGCCGCCCGCCGTCGTGGACGTGTCCGTGTACCGCATCGTCCAGGAGGCCCTCAGCAACGCCGGGCGGCACGCGCCCGGCGCCCGCGTCGAGGTCGAGGTCGTCCGCACCCACGACGCCGTCCAGGTGCACATCGCCGACGACGGGCGCACCACCGGCGGCCCCGCCCCCGGCGGCAACGGCGGCCACGGTCTCACCGGCATGCGCGAGCGTGCCGCCATGCTCGGGGGCACGCTGCGCGCCGTACCGCGCGAACACGGCGGCTTCGAGGTCACGGCCGAACTACCCCTGGACGGTGCGTCGCCGCCGAACGAGGGAGAATCGTCCTCGGCGGCAGGCGACAGCTGACCCGACCGGACACCGGTCGACCCAACGGGGGGAAGCGCATGGCGGACCGTATCAAGGTGCTGCTGGTCGACGACCAGGAGATGGTCAGGGACGGACTGGGCGCGCTCCTCTCCTCCGCCCCCGACATCGAACTCGTCGGCGAGGCGGGCGACGGGTTGCGGGCCATCCAGCTCGCCGCCGAACTCCGGCCCGACGTCGTCGTCATGGACATCCGGATGCCGGGCATGGACGGCCTCGCCGCCACCGCCCGCATCGTCGGAGCCCCCACCACCGCACCCGTCGGAACCCCCACCGCGGCCTCCGCCCACACCCCCACGGCGCCGGCCTCCGCCGCCAATCCGCCCGTCCGCACCCCCCGCGTCCTCATCCTGACCACCTTTGACCTCGACGAGTACGTGTACGAGGCGCTGGCACGCGGTGCCAGCGGTTTCCTGCTCAAGGACGCTCCCGCCCGCGACCTCATCAACGCGGTCCGGGTCATCGCCGCCGGAGAGGCCCTGCTCGCGCCCTCCGTGACCCGCCGGCTGATCGACGACGTCGCCCGCCGCCGCCGCTCCGGCAACCTCCGCCCAGAAGCCGTCGCCGCGCTCACCGTCCGCGAACTGGACGTGCTGCGCCAGGTCGCCAGGGGGCTGTCCAACTCCGAAATCGCCGAGGAACTGTTCCTGTCCGAACAGACCATCAAAACCCACGTGGGGCGCATCCTCGCCAAGCTGGAACTGCGCGACCGCACCCAGGCCGTGGTCTTCGCCTACGAGAACGGTCTCGTCGGTGTCGTGGGCGAAGGGCGCTAGCGCCTGTGCGGCACGGGCGACAACAGCGAAAAGCGCAGCGTTAACCCATCCGGCGCCATCCTTCAGAGGGACATCGGAGCCACTCTCCAGCGTGACGACATCACCGTGTCGGGCTTCCTACCGTGGGTTACTGTGACGACGACTCATGTCCTGCGCAAGGAACGGACCACCGGCGCCGCCACCCGACTTCGGCTGCCGCGCCAGCGCAGCGGGAAGTCCGCGGTCGGATTCGGCCTGACCGCCTTCGGCTTCTTCCGCTCCGCCGACCCGAACGCACCGAGCCGCCTGCCATGGATCCTCGGCTGCGTCGGCTCCGCGATCTGGGCCGGAACCTTCCCGCTGGTCTCCGACCTCGGCCCGCAGCGCGCCTGGGGTCTGATCGCCGCCCTCGGCTACGTCGCGGCCGCCTGTGCCTCGGCCTTCCTGCCCCGCCCGAAGGTGGCGCGCGCCGCCACCGCACTCGCCGTGCTGGGTGCGGTGGTGATTCCGCTGGGCCTCATGGTTGCGGAGGGCTGGGCGCAGTCGGAAGTGAGCGTCGTCCAGAACTCCGCCGTCCAACTCCTGCACACCGGCAGTCCGTACCTCCCGGACCCGCACGGGATCATGGGCTACAACCCGTACCTCCCGGCCATGGCGCTCTTCGGACTCCCGCGCGCCCTGCTCGGCGACGACGGGCTGCTGCCGCAGGTCGTCAGCGACGCCCGGATCTGGTTCCTCGTGGCCTTCGCCGCCTGCCTGGTCGCGACCTGGCGGCTGGTGCGTCCGCAGTCCGACGGGGCCGCGGACGACGGTGCAGGCGCGACAGCAGGCGGGACGGCAACCGGGACGGCAGGCAGGACGCCCAGCGCGGGCGGCGCGGGCGGCGTCTCCTGGGCCGTTCCGCTCGCCGCGGTCACCGCCTCCCCGCTGGTCGCCCTGGTCGCCACGACCGGCGGCGTGGACCTTCCGCTGATCGGCTTCTGCTGCCTGGGGCTCGCTCTCGCCGGACGCGGGTACGCGGTGCGGGCCGGCGTCGTCCTCGCCCTGGCCTGCGCGGTCAAGTGGACGGCGTGGCCCGCCCTGCCCGTCGCCGTGTTGCTGCTGCTCCACCTGTACGGGAGGCGTGCGGCGCTGCGCTGCACCGCGGCGACCCTCGCGCTCGCTGCCGCGCTGATCGCCCCCGGGGCGATCCTGACGCCGCACGCCGTCATGGACCAGGTGATCCGCTTCCCGCTCGGCATGGCGTCGATGCGGACCCCGGCGGACAGCCCGCTCCCCGGGCACCTGCTGGCCGAGCTCGGCCCGTCCGGCCGCGTCGCCTCGCTGACGCTGCTGGCCCTGGGCGGCGTCGCGGTCGCGCTCTGGCTGCTGATCCGACCGCCGCTCGACGTGACCCAGGCGGCCGACCGCCTCGCCGTGGGTGTCGGCGTGGCCTTCCTGCTCGCCCCGGCGGGCCGGTTCGGCTACCTCGAGCTCCCGGTTCTGCTGGTCCTCTGGCCCCGCCTCGCCACGCACGTGCCCTCGGCAGACGTGGACGTGGACATGGACGTGGATGCCGACGTCGAGGCGGTCGCCGTCCCGGTACCCGAACCGGCGGCGGAGCCGTAGTCCGACCGGCCCGGTGCGCTGAGGTGCGGTGCGGAATACTTTCCTGAGAAGATATTGTTCACTGGTCGACAGGGATCGCACCGAACCAGACCGAGGAGCCCGCCATGGCCGTCCGCCGCCTCAACCACGCAGTGCTGTACATCCGCGAGGTCCCCCGCTCCGTCGCCTTCTACACCGATGTCTTCGGCTTCGAGGTCGCGGCCGAGATCGCCGACCGGGCCGCCTTCCTCCGCGCTCCCGGCACCCTCAACGACCACGACCTCGGCCTCTTCGCCATCGGCGCCCAGGCCCCGGGCCCGACCCCGGGCCAGGTCGGTCTCTACCACCTCGCCTGGGAGGTCGGCACGCTCGGCGAGCTGGCCGAGGTCGGCGCGAAGCTGCAGGAGCGCGGCTCGCTGGTCGGCGCGACCGACCACGGGGTGAGCAAGTCCTTCTACGCCAAGGACCCCGACGGCAACGAGTTCGAGGTCATGTGGCGTGTCCCGCGCGCGGAGTGGCCGGGCGACGGTGGCGGCATCGAGCGTCTGGACCTCGACGCCGCCCTCGCCCGCTGGGGCGCGGACCTCGCCACCGGTGCGGCCGCGGGCTCCGCGACCTGATCAACCGGGCCGACCGGGCCGACCGGATCAACCGGACCAACCGGATCGACCCCACCGATCCGCCGATCGCTGTCAGTCGTTGCGCAGGATGTCCGCGACCACGTAGCCCGCGGAGTCGACGCCGCGCAGGCCGCCGATGACCTCGGCCGCGACCGACAGTTTCCCGTCGTAGGCGACGAACCAGCCGTTGTTGGGCTGGCCGTTGCCGATCTCCGCGGTGCCGGTCTTCGCGCCCACCCCGGACATCCCGCCGACGCGCGGTGCCGCGGTGCCGCCCTGGGCGGTGGCCACCATCATCCTGCGCAGGTCAGCGGCCGTGGACGAGGAGATCGGCGACGACGCGGGCGTCTGCGCCAGGCCGGGCACCAGGATCGGCTGCATGAAGCCGCTGTTCGCGACCGTCGCGCCGACGGAGGCCATCACCAGCGGGCTGACCGCGATGTTGCCCTGCCCGATGGCGTCCGCCGCTCGCAGATTGCGACTGCCGTTGGACGGCTTGACCTGCGGGTTCATAGTGGCGACCCCGATCGACCAGTTGCCCAGGCCGAAGACGTTGGCGGCCTCCTCGCTCTGGGCGGTGAAGCCCTCGGCGGGGTTGGAGTTCCAGGCGTTGTCCATCAACTTGATGAAGGCGGTGTTGCAGGACATCTTGAAGGCGTCCTGCATGGTCGACGCCTTCGCCTGCTCGTTGTCCACGTTCTGGAAGGTCTGCCCGGCCACCAGGATGTTGGGGGTGCAGGGTGCGGGAGAGCCGGGATTCAGTCCGCCCTTGTCGATCAGCGTCGCCGCAGTGATGATCTTCATGGTGGAGCCCGGCGCCGACCAGCCGTTGATCGCGATGTCGCCCTGGCTGCCGCTGTAGGCGATCGCCTTGATCCAGCCGTTGCTGTGGTCGATCGCGACGACGCCGGCCGCCTTGCCGGCCAGGTGAGCGTCCTTCACCCCCAGCTCGGCCTGCGCCTGGAGCTTGGCGTCCAGCGTGGTCTTGATCTTCGCGCCGGTGGGGGGCGTGAACACCTGGGCCGTGGCCACCGCGGTCCCGGTGGAGTCGACCACCGCCACGCCGCTGCCGGAGGTGCCCGTGGCCTTCGCGGCGAACTTGGTCTTCAACTGGTTGAGGATGTCCCCGAGCGAGGGGTCCTGAGCAGCTGTCAGCTCGACGCCCTTGTTGTCGGTCACCGTCACATCGGAGGCGGACACCGGGATCGGCCCCGTGGCGAGCGTCTGCCCGGGCGTCAGCTTCGGGTACAGCACGCTGGGCGCCCAGCGCACCGAGGTGTTGCCGCCCACGCTCTGCACCACGTCCAGCGCCCCCGGGTAGGTCCAGGTGCCGCCCGCGATCTGCGCCGTGACCGTGAACGTCACATGGGAGGCGCCGGTCACGGTCGAGGACAGGCCCGCCGCCGCGACATTGCTGAACGCCACCGAGGTCAGCTTCAACCCGGTGCCGTAGCCGGCGAGCGCCGTCTGCGCGGCGGTCGGGTCGTTGGTGTCGCTCGCCGCGCCCGCGTAGTGGTCCGGGCCCGCGTGCCAGCTGTCGAGGAAGGACTGAGCGCGCTTCAGCGCGTTGTCGTTGCTCGGCGGCGTGGTCGACAGCGCGGTCGCCGCCGGTCGCGGCGCAGCTGACGACGTTCCCGCGACGGCGCTGACGATGTGGTAGGCCCCGTATCCGCCTGCGGTCAGCATGACCACACAGGTGCCGATGACTCCGGCTTTCGCGCCGCGGTTCATTGTCCCCCCAGTCCGGGCGGCGCCCGTTTCGAGGACACCCAATCGTTCAAAGGATCGTACGTGTGCGTCTGCGGTATGCGTGGTGCGCCCGGGAAGTAGTGAGGAAACCGTGACCCCCACATCCGGGCGGACCCGACATTCCCCCGGTCAGATCCAGGTGGGCCACCACATCCTGGCGCGCCAGCTGTCCAGCGGGATGATCTGCGCGTCGTACAGCGGCAGGAAGTAGAGGAATGTCGCCATGATCGCGACGACCAGCACGCCCGCGCCGATGCCACCGAGCAGCCGGCGGTCCCGGGAGGCGGTCGCCCGGCCCAGGATGGCGCCGATCATCAGGGCGAGAGCCAGCACCAGGTAGGGCTCGAAGTCGATGGAGTAGAAGAGGAAGATCGTCCGCTGCTGCCACTGGAACCAGGGCAGGTATCCGGCCGCGATGCCGCAGCAGATCGCCCCCGCCCGCCAGTCGCGCACCAGGATCCACCGGTACAGCGCGTAGAGCAGCGCGAAGCAGGCGGCCCACCACAGCAGCGGGGTGCCGATCGCCAGCACCTCGCTGGAGCACTGCGCCGCCCCGCCGCACTGCGAGGGCTTGAGGTTGTTGGGGTAGTAGAACGACACCGGCCGCCCGTTGACCAGCCAGCTCCACGGGTTGGACATGTAGGTGTGCGGGGTGGTCAGCGTGGTGTTGAAGTTCCAGATCTCCGAGTGGTAGTGCCACAGGCTGCGCAGCGGCGCGGGCACCCAGCTCAGGTCGACCTGCGGCAGCGGGATCGGGCCCCAGCTCGCGGCGGAGAGCCCCGCCCGGTGGTCGGCCCAGTGCCGGTCGTAGGCGCCGTAGGTGGTGCCGACGTGGGCGTTGCTGAACAGCCAGCCGGACCAGGTCACCAGGTACGTGAAGAAGGCGACGACCACCGTCGACAGGAAGGCGAACGGCACGTCGTGCAGCAGGGCCCTGCGGTAGGGGTGCCGATCCCCGGCCGTCTTGCGGGCGGCGGCGTCCCACAGCACCGAGAGGACGGCGAAGGCCGCCAGGAAGTCCAGGCCGTTCCACTTGGTCGCGCAGCACAGCCCCAGGCAGACGCCCGCGAGGATGCGCAGCGGACGCCAGCCGAGCCGGGCCCCGGCTGCCAGTTCGTGATCGGGCGCGGCGTCCGGGTTGTCGACCGTCGCGCCGACGGCGTCGGCGAGCCGGGCCCGCGTACGGTCCCGGTCGACCAGCAGCAGCCCGAAGGCGCACAGCGCCCAGAACATCACCATCTGGTCGAGCAGCCCGGTGCGGCTCATCACGAAGTGCATGCCGTCGACGCACATCAACAGCCCGGCGACGCAGCCGAGCAGCGTCGAGCGGAACAGCCGCCGCCCGATCCGGCAGACCAGCAGCACCGCGAGGCTGCCGAGCACCGCGACCATGAAGCGCCAGCCGAGGGGGTGCAGCCCGAACAGCAGCTCGCCGAACCCGATGACCCACTTGCCCGCCGGGGGGTGTGCGATGAACGCGGCCCCGGTGGGGGTGGGGAGGTGCTGCGGCGACGCCATGATCGCGGCGTTGGTGCTGTCCGGCCAGTTGACCTCGAAGCCGTAGTGCCACAGCGCCCAGGAGTCCTTGGCGTAGTACGTCTCGTCGAAGATGATGTCGTTCGGAGTGCCGAGGTGAGTGAACGTCATGATCGCGCCGAACAGGGTCACCGCGAGCGGTGCCAGCCATCCTGACCAGCGGCACAGCCACACCCACAGTCCGGCGGGGACGCGGATGCCCAGGCGGGCCAGGACGGCTGACGGTGCGCCGGTGGAGATCCCGGGACCGTCCGGCATAGGCGGGACCAGGCGCTCGCGGAGCGGACGGCGCTCCGGCTCGCGGTAGCCGAGCCTGGCGAGGCGCTGCTGCCAGGCGCTCGCCGGCCGGACCTGGCGCGGGGTCGTCCCGGCCGGGTCGGGCCGCGGCGAGTCCGCCGCCCGGTCGCTGGTCAGCGTCGCCGCGCCGTGCGTGCCGCCGCGAGTCCCGTCGCCGTCCGGCACTGTCCCTGTCGCCCTGTCTCCGCTCACCCGTGCATCGTAGGGGCGAACCCTGTCGGTGGTACGGCCACCTCGCCATCCTGGGAGGATGGGGAGGTGACAGGTCTACTCGTATTGGCAGGAACCCCCATCGGCGAGGTCGGGGACGCGCCGCCGAGGCTCGGCGAGGAGCTCGCCGGCGCCGACATCGTCGCCGCCGAGGACACCCGGCGGATGTGGCGGCTGGCGAACGCGCTCGGGGTCTCCCCGAAGGGGCGTGTCGTCTCCTACTTCGAGGGCAACGAGGTGGGCCGCACGCCGGAGCTGGTGGACGCGCTGCTCGGCGGCGCGCGGGTGCTGCTGGTGACGGACGCGGGCATGCCGTCGGTCTCCGACCCCGGCTACCGCCTGGTCGCGGCGGCGGTGGAGAAGGGCGTGCGGATCACCGCCGTGCCCGGACCCTCGGCGGTGCTGACGGCGCTGGCGCTGTCCGGGCTGCCGGTGGACCGCTTCTGCTTCGAGGGCTTCCTTCCCCGCAAGGGAGGCGAACGCGGCTCGCGTCTGCGCGAGCTCGCCGCCGAGCCGCGCACGATGGTGTTCTTCGAGTCGCCGCACCGCATCGAGGACTCGCTGACGGCGATGGCCGAAGCGTTCGGCGCGGAGCGGCCGGCGGCGGTCTGCCGCGAGCTGACCAAGACGTACGAGGAGGTCAAGCGCGGTCCGCTGGCCGAGCTCGCGGCCTGGGCCGCGGACGGGGTGCGCGGCGAGATCACCGTGGTGGTCCAGGGTGCGCCGCCGGCCGATCCGTCCGCGCTGGGGCCCGACGAGCTGGCCCGCAGGGTCGCGGTGCGGGAGGAGGCGGGGGAGCGGCGGAAGGAGGCGATCGCGGCGGTGGCCGTCGAGACGGGTGTGGCGAAGCGCGCGGTGTTCGACGCGGTGGTCGCGGCCAAGAACTCGGCTCTGCCCTCCGGGTGACCGTGCCCTCCAGGTGACCGTGCGACTCGTGGGGCGTGCGGCTGGAGCGTAGGGTTGCGCAAGGAGCGCGCGGAGCGAGTGCCCGACAAAGAGCCGCTCAAGCGTCGCCCTGGAACAGGTAGTCGCAGGACAAAGAAGTTCAACACTCTCCCAAGAAATCCTCCGAACTGAATCCGGGACATTTCCGGAGGGTAATTCTGAGGGTGAGCAAAGACCTCACGCGGGCGAACGCCCGCAGGGCATCGGGAGCACGACATGAGCGAATCCACTGGGGACCCTGCCGTCACCACGCTCGGCGCCTCGACCGCGCCGGTGGCACCCACCGCATCCTCCGTACCCACCCCGTCCGCCGTGCCCGCGGTCCACGAGGCCTACGCCTTCGCCTGCCTCAACTGCGGCTTCGGCTGGGAGCAGGAGTACGAGATCGAGCACCGGGCCGACACCAAGGGCGTGCTGAACACCGTCTACCGGGCCAACGGCGTGCCCGTCCCCTCGCCACTGACCAAGCCCGCCTGCCCCGGGTGCGGCGGGTCGCACGTCCGGATCATGCGGGCCGGACGTATTGCCGAGGCGAGCGCATACTGGCACATCCCGCAGCACCCGGCCCCGTCCGACCCGGTCCCGCCCCCTGAGGTCGTCCACGCGCCGACCCGCCCGCGCCGCGAGCGCCGCCTGCACCTGCCGTTCCACTTCCACATGCGCCGCCACCACGGCACGCCGGAGGCGTGACCGAAGCAGCCGCTCCCAAGCAGCAGCTATGTCGTACCCGGCGCGGGCGACTGCGTCGGGTACGTCGACGACGGGGCGGGTGTGGTCGAGGGGCTGCCGCAGGCGGTCTGCTGGACCGTGAGGGTGATCGGCTGGTCGGACGGGTAGGAGGCCTCAGCCGTCGCGGCGGGGGACTGGTCGACGACGTTGCCGACCGTCCCGCCCGCGCAGACGTAGCGGACGCTCACATTGCTGAAGCCCTTGAGGTCGGTCTTCGCCGTCGCGAGCGGCTGCCCCACCTCGTTGGGGTAGGCGACGCAGTTGTCGGGCGAGGCGGACAGCTTGATCGTGGCCGTGCTCGGCTGCCGGCTCCCCGCGTCGGGGGACTGCGCGTACACCCCGGACCCGGCGGCCGAGCAGTGGTAGGCGACCTTGATGGCGCTCCGGCTGAACCCCGCGGTGACCAGCAGTTGCGTGGCGTAGGACACGGACTGCCCGGTCACCGTGGGAACGGTGTAGTAGACGGTGCCTGCGCCCTGGTTGGCGCTCGCCGTCGGAGGTGGACCGCTGCTGCCGGCGGCGCTGGTCGCGGCGGACGGCGAAGTGGTCGCGGAACTCGTGCTTGCGGACGGCTGGGCGGAGGTACTGACCGTGGGGTTGCCGCCGGCGGACGCCGAACCGGGGTTGCGGCCGTTGGCGATCACGACCCCGGCTGCGGACAGCGCCAGGGCCGCCGCGACGGCCACGACGACCGCCGCGGTGCGGCGGCTGCGCCGAGGCGGCAACCCTGCCGACTCCCGGGTCGCTGTGCTCGCCGTGAGCGGTGGCGTCGGCGGGCCCTCGGCAGCGAATCCGGCGACCTGAGCAGGTCCGAACCCGGCCGGGGCTGGGCCGAAGCCGACCGGCAGCGTCGGCTGCACCGGGACCCCGCCCTGAGGCATCGTCGGCGGCGTCGCCCGCTCCCCGGCCGCCCCCGCCAGCGCCGCCCCGTCCGCCCCCGCCCCGGCCGCTGCCGCCTGCGTTCCCGCCGTCCCTGCCGCCTCCGTCTTCCCGGCGAGCGAGCCGAGGCGGCTCGGCAGCTCCGCCTCCACCCGCGCGATCATGCCGGTCAGTTCGGCGGGCAGCCAGGTCTGGGTGGGCTCGTGGGTGGTGGTCTCCTCCAGCCGGTCCAGCAGCGCGTCGGGGCTCGGACGCCGCGCCGGGTCCTTGGCCAGGCAGTCGGCGACCAGGCTGCGCAACTCCGCCGGAACCTCGTCGAGCCGCGGCTCGCTGTGCACCACCCGGTAGAGCAGTGCCGGAGTCGCGCCCTCACCGAAGGGCCCGGCCCCGGTCGCGGCGTACGCGAGCACCGCGCCCAGCGAGAAGACGTCCGCGGCCGGCGTCACCGGCAGGCCCTCGATCTGCTCCGGGGACATGAAGCCGGGCGAGCCCACGATCATCCCGGTACGGGTCAGCTCGGTCGCCTCGACCGCCCGCGAGATGCCGAAGTCGATGACGCGCGGGCCGTCGGCGGCGAGCAGCACGTTCGACGGCTTGAGGTCGCGGTGGATCACTCCGGCGCCGTGGATCGCGGCCAGCGCCTCGGCGAGCCCGGCGGCCAGCGCCCGAACCGACTCCACCGGCAGTGGCCCGTGGTCGCGGACGGCGGTGCTGAGCGCGGGGCCGGCCACGAACTCGGTGGCCAGCCAGGGCGTCGCCGCCTCCGCGTCGGCGTCCAGCACGGCCACGGTGAAGGCCCCGCCGACCACCCGCGCCGAGCTGACCTCGCGGGCGAAGCGGGCGCGGAAGTCCTGGTCGTCGGCCAACTCGGGCCGGATCACCTTCAGCGCCACCCGCCGCCCGCCGCGCGACCTGGCCAGATAGACCCGCCCCATGCCGCCCGCGCCCAGTCGGGCCAGCAGCCGGTATCCCCCGAGCTGCGGCGGATCATCGGATTCCAACGGCTGCACTGCGCCCCCAAACACTGCGGTCCCCCAGCCCGGCAGGCTGCTCCCCGTATCCAAGAGAACACCGTCCGTGGCCGCTTGCACAGACCCTTCAGCCCATCGGCGTACTTCACCTGTCGACGGAGAAGGCCATGGCTTTCTCTGTTGATATGAGGATCTGGATTCCCATTCCTGGTGCAAGCGGTGTTCGTATGCTCGCACCATGGCTGAGCACACCCGACTCTCCCTGACCTGCCCCACCGAATGGCTGTCCGTCGTCAACTCGGCCATGGAACGGATGCGTCCACCGCGCGTCCTGGGTCCGGACTCCGTGCGCGTCGCCGTCCTCGTCCGGCAGTCCAGCGCCCCGGGCGACTGCTCGCAGGCTTCACCTCGTGGGCAGCTTGACTCCTGCCTCGCCGAGGTCGCTGCAAGGCCCGGTTGGCACATCGCCGGGCACCACGTCTACGCCGACATCGGTGTCAGCGGTTGGACTCCGGGAGTGCAGCGCGCCGGGCTGGCTGCCGCGCTGGCTGCTGCCGATGCCGGCGAGTTCGACGTGCTCATGGTCTACTCACTGTCCCGACTCACCCGCCAGGGCGTGCTTCCGACTCTGGAACTCATCCAGCGGTTGAATCGCAAGGGGGTGGCGTTGTTGTCTGCCACCGAGCCGTGGCTGGACACGAGCGAGGGAAATCCACGCGCGGAGGCCACGGTCGCGTTCGCCGCGACACTCGCGACATACGAATCCGACAACACGTCAGCCTTTGGACGGACAGTCGCCGCTGAGGTGATCAAACGTGGAGGGCACCGCAACGGGATTGCCCCGTACGGTATGCGGGCTGAGCCCGCGGTCATCGACCAAGTGGTGATTCGCCGCCTGGTCCCGGATCCGCTCACTGCTCCGTGGTTGCTACGCATGGTCGAGTGGATCTGCCAAGGGGAGAGCATCGGTGAGATCGCACGGCGCTTGGTTGACGCCGACGCGCCCCATGCCGGCGACAGACGGCGGCAGAGCTGGACACGACACGCAGTTCGCAAGGCTCTTCGTGATCCGCGTATCGCCGGATACTCGCTGTCGGCGCGGCGTACGGTCCCGAACTCGGCTGGATTGAACAGTGCGCACGAACGGCACGCACTGATCATGTACGGGGACGACGGCGGCCCTGTCCACGTCCACGAAGGGCTGATGCCTTCCGACAAGTGGTGGCGGTTGCAGGAACGACTTGACCATGCGGCCGGGGTGATGAAGCGGCGGGGCGCAGAGGAGTCCGGGCTGCTGTTCGCCCGTACTCGGCTTCTGCACTGCGCTGGTTGCGGGTCCGTGTTCGCGGCTCGCAGCACGGGGGAGCGCTATCAGTGCACGGGTCACGCGGAAGCGCATGCCTCTGCAGGAGTTGTCGCGGTGTCGATTGCGGCGGCTCCGTTGGAGGACCACCTCGTACGCGCGACGTGGACGCGCCTTGCCGCGATCTGCAGCGATCACGGCGCACGCGCGGCTGTGGAAGCGGTGGCGCGCCGGTTCGCCGGACGTTGTGACACAGCGGAGCACCGGACTGAGATTCGGCAGGCCCGCACCGAGTTGGATCAGGTCTCAGCGGCGCTGCGGCAGGTCTATCAGGACCGGGAGGATGGCGCGTTCGCGGGAACGACAGGTCATGAGCGCTATCTCGAAGCCGTGCAGCGACTCACAGTCGCCGAGGCGCGACTGGAGAGCCGTGTGTCCGAGCTGGGCGAGCTTCAGCACCGGCGGGTGACACTTCCGTACAGCTGGCTCGAGTGCGCGACGTCTGGCCGCGATCCCCTCAGCCCCGAGTCCCTCTGGAGGTCCTGGGATGTCGGGCAGCGGAGGACCTTCCTCGCCGTGATGATCGACAGGGTGAGCGTGGCTGCCGGCAAGTGCGGTGGGCAGAGGGGTGTACGCGGTTCCGCCCCCACACCTGTCGGGGATCGACTGTCGATCGGGTGGGTCGGCGATGTAGAGAGTGATCAGCAGGACCTGTCGCGGGAGAGCGGGGCTTCCGCAGGGAGAGGAAATAGAGGCGAAGAGCCGCGCTGACGCCCGATACCATGGCGCCATGACCGCCGCTCCAGTCCCTGGCAAGAGTTACTACGTAACAACGCCGATCTACTACGTCAACGATCGCCCCCACCTCGGCCACGCCTACACGACCGTCGCAGGCGACGTGCTCTCTCGTTGGCACCGCCAGCGCGGCGAGAAGGTGTGGTTCCTCACCGGCACGGACGAGCACGGTCAGAAGATCATGCGCACCGCCGAGGCCCACGGCGTCAGCCCGCAGCAGTGGTGCGACCAGCTGGTCGAGGAGGCGTGGAAGCCCCTCTGGGCACATCTGGAGATCGCCAACGACGACTTCATCCGCACCACCGAGGACCGGCACACCGCCCGGGTCCAGGAGTTCGTCCAGGACCTGTACGACAAGGGCGAGGTCTACCAGGGCGGCTACGAGGGCCCCTACTGCGTGGGCTGCGAGGAGTTCAAGAGCCCCGGCGACCTGCTCGACGGCGAGGGCGGCGTGAAGCTCTGCCCGATCCACAAGACGCCCGTGGAGATGCTGAAGGAGGAGAACTACTTCTTCAAGCTCTCCGAGTACGGCCCCAAGCTCCTCGACTTCTACGCCGCCAACCCGGGCTTCATCCAGCCCGAGTCGGCCCGCAACGAGGTGCTGCGCTTCGTCGAGCAGGGCCTGCAGGACCTCTCCATCTCCCGCTCCACCTTCGACTGGGGCGTGCAGGTCCCCTGGGACCCCAAGCACGTCATCTACGTGTGGATCGACGCGCTGCTGAACTACGCCACCGCCGTCGGCTACGGCTCCGACCCGGCCAAGTTCGATCAGACCTTCCCGGCGGACGTGCACCTGGTCGGCAAGGACATCCTCCGGTTCCACGCCGTCATCTGGCCCGCGATGCTGATGGCGAACGGCCTGCCGCTGCCGAAGAAGATCGCCGCCAACGGCTGGCTGATGGTCGGCGGCGAGAAGATGAGCAAGTCCAACCTGACGGGCATCTCGCCGCACCAGCTCACCGACCACTTCGGCGTGGACGCGTACCGGTACTACTTCCTGCGCGCGATCCCGTTCGGCACCGACGGCTCCTTCTCTTGGGAGGACTTCTCCGCCCGCTACACCTCGGAGCTCGCCAACGACTTCGGCAACCTCGCCTCCCGCGTGGCGGCGATGGTCGGCAAGTACTTCGACGGCAAGCTCCCGGCCGCGACCGCGAGCGGTCCCGCCGAGCAGGCGCTCGCGGACGGTCTGGCGAAGGCCGTCGCCGAGGCGGACGAGCGGATCGGCGAGCAGCTCGACTTCGCGGGTGGCATCGCCGCGATCTTCGACTTCGTCAAGCAGGTCAACGGCTACATCACCGAGCAGGAGCCCTGGAAGGTGGCGAAGGACGCCTCCGACGAGGGCCGGGCGCGCCTCGCCACGATCCTGTACGCGTCGGCGGAGTCGCTGCGCGGTATCGCGGTGCTGCTCAACCCGGTGATGCCGCGCGTCTGCGGCCTGCTCTGGGACTCGCTGGGTGCGGAGCCGCTGCTCGGTGCCCTCGCTGACCAGAAGGTCACCGAAGCGGCTGCCTGGGGCGTGCTCCCGGCGGGCGTGACCGTGACCAAGGGCGAGATTCTCTTCCCCCGGCTGGAAGAGAAGAAGGACGCCTGATCACGCCCATGGCCCAGTCCAGGAAGAAGTCGGATCGCGACGCGGCCCCGCCGCTCCCCGAGCCGCTGCGGGTCGCGGTCGCCGACTCGCACACGCACCTCGACATGCAGGACGGCAGCCCCGAGGACGGTCTCCTCAGGGCTGCTTCCGTGGGCGTCACCACTGTGGTGCAGGTCGGCTGCGACCTCGAAGGGTCCCGCTGGGCCGCCGACCTCGCCGCGCAGCACGCGGGCGTCCACGCGACCGTCTCACTGCACCCCAACGAGGCTCCGCGGATCGTCCTCGGCGACCCCGACGGCTGGAGCGGCCGCAAGCGCGCCCCCGGCGGCCCGAAGGCGCTCGACGACGCGCTCGCCGAGATCGATGCTCTGGCCGCTCTGCCGCAGGTGCGGGCCGTCGGCGAGACCGGCCTCGACTACTTCCGGACCGGGCCGGAGGGTGTGGAGGTCCAGCAGGAGTCCTTCCGCCGCCACATCGCGCTCGCGAAGAAGCACGGCAAGGCCCTGGTGATCCACGACCGGGACGCCCACGACGACGTGCTGCGCATCCTCCGCGAGGAGGGCGCGCCGGAGCGCACCGTGTTCCACTGCTACTCGGGCGATGCCGAGATGGCGAAGATCTGCGCCGAGGCGGGCTACTACCTCTCCTTCGCGGGACCGGTCACCTTCCCGGCCAACCAGCACCTCAGGGAGGCTCTCGCGGTGGCACCGCTGGACCGGGTCCTGGTCGAGACCGACGCCCCGTTCCTCACCCCGGCCCCCTACCGGGGACGCCCCAACGCCCCGTACCTGATCCCGATCACATTGCGGGCGATGGCCGCAGTGCGGGGACTGGACGAGGACGCGATGGCCGCCGCCGTCGCCGCGAACACCGCCCGCGCGTTCGACTACTGAGCGGCTCTCGCGAGGGAGCGGGAGTGACCCTGCCCGCCGAGGATCGTTGATCCCTCCGCAGGAGCTCTGTCGGACGGCGGAAGGTTTCGAGTGAACGTTTCTGCAGGCCTGCAGCGACGGCTGCCCAAGGCGCTGGCCCTCGCCCTTCTGGTCGGCGGGACCAGCGCCTTCGTCAGCCAGCAGCACCAGGCCCGGCTCAACGCGGACAGCTTGCCGCAGCGGGTACGGCTGGACGCGGACCCCGCCTCCAGCGCCGAGTCGCACGATGCGGCGCCGCCCGCCGCGCCCACGGCCCTCACCCCGGCGCCCGCTCACCTGCACGCCGGACCTCCGTCGCGCTCGGCCACCAGGGCCCGCCATGCGCTCCGGTACGGCACCGAGTCCCGCCACACCCGCTCCATGCCGGAGCCGCAGCGGGAGGACAGTCCCGCCACGCACCACATCACCGGCGACCTGAACTGGTCCGCGCTCGCCCGCTGCGAGGCCGGCGGCGATCCGCACGCCGTTGACCCCAGCGGCCGCTACGGGGGCCTCTACCAGTTCGACCGCAGCACCTGGCACCGTCTCGGCGGCGCCGGGCGTCCCCAGGACGCCCCCGCCGAGGAGCAGACCGCCCGCGCCCGAAGGCTCTACCAGCAGCGCGGCGCCTCCCCGTGGCCCAGCTGCGGGCACCGCGCCGGCGGATAGTCTTACCCGGTGAGCACCAGCGCCCAGGACTCGACCAGCACCCCCGATCCGACCAGCACGGACCAGACCAGCACCGCCCCGTCCGCCGACGGCCCCCTCCTCGGCCCCGCCGACATCCGCGGCCTCGCCGCCGCCCTCGGCGTCCGTCCGACCAAGCAGCGCGGGCAGAACTTCGTCATCGACGCCAACACGGTCCGCCGCATCGTCCGTGCGGCCGGGGTCGGCCCGAAGGACGTCGTGGTGGAGGTCGGCCCCGGCCTGGGCTCGCTCACCCTGGGGCTGCTGGAGGTCGCCGACCGGGTCACCGCCGTCGAGATCGACCCGCTCCTCGCCCGGCACCTGCCGACCACCGTCGCCGCCAGGATGCCTGAGCGCGCCGACCGCTTCGCGCTGGTCGAGGACGACGCGATGGCCGTCGCCGAGCTGCCGGGACCGCCGCCGACCGCGCTGGTGGCGAACCTCCCCTACAACGTCGCCGTGCCGGTGCTGCTGCACATGCTGGAGACCTTCCCGACGATCGAGCGCACGCTGGTGATGGTGCAGTCCGAGGTTGCTGACCGGCTCGCCGCCGGGCCGGGCAACAAGGTGTACGGCGTTCCCTCGGTCAAGGCCAACTGGTACGCCGAGGTGAAGCGCGCCGGCGCGATCGGCCGGAACGTCTTCTGGCCCGCTCCCAACGTCGACTCGGGACTCGTCTCCCTGGTCCGCCGCGACCCTCCGGTGACCACGGCCTCCCGCCAGGAGGTCTTCGCGGTCGTCGATGCCGCCTTCGCACAGCGCCGCAAGACGCTCCGGGCGGCCCTCGCCGGCTGGGCGGGCTCCGCTGCCGCCGCCGAGGAGGCGCTGACCGCCGCCGGGATCGACTTCCGGCTGCGCGGGGAGACGCTGACGGTCGAGCAGTTCGCCCGCATCGCGGAAGCGAAACCTGCGGCAGAATGAGTCGCCTGTTGACCGAGTCGTCCGAGCAAGGGGAGTAGCAAGTCCGTGTCGTCGCCCGAGTCCGTCGCGTCCGTCGCGTCCGTGGATTCCGTCGTTCGCGTCCGTGTCCCGGCCAAGGTCAACGTGCAGCTGGCCGTCGGCGGCCGGCGGGCTGACGGTTTCCACGGTCTGGCCTCGGTGTTCTTCGCCGTGGGGCTGTACGACGAGGTGACGGCCGTACCGTCGGACCGGCTCCGGATCACGGTCGAGGGTGCCGACGCCGCCCACGTCCCGACCGACGACAGCAACCTCGCCGCCAAGGCCGCCCGGCTGCTGGGCGCCCGACACGGCATCGAGCCGAACGTCCACCTGCACATCGTCAAGGGCATCCCGGTCGCCGGCGGCATGGCCGGCGGCAGCGCCGACGCCGCCGCGGCGCTGGTCGCCTGCGACGCGCTGTGGGGGACCGGAAGCTCCCGCGCCGAGCTGGTCGAGCTCGCCGCCGAGCTCGGCAGCGACGTCCCGTTCAGCCTCCTCGGCGGTGTCGCCCTGGGGGAGGGACGTGGCGAGCTGCTGACGCCGGTGCCGGTGGCAGGAACGTTCCACTGGGTGTTCGCCGTCGCCGACGGCGGGCTGTCCACCCCGGCCGTGTACGGGGAGTGCGACCGGTTGCGTGAGCTGGGCGGAGGATCGGCGGACTCCGACGTCCCCGCACCCGCCGCGGACCCCGTGCTGCTGGCCGCCCTTCGGTCCGGCGACGTCACCGCCCTCGGCGCGGCGTTGAGCAACGACCTCCAGGACGCCGCGCTGTCGCTGCGCCCCGGGCTGGCCGACACGCTCCGGGCCGGAACCGACGCCGGTGCGATCGGGGCGCTGGTGTCCGGTTCGGGGCCGACCTGTGCCTTCCTGGCCAAGGACGCGGCAGCCGCGCGTACTCTCGCCGAGGCACTCGAGTCCTCGGGCTCCTGCCAGGCCGCCAGGCTCGCCGAAGGCCCAGTTCTCGGTGCCACAGCAGTGAACTGACGCCACATCAGTTGCCATTCGCCGCTCTGCCCTCCAGGTCGGCTCCAGGGGTTCCGCTCACGGCCGAGTCGTGCTTAGCTCACGCTGTGCGGGCATGTTCCGCACCTCCGTCGGCCGACGGATGAGGCGAGGAGTCCCCCGCCGCGTACCTTGAGCGCCCACGACGCATTCTGAGCGTCCCACCTCGGCGCACCTTCGATCAGCTGCACATTCCGAGCACGGACAGCAACCCGGCTTCATGCCGGAGGAGGCACCCCGTGAAGATCCAGCAGCACGAGCCGAAGCAGATCAGGCCGCAGTCCCAGCAACACGAGTCCCGGCAACACGAGTCCCAGCAGCACGAATCGCAGCAGTCCCAGCAGATCCCCGGCCAGGCGACGTCCCGAAGCGGCCTCTACCTCCGCACCGACCACGCCTACGGGTCGAGCAACGGCACCACGTCGCAGGCCGCCGGCGCAGGAGCGTACGAGGAGCTCCGCGTCGACGTCGACGGCATCGCCCCCACCATGACCGTCAGCGGCACCATCTGGCGGCTCACCACCGGCGCCCAGAACTGGATCGCCAGTGTCGACCGCCAGCCCGACGGCAGCTACAGCGGCCCCATCGGCTACCGCGAGGGCAACCCGCTGCTGCGCCCCTACACCTCGGTGAAGCTGCAGCTGACGGGCCGTTCGCCGCTCGCGCAGCCGCGCGCCGTGGTGTCGTTCCAGCGGACCGACGGCCAGGACAAGGTCCTCGGCTACAGCTTCGCCCGACCGTTCTTCCGCGAGGCGGAGATCGAGGTCGACCGCACCGGCGACTCCGCCGCGGTGATCCGGGTGCAGCCCGAGACCCACTCGCACCAGCAGGTCCGGCCGCAGCAGCAGCCGATGATGGACCTCGCCGAGGCCTTCGCCCGCCAGGGCATCCAGGTCGTCGTGCACGGCAGCGACGAGCCCGTCGACATCGACGCGGCCCAGTCCGCCTGGTCCGACGTCGAGTTGCACGACGCGGCCCAGCGGCACGCGGCGGTTCGGACGAGCGCGGGGCCCACCCGGCAGCAGCGCAGGAAGGCCGAGCAGCAGTACCCGATCGCTCAGCAGTCCATGCTGCAGCAGGAACGGCACCACCTCCACGAGGACTCCGCCCAGCAGCACATCTGGACGCTGTTCGCGAAGAGCCACCAGCACGGCCCAGGCATCTCCGGAGCCGTCCTCGACCAGGTCGGCCCCGAGCAGATCCAGACCTGCGTGCTCTTCGGCGACAGCTACCTCGCCGCCGACCACCTCGCCGCCGACGAGCAGAACGGCACGAGCGAGCAGAACGGCACGGGAGACGCGGCGGCACAGCGCGACCGGCTGCGGTTCGTCGCCGCCGTCCGCGAGATCGGCCATGCCCTGGGCCTCGCCGACTCCTGGGACAAGTCCCGCCCGATGGCGTGGGTGCCGATGGCGGACGAGCCCGAGGCGCGCAGCTTCATGAACGACCCCAGCCGGGTGGCGGGCGGCTCCAAGGCCTTCTTCGCCGACTTCCGCTACCTCTTCAGCGAGGAGGAGCTGCGCTTCCTCCGCCACATGCCGGGCAGGCCAGAGCAGCAGACCGCCATCCCGTGGTTCGAGCACCAGGCGTTCGAGCTGGTGCGCCGCGCGAGCGAGGCGACCGGCAGCGGGCTGCGGCTGAAGATCAGGTTGGCCCGTCCGGCCGACCCGCACGGTGTGATTCGCTTCGGGATGCTTGAGCCGGTGATCGGCGAGTTCTCGCTGAAGAACCGTTCGGCCGGCCCGGTCGTCGTGGACCGGCACCTGCTCGCGGGTGAGGATCTCGGCATCGTCGTCAAGCAGAAGGGCGGCGAGGCACGCCTGCTGCGGCCGGTCGTCCGGCACTCGCGGCAGGTCGAACCGTACGTCCTGCAGCCCGGCGAGTCGCTGCAGCAGCAGATCATGCTGTCGGCGGGCGCGAGCGGCTGGCAGATCACCGAGCCCGGCACGTACCGGATCTACGCGGCGCTGCGCACCTCCTCGGGTGTGGGAGCGGGCGGTCCGGCGGCGCAGGTCCTGGCCCGGCCGGCGATGCTGCAGGTGGACCGCCCGGCGTCGCGGGAGCAGGAGCGGATCGCGGACGAGGTGTGCGTCGAGCAGGTCGGACGGGTGCTGGCGCTCGGCGGCAGCCGGGTCCTGGACGAGGCGAACGAGGTGCTGCGGCGCGTCGTCGACCGGATCCCGGAGTCGGCGCTGGCGAAGCACGCGGCAGCGGCTCTGGCGTACGCGGCCTGCGTCCCGGGGAAGGTGCTCGAGGGCACCCAGGACAAGCAGCACCTCTCCGTCCCGCCGACGGACCCGCAGGCGGCCAGGCCGATGCTGGACCTCGCCTTCGGCGACCTGGACGCGGCCTTCGAGACCTTCGGCCCGGTGCGGCTCAGCCGTGACGTGCGCCGGGTCGCGGAGGCGCTCGGCGCCCAGGGTGAGCAGCGCAGGGCGAGCGAGATGACCGACAAGCTCGTGCGTTGCCTGGAGCAGCGCGAGGTCAAGCCGTCGGCGGTCGAGCAGGTCAGGGAGGCGCAGCGGCGCCTCGCGGGCACCAAGCCGGGCACCAAGCCGGGTGAGCAGCCCAAGCGCAGGTAGCAGCGAACGAGGGTGTGCAGACGGGAGGTTCGCCGTCTGCACACCCTCCGCTGTGTGCCGTGCCGCCCTTGATGGCTCACCCGTTCGCACTATGCTCTGGTGTTTGACGATTGGTCATTCCTGAGGGCGGGGGGCGCGTGGCCATCGAACTGCCAGGTGAACTGGTGTGGGTGATGAACCTGCTGGGCCTGAACTGGCCGCAGGCGAATGAGGACAAGGTGCGCGAATTCGCGGGTCACGTACGGGACTTCGGACGGAACCTCGACAGCACCCACCGGGCGGCGACGGACACCATCCAGCGGATGGGCGAGCACTACCAGGCCAACTCCTACGAGCAACTGGTCGCCAGCTGGGCCCGGATGTCCAACGACCACATGGGCGAGCTCGTGGACGCCTGCGAGGTCGCGGCGGTCGCACTGGAGGTCGCGGCGGACGTCATCGTCGGCGCGAAGCTCTCCGTCATCACCGAACTGGGGGTGATGGCCGTGGAGTTCGTCGCCGACCAGGCCGCCGCCGTGGTGACTCTCGGCGCGGCGGAGGCGGCGGAGGCCCTGCTGATCGAGGCCACCAAGAAGATCGTCAACGCGATCCTGCAGCAGCTGGAGCAGCAGATCATCGGTGACCTGATCGAGCAGGCCGTCGGCCCGCTCGAAGCGGTCGTCGAACGCGCGGTCGGCGGCCTGGTCTTCAGGGGCCTCGAAGCGGCACTCGGCGACCCCACCGTCAGCGGCGGCTCCGCGGGCGACGGCTTCCGCATCCACCCCGGCGAACTCCTCAACCACGCGGCGGCGCTGCACGGCCACGCCGAGGACATGGCCGGCCACGCCACCCGCTTCACCTCCGCGACGGAAGGTTTCTCCTTCACATGAGCGACCCCGTGGTCCATGGACTCGAACACGTCGCCGGACGCCTCACCAAGGCCGCAGGCAGGGACGCGGGCAAGGCCGTCGAGACGGTCCTCCACGACGCCGGCCACGGAGTGGAGTCGGTCTCCGAGAACGTCGCCAAGACGGAGGCGGAGCATGTCGCACACTTCGACGGCATCGCGAAGATCCGCCAGGATCTGCACCGGGACATCGGGTCCACCCCCGTCTACAAGTTGAGCGACGAGGGAGTGGTCCAGCGACTGACACCGCACGGACCGGCGGCACTCACCCAGGCGGACCGCGATCGGCTGAAACTGAAGCTGGACGGCAATGACCGGGTCCCCAGCCGGAAGGTCGAGGAGGGGCAGAAGAATCCGTACAACCTGCCTCGGGTGAAGAAGGGGACGACCCGACCGAGGGTCGAGTCGACGGAGGTCCCCTTCGGCGAGGGGGATCTTGCGAAGGCGACCCAGCTCGCTCGCCACGAGGACCAGAGCTACGGGAACTACAAGAAGATCCCCGACAGTGAGAACTACAAGTTCGAGAGCAACAACTACGCCGCCGTCCGATACGGGGAGAAGGGGGATCCGAACGGGTTCATCCTGGTCGGGCGCAGCGAATACCCGACACATTCGGAAAGGGTGCTCGGCATACCCTTCCTCCAGTCCGGATCAGAGCACGGAATAACCGCCCTCTACACCGAGCGGGCCCCCTGCAGCAGCAGTCCCAACTGCGGTGGCTGGATGCACCATTTCCTGCCGGGCCATATCAGCGTCACACACAGCACGGAATACGGACCCGGTGCTGCCTCGCAGTTGCAGGGAAACAACAACATGAAGGACTACCTCAACGGGCTGAACCCCAACCCCAGCAAGCACGCCGCCGCAGGGCTCTGAGGCCGAGATACCATGACCGACCGCTGCTCGACTCCGCGTGAAACGATGGGAAGTGTCTGTGCCTCAGCTAGTCGACCGTGCCGCGTTTGAGTCGGTTCTCCCAGTGGAGGCCCTGGTCACCCTGGGCGACGAAGCCGTTCGAGGAGTGTCGCACGCTCCTACGCGGGGCGCCCTGCGGGACATTGGTCTCCCTGATCGGCCACATGCCCGCTGGTTGGATGTTGCGGGTTGGATCTGCAAGGGGAAGCTTGTCATCGGTGTCGAACCCGACGAGGAGGATGTCGACCTTCCGTTCGCCTTCGACCGATGGGCCTGCCTGGGTTTCATCGGATCGACCGGTGTCTATGTCGACACCGGTTCGGGTGCTGTCTACTGCCAGCCCGAGGGCGAGCCGCCGCACCTCCTGAACAGCAGCATGGACACGTTCCTGTACTTCCTTTACCTGCTGGAGGTCGAGCGACCCAACTACGACCACCAGGTCGCGGGCGGCGACATCGAGACCGGCGGAGCCGAGGACCGTCTGCAGGTGTTGATGGAGGCGGCCGACCCGGTGGCGTTTGAGAACCCCGAGTCCTTCTGGTTCGAGGCACTGCGCGGTGTCTCCGGCGGGCTTTCGGGATACTAGAAGACCGAAGTGACCACCTGCGGGCCGGAACCGTGAGGTGGCGGGGAGGAGAAGCACGTGACGAACTCCGGCGAGGCTCTGGTTGACCGCTTCGGGGAGGCCGGGCTGCGGAGGTTCGGTGAGGCGGCAGCGGCGGCCGACCCGGCTGCGCCCGAGGCGGCTGTGCTCGCGCGGATCGCCGATCTCGCGCTGCCCCTTCAGGTCGGACCGTACTTCCACACCCTGCTGGACGAGCCCGCGTCGCTGCGCGAGTACGCCGTGGAGGCCGACGAGTCGGTGAGCGACGCCGAGTACCTGGCCTGGGCCAGGCTGGGCTCCGACCGGGCTTACGACCTCGTGGTCAGCCCCGACGGGCAGGTCCTGGCCATGCTCCTCGGTTACGACGAGCCCCTGCGGTACGTCAGCTCCAGCCCGGAGGAGTTGGCCCAGGCCCTCCTCGGCCTCGACGTCCTCCTGGACACCATCGGGGCAGCCGACGACCCGGAGACGGCGGAGGCCGCGTTCTTCGCGTTCGAGCGGCAGCTCCAGGAGTCCGACCCGGCGGCCTTCGCCGACCGGGAGAGCTGGTGGCCGCTGGTCCTGGACGACATCAGGGACACCTCCAGCGTCGAGAACTACGCGGCGTTCGAGATCACCGACGCCGCAGGCGAGAAGAAGATCTTCACCAGCGCGGGGGCGATCTGCCTGCACCCCGAGGAACGACTCTGGGCCGCGCTGGAGGGCGCCGGGATACCACCCGAGCAGGTGACGGGCATCCACACCGACCTGGAGGCCTGCTACCTGCCGGGCCACTACTGCTCGATGTGGCTGGCCACGGCCTTCCCCGAGGCCAAGCTCACCCACAGCTTCTCCTACGGCGAGACCGCCGCCTCCCGCGGCGAGGGCATCGAGCAGCTCCGCGCGGCCATGGCCCAGCGCGACCAGGAGGCCTGACCCGGTGCAGGCACCCGACATCGCGGCCTGGCCCCCGCTGGCGGGACCCGCCGCGCGACTGGCCCCCACCCTGCTCGACTGGGCCTCCCGCGAGGACGCGGGCTGCCCCCGCGTCTGCCTGGTCAGCGGCGGACGGGGGACGGGCAAGAGCCATCTGCTGGCCTGGCTGCTCGCCGGATCCGACACGCACCCGGCCACCACCGTCCACGCGACCGTCCCAGCGCGGGGGCAGACCGCGCAGACCCTCGCCTGGGAGCTCGGACGGCAGCTCGGCTACGGACCGCTCGATGTCGCCGAGCTCCTGGGACGCGTCTCGGCGGACCCCCGCGCGATCCGGATGCTGGTCCCCGACCTGCACCTGGCCGGGCGCGGGCCCGCCGACCTCCCGACAGCCACCCCGCAGGCCGTCGTGGACGAACTGCTCCGGCCGCTGCTCGCGATGCCCGGCGTCCGGGCCGCGGTGGAGGTCGAGCACGGCGAGCTGCTCCCGGTCCCCGGCGCGCTCGTCCTCGCGCTCCCTCCCGGGGATGCCGTGCCGACCCCGCCGCTTCGCCCTCTCCCGCCGCTGCCGGACGACTGGCGCACAGCACCCGCGCCGATCCGCGAGACCGCCCTCGACCAGGCGCTGCAGGAGGGCACCGCCCCGCGACTCCTCGCCGACCCGGGCTTCCTGGTGCACGGTTCGGCTGTAGCCATCACTGCCACCCTCGCGGACCGGCGCGTCACCGCCCCCGGACGGTTGCGCTCGGTCTGGGCGCAGGCAGGGCCCGCCCTCGCCTCCGGCGACCTCTCCGACCCCCAGCGCGCCGCCGTACTGCACGCCGCAGCGCTGGGCCGCGACCCGCGTCTCGCGGAGTTCCTGCGTCCCCTCGCCGAGACCCACGCCTGGACGGCGGTCTGGTCCCGCCCTCGACTGCGTACCACCGCGGTCACCATCACCGCCGAGGCCGTCACCGCCGAGACCGCCGATTCCTTCGTCGCGGTCGACCGCGCAGGTCGCCTCCAACGGCACGATCTCGCCGACGGGGCGCTTCGCGCCCGGATCACCACCGACCCCCGGCATCGCGCCTCCCGCCTGGCCGGCGTCGACGACGACCACGTACTCGCCGTCGACGCCACCGGCCGCCTCTACCCCATGTCGACCCGGCCCGAGGCCGTCACCGCGACCCCGGCGTGGCTCGAGCGCCTGGCTCGGCACCACAACGCCGCCGTCCTCGCCACCCCCGCCGGACGGGCCACCGCCGTCGCCGCGGACGGCGACTCCGTGGTCGTCGCCGACGCCCAGGGCGGCTTCCACTACTGGCCCGCCGTCGACGCGTCCACAGGGCCCGTCTCCGAGCGGCCGCACCGGACCGCCGTCACCGCCGTGGCCTGCCTCGCCGTGCCGGAAGTCCCCGGCCTCACCCTGGTGCTCACCGGCGGCCTCGACGGCACCGTTCGCCTCTGGGACTCCGCCTCGGGCCGGTCCATGCCCGAGCCCGTCGACCGACGCAACGCCCTGCCCACCGCCCTCGCCGCAGCTCGCACCGGCCACGGCCCCGTCCTCGCCGTCGCCTGGTCCGACCGGCTGCTGCACATCTGGCGGCTGTTTGAAGGACGGGTCGCGGCGGTGCCGCTGCTGCAGGACGTCGACACCCTCGCTCTGGCCCCCTCCGGCCTCCTCGTCTGCGGCGGCCCGGAGGGCTCGTCCGCGCTGCGGCTGGACCTCGACGCCTTCTGGGCCTGAGGCGGTACCCCGCGCCGACTAGGCTGGGGAGGACCTACGTTCGTCCCCCCGCGCGTTCCCCAGCCCGTCACCCAGCCCCGCAGGAGTGCAGCACCCGTGGCAGTCAACCTCGTAACCGTCGAAGCCGTAACGAAGGTCTACGGCACGCGCGCCGTCCTCGACGGCGTGTCCGTCGGCGTCAGCGAGGGCGACCGGATCGGCGTCGTCGGCCGCAACGGCGACGGCAAGACCACCCTCACCCGGATCATGGCCAAGCTGGAGGACGCCGACACCGGCCGGGTCACCCACGTCGGCGGGCTCCGCGTCGGCGCGCTGACGCAGAGCGACTCCCTCGACCCGAAGGCCACCATCAGGCACGAGGTCATCCGCGACATGGACGACCACGAGTGGGCCGGCAACGCCAAGATCCGCGACGTGCTCACCGGTCTGTTCGGCGGCCTCGACCTGCCCGGCTTCGAGCAGGGCCTGGACACCGTCATCGGCCCGCTGTCCGGCGGCGAGCGCCGCCGGATCGCGCTCGCGCAGCTGCTCATCGCCGAGCCCGACCTGCTGGTCCTGGACGAGCCCACCAACCACCTCGACGTCGAGGGCATCGCCTGGCTCGCCGGGCACCTGCGGGTGCGCCGCTCCGCGCTCGTCGTGGTCACCCACGACCGCTGGTTCCTGGACCAGGTCTGCACTCGGATGTGGGACGTCCAGGCCGGCGCGGTGCACGAGTACGAGGGCGGCTACTCCGACTACGTCTTCGCCCGCGCCGAGCGCGAGCGGATCGCGTCGACGGAGGAGACCAAGCGGCAGAACCTGGTCCGCAAGGAGCTCGCCTGGCTGCGCCGCGGAGCGCCGGCCCGTACCTCCAAGCCGCGGTTCCGGGTCGAGGCCGCGAACGAGCTGATCGCGGACGTGCCCGAGCCGCGTGACCGCGCCGAGTTGATGAAGTTCGCCAACTCGCGCCTCGGCAAGACCGTGTTCGAGCTCAAGGACGTCACTGTCCAGGCCGGACCCAAGGTCCTGCTCAAGCACCTCACCTGGAACCTCGGCCCCGGTGACCGGATCGGTCTGGTCGGCGTCAACGGCGCGGGCAAGACCTCGCTGATGCGCGCCATGCAGGCGGCCTGGGACAGCGACGGCGACACCCAGCCCGCCTCGGGCCGGGTGATCGTCGGCAAGACGGTGAAGCTGGCGTACCTGTCGCAGGAGGTCACGGAACTGCCGCCGACGCTGCGGGTGCTCGAGTCGGTCGAGCAGATCAAGGGCCGGGTGGACCTCGGCAAGGGCCGCGAGATGTCCGCCAGCCAGCTGTGCGAGACCTTCGGCTTCAGCAAGGAGAAGCAGTGGACCCCGGTCGGCGACCTGTCCGGTGGTGAGCGGCGCCGGCTGCAGCTGCTGCGCCTGCTGATGGACGAGCCCAACATCCTGTTCATGGACGAGCCCACCAACGACCTCGACATCGAGACGCTCAGTCAGCTGGAGGACCTTCTCGACGGCTGGCCCGGGTCGCTGGTGGTCGTCAGCCACGACCGCTACTTCATCGAGCGCACCACCGACCAGGTCTTCGCTCTGCTCGGCGACCAGGCCCTGCGGATGCTGCCCAAGGGCATCGACGAGTACCTGGAGCGCCGTCACGCCATCGAGGAGAAGGCAGCCGCCTCGGCGCCCGCGGCCTCGTTCCCCAAGAAGTCCGGCGACACCCGGGCGGCGAAGAAGGAGCTCCAGCGGATCGAGCGTCAGATCCAGAAGATGGACAAGGAGGAGGCCAAGCTGCACGCCCAGATGGCCGAGCACGCCGCCGACTTCGGCAAGATCGCCGATCTTGACGGGAAGCTGCGCGCCCTGAAGGAAGAGCGCGACGAGCTCGAACTGGAGTGGCTGGAGCTCGCCGAGGACGTGTGAGGCGCGCCGTGGTGATGCGTTGCCTGCATCGCTTCGGCATCGGTATGTGTGCCAAGGGCCGGGTGGGGAGCCGGACTGTCGGTGCGTTGCGGTAGTTTTGGCCTGCAGTAGGCGTGTTGGGTACATGGAAACTGGGGCACGGGGGCGCCATGGTGACGGACAACGCACAAATGCAGGTGGAGCTGGAGACGCTGAAGTCGTTCCGCGACCGGGTCGATGGGCTGCTCGCGTCCCTGGACGCGGGCCCGGCCGCACCGAGGCAGATCGCCGGGCAGACGCTGGAGCCCGCGTACCTGGGGTCGGGCTTCGGCGAGATCAGCGACCTCGTGGGCACGTACACGCAGGTTCACGCCCAGCTGCAGGGTCTCTCGCAGACCCTGAGCGACCAGATCAACGCGATGAGCATCACCATCCAGGTGTCCCAGGTCGGATACCAGAACGTCGAGGCGGACCAGGTCGACGCACTGTGGGCGATCCAGGGCCGGACGCAGCAGTCCGTGCGCCCTCCGACGCAGGACGGGCTGACGGTGCAGCAGCAACTGGACGCGGCGAAGAAGTCCGGTACCACGCAGCAGACCACTGCGCAGAACGGGACGAGCCCAACGAATCAGCCGCCGGGCCGCGCGTCGTAACGGGGGGAACTGACCATGCTGGTACGAGACAGCTCCGGTGACGGCTGGAGCGCGACGACCAACTTCGAGACGCTGACGCACGAGCAGCTGCACGCCATGGTGGCCGACGCCAACCCGGCGGGAGTCATGGCCGTCGGCACCGCACTGTCGGACGCGAGCACCCACATCCAATCGATCGCGGACGACCTCGCCCACCACATCACCAATCTGGCCTGGGAAAGCGACGCCGGAACCACCTTCAAGGGTTGGGCACAGCAGGTCATCTCGGCGACGGACACACTGTCGATCTACGCGAGCAACACGGGCGTGGCGATCAGCATGGCGGGCGAGACGCTGAGCAGTGTCAAACCCGGGATGCCGCCCGTGCCCGTGGCGGACATGGCCACAGTCTCGACCTTCAAACAGCAGCATGTACTGGACTCGCACATGGTGGTGGGCCTCGACGGCAAGATCCTGCAGCCGGGCGTGATGGTCACCCCGACGACGCTGCCGAGCCCGGGCGGCATCACCCAGGCTCAGGCCTACCAGGCGCAGACCCGCATCGACGCGGCCCACCAGGAGGCCATCGGCCAGATGGAGAAACTGGGCGGGTCGTACGTCGGGGCGAACGCGACGCTGGGCGTGAGCACCATCCCGAACTTCCCGCCGACGCCAGGGACGTTGATGCCCCCGCAGGGGAGCGGGTACAGCACTTCGGGTAATACGACGGGGGTCGGCGGAGGCTCCTCGACGAATGGAGGCGTGAGCGGCGGCTATACGACGGTGCGGACGTCTACGGGGACAAGGAGATCCTCGGGTGGCTCCGACTCGCACTCGGGCACGGGAGGCACCACCTTTGCACCCGTGAACTCGCCGACGCACGGGACCGCCGGCGGCGCCCCCGCCGGGGGCGGAACGACCACCCTTCAGGGCACCAGCGCACCGACGGCACCGGCGGCCCCTACGGGCTCGACCGGAACCGGCGGTACGGGGCCGAGCCGTGGTGGCACGGGTGGTGGCGGGTTGCTCGCACCACCGCCCGCCGGAGGAGGAGCAGGAGTCACCGGTACGGCTGAGCCGGGACCTCGCCAGGGCAAGGGCGGAACGCTCGGTACAGGCTCGGAGCCGACTGCTCGGGGAGCCAAGTCGGGAATCCACGGTGGAGAGCCCGATGTCCCCACCGCCGGCCGCAGCAGCCGTCTGGGCGCCCAGGCCATAGGTGCGAGCGGTGGTGGAGCGGGCGGCTCCGGCTTCTCCCGTGGCGGCGGCATCGGTGGCTCAGCCACGGGTCGTGCTGGTTCGGGCAGGGTCAGTGGCGAGACCGGAGCAGCCGAGAACTCGGGTTCCAGCTCCGCTCGTTCAGGCCTCGGCGTTGGGGCTGCCGCTGGCGAACGACCAGGTGCCTCGTCCGGTGAGGGCAGCGGCATGATGCCCATGGGCGGCGGTGGCACGGGCGGGGCAAGTGGCCGTGGTCGGGGGCGCGGCGGTCGCCGAGCGGCTTATCTGATGGAGGATGAGGAGACCTGGGCACCGGATGACTCCGGAGTCAACCCTTCCGTGATCGAGTAGGTTCGCCGACATAACCGATGGTCAGGCACAAGGGCGAGGAGAGCGTAATGGCACGGTCCGGTAGGCGAGGACTGCCGCGCGCCATGGCAGTTCTCTGCGCGGCAGCGGCGCTGCTACCCGGCAATGCGGCCAAGGCGACAGCGGACTCCGGTGTGAGCTCGATTCGGGCGACGGAGTGGTGGCTTGACTCCATGCATGCTCCCGACCAGGTGTGGAAGGTGTCCACGGGAAGCGGTATCACCGTCGCAGTGATCGACAGCGGCGTGAACGCGAACCATCCGGATCTGGTGGGAAAGGTTCTGCCGGGCCAGAACTTCTCCAAGCTCTCTGGCGGCGCGACCACAGATGCGGACGGCCATGGGACGGGCATGGCCAGCTTCATCGTCGGGCAGGGGAGGGGTTGGAACGGCCAGGGCATGTACGGACTGGCTCCCGGAGCCACGGTCCTTCCCTATCGCGTAGTGAAACAGGGCGCCAATGAGGCCGTGGCTTCTGCCGACTTCTCAGTTCAACTTTCTGCCGCACTCCGTGCCGCTGCTGACAGTGACGCCAAGATCATCAGCATCTCTCAGGGACAGCCTGAGGATGACCCCAACGTCCGCAATGCTGTCGCCTATGCGTTCTCCAAGGGAAAGCTGATCGTTGCCGCGGTCGGGAATGACGGGAAGAACGGCAATCCGGTCAACTATCCGGCGGGCATTCCCGGAGTCCTTGGCGTCGCTGCCACGGACAGCAGGGGGCAGGTAACAGCGGAATCCGAGTCCGGTCCGCAGGTCGCCCTCACTGCGGACGGTGACAACATGCACAACGCGTGCGTGGGCCCCTCCGGCTACTGCTGGTCCCACGGCACCAGCGACTCTGCTGCCCTCGTCTCCGCCTCCGCCGCGCTGCTCTGGTCCGTCCATCCGAGCTGGACCGCGAACCAGGTGATCCGAGTCCTCATCAACACCGCCAACGCGGGCGGCAAGCCGGGCGTGCACGACGATCACTTCGGCTACGGCGTCATCCGCCCCCGCATCGCCCTTGCCACCCCCGGGGATCCCGGTGCAGCCGACGTCAACCCGCTGATCCCGGTCGCCGCGACCACCGCCCCACCCGCCACCAGCACCCCAGCTGCGACGGCCGGCCAGGCGGCGCCCCAGGCTGCGAAGCAGTCGACCGGGAGCAGTAGTAGCAGCTCCGTCCTCTGGATCGCCATCGGCGCAGCCGTGGTCGTCCTCGCTGGAGCGGTCGTCGCCTTCATCCTGATCCGTCGCCGCAACCGCCCGGGCCCGCCGCCCACGCCGCCCACGCGTCCCAACCCGTACGCGCACCTCCCCAACCCCTGACTGCAGTACTCCGTGCGCTTCTATCCCCCTGGTAGCAGACGGTGACCACATGTCACCAGGGGGCTGAGTTGTGGAGATGGCAGACAACGCGGCGCTGCCAGTTGAGTCTGTCGTGGTCGCGGCTGGCCGCACACCATAGCGGCGACGGTCCCAGCGCAGGCCCAGCGGTTGCGGGCGTCCACTGGTCTTCTCGGTCAGACGGTCGATCACACAAGCAAGCGCGATGACACGGTCCGGGCATGCGGGGGCTGACGCGAGCCATGCCTGCGCTGTGTGCGGCGGCGGCCCTGCTTCTCGGCAGCGCCGCCTCAGCGGCGGCGGACGCCGGGGTCAACTCGTCGGCCTCCGTCGCCCCAAGCGGCTCCGCCCCCGCCGCGAGCCCCACGCCCCACCCCTCAGTGCTCATCGTTGGCCAAGGTGTGATCGTTTTGCCACGCGATGTCGAGGGACGCCCGTCCGCGCCGCCGCGCAGCGGGTGCCGGGCGATTTTACGTTCGGGTCGGTGACCAGGTATTGTCTTCCTCGTTCGCCCCTATAGCTCAGTCGGTAGAGCGTCTCCATGGTAAGGAGAAGGTCTGCGGTTCGATTCCGCATGGGGGCTCCGCGACCAGATCAGGCCCCCCGCCAGTGGCGGGGGGCCTGATCTGTTTCGGGGCCTGATGTGTCGCTGCTGGTGAAGCAGAGGTCAGGTGGGCCAGTTGTGTTGGATTAGTGCAGGGTTGTTGCGATGATGTTACGAGGCGCAGCATAGGCTCAGGGGGCCTCGGGGGAGCCGTCGGCAGTGTGTGTGCTCAACCATGGGGGAACTGTGCGTGCCGGGAGCTGGTTCGATTCGCTGATGGTGGGTGAGCGCCTCCGCGCGGTCCTGCGAATACCGGGGCGGTTGTTCGCCCCCGTCCGGGCGAGCTACCCCCGCCCCGGGCGCACGGGGTTCCGCCGCTGGATGCCGGCCTGGCACCAGGTGCTCGCGCTGGTCCTGATGATCGGCATCGGGCTCATCTGGCTCGTCGGCATCGCCTACCTGGAGACCGGGATACCCACCGACCTCAATGCCTTCGCCACCCAGCAGGACAACATCTACTACTGGGCCGACGGCACCGAGATGGCCCGCACCGGTCAGGTCGACCGGCAGGTCGCGCCCCTCTCCGAGATTCCGGTGCCGGTGCAGTGGGCCGTGCTCGCGGCCGAGAACGAGACCTTCTACACCGATGACGGGGTCTCACCCAACGGGATCGTCCGCGCCGCCTACCTGATGGCCACCGGGGGCAGCACCCAGGGCGGATCGACCATCACCCAGCAGTACGTGAAGAACGTCTACCTCAACCAGAAGCAGACGCTCACCCGCAAGGCCACCGAGATCTTCATCTCGGTGAAGCTGGACAACAAGCTGTCCAAGCAGCAGATCCTGGACGGCTACCTCAACACCAGCTGGTTCGGCCGCGGCGCCTACGGCATCGAGCGGGCCGCCAAGGTCTACTACGGGGTGGACGTCTCGCAGCTGACCCCCAGCCAGGGCGCCTTCCTGGCCACGCTGCTCAAGGGCGCCGGGCTCTACGACCCGGCGATCAGCCCGGCGAACCACCAACGGGCCGTGACCAGGTGGAACTGGATCCTGGACCGGATGGTGAAGATCGGCAGGCTGTCCGCCGCGGAGCGGGCCACTTACACCACCTTCCCCGAGCCGATCCAGCCGCCGCGCGCCTCCGGCCTCAACGGCGAGACCGGCTACCTGGTCGACCTGGCCAGGGCCAATGTGTCCGCCCGCACCGAGATCAGCGACCAGCAGTTCGACCTCGGCGGGTACCAGATCTACACCACGTTCCAGAAGCCGAGCGTCGCCGCTCTCGCCGACGCCGTCCAACGGACCACCGCAGGGCTCAATCCCGCCGCCAGGCCGGCCGACCGCAATGTCTCCGTGGGCGCCGCCTCGGTCGCCACGGACGGGCGGATCCTCGCGCTGTACGGCGGTCCCGACTACCTCAAGCAGGGCTTCGACAACGCCAACACCTCGACCGTTCCCGCCGGTTCGGCCTTCACTCCGTTCGTGTACGCGGCAGCCCTCGGCCAGGGCGTGCAGACCGATCGCGGCGGCCCCCGGGTGCCGGTGACCCCGGCCACCCGCTACAACGGGGACAACAAGGTGGTGGTGCACACCCCCGAAGGGCCCTACTGGAACCGGGACGGGCAGATCGTCCGGGGGATCAACGACGGCGGCCGCTCGTTCGGGCAGATCAGCCTGCGGTCGGCGCTGGAGCAGTCAGTGAACAGCCCGTTCGTGCAGCTCGGAATGGATGTCGGTCTGGACCGGGTCCGTTCGACCGCGGTGGCCGCCGGGCTGCTGCCGGTGAGCATGGGCGCCCCGGTGCCGTACTTCTCGCTCGGCAACTCGATGCCCAGCGCCATCCGGATGGCGGACGGCTACGGCACCTTCGCCGCAGCGGGCGTGCACACCGACCCCTACTCGGTGCTGCGGGTGACCCGGGCCGGCGCCGCCGTCCCCGTCGACCCGCCGGTGACCAAGCAGGCTCTCAGCGCGGACGTCGCGAACCAGGTCGACGCCGCGCTCGTCGGCGCTGTGAACCGGGGGGACGCGCGCGGCGCGAAGCTGGCCGGACGGCGCGTCGGGGGGAAGACCGGGACCATGCTGGACAACACGGTGGGCTGGTTCGTCGGCTACACCGGGAAGACGGTGACGGCGGTCAACATCTTCCATGTCGATCCCAAGAACGGTCAGCTGCTCTCGCTCGAGGGCCTCGGCGGCGCGGCCAAGTCCGTTCCCGAGAGCACCGATCCGATGCGGATCTGGACTGCCTACACCCGGGCCACGACCGGCTGAACCCCGGCCGCCCCCGGATCGATCCCCGGCTGAACCCCGGCCGCACCCGGCCGATCCCCGACCGTTCCCCGCTGCTTCCCGGTCGGGCCCGCCGCGGCTACGGCTGCTGGGTCAGATAGGTCGACCAGTCGGGCGACTCGCCCGGGTCCAGCAGGCGGAGCTTCGCGAGCACCTTCGGGTCCTGCACGTCCATCCAGTCCGCGAGTTCCTTGAAGGACACGCAGCGGACGTCGGTCCGCGTGCAGATGTTCTTCATCACCTCGCCGACGGCCTGCATGTAGATGCCGCCGTTCCAGTTCTCGAAGTGGTTGCCGATGAAGAAGGGCGCACGGCTGCCGTTGTAGACGCGCTGGAAGCCGTTGAGGTACCCGTCGCGGGTCTCCTGCTCCCACTTGGCGTACTTGGTGGGGTCACCGTTCGGGCTGCCGCCGGACTGGTTGGCGAGGAAGTTGAAGTCCATGGAGAGGACCTGGAAGTTCTGTCCCGGGTAGGGCATCTCCTGTAGCGGGAAGTTCCAGACGCCGCCGAGCTTCGACGGCCAGGCCTGGAAGTCGCCGGGAGAACTGGCGTCGTAGCGCCAGCCCAGCTGCTTCTCCGCCGGGATCAGCGTCTTCTGCCCCTCCAGGCAGGGCGCGCGGCCGCCGACCAGCTCCTTGCTGTAGTCGAAGGGCAGCGCCGGGAGGTCGGTGAAGCCGGTGTTGGTCTTCCAGTTCTCCACGAAGGAGTAGGCCTGCTGGGTCTCGCTGAGCCAGTTCTGGGTGCTCCAGTCGCCGCCGCCGCCCTGGCCGCAGAAGTGCCCGTTGAAGTGGGTGCCTATCTCGTCGCCTGCCGTCCAGGCCAGGCTGAGCTGCTGCACGGTGGAGCGGATGTGGGCGTCGGTAGCGAAGTCGATGGCCGCGGTGCCGACCCCGTGCAGCGGCGGGTGGTAGAGGTACCGCTTGGAGTTGGGCAGCAGGTACATACCGGTGAGGAAGAAGGTCATCTGGGCGTTGTACTGCTCGCCCAACTGCCTGAAGTGGGAGAACATCTGCTGGTCGTTCTGCAGCGCGCCGTCCCAGGAGAAGACGACGAACTGGGGGGGCTTCTCGCCCGGCTTCAGCTTCTCCGGGACGAGCTGCTTGGGCTGCGGCCCGGTGTACGAGGTGGAGCCGTCGCCGATGAGATGGGTCTGCCCGTCCCAGGGCTGGCCGTTCTCGCCGGGGATACCGGTCGCCTGGTCGCTCGGGGTGTTGCCGTAGTACGAGTTGGAGTCCGCGGAGGACTTCCCGGTGCCGGAGAACACGGGCACCGTGGCCAGGGCCAGGGCGACGCCCCCCACCAGCATGAGTGCCCTCGTGCGGGGCTTCACCCGCATGTCCGTCAACTTCACCGTCGATCCCGTCCCCTCGTGGTCTGGCGTGTCTGCGTGCTGCCGGTCGGTCTCACTCGTACGGGTCGCGAGGCGCCGGGATCCCGGTGGCCTGGGCGGCGGCGAGCGCGGGTACGGCGCCGTCCCGCCCGGTCTGGCCGTTCGGCTGCCACACGCCGATGACCTCGACCCAGCTGCCCTGCGGTGGTGCGGCGACACCCTGGATCTCCACCTTGTAGGTGACGGCGTCGGCGGCGCAGCAGGTGATGGTGAGCCGGCTGAGGTACCAGCCGCCGCCCCGCTTGGGCAGGGCGAATCCGGTCAGCCGAACCCGCCGCCCCTTCAGCGACTGCGAGGTGTCCCAGATGGCGCGCACCTCGAAGTCGGCGAGCGGGAGGACCAGCGGGTCGCCCGCCGCCAGCGCGGGGAATCCGCTCTTGGCCGAGGCGGGCCTGGCGACGGAGTTGCTCGCGTGCAGAGCGGTGTAGGAGCCGAGCGCGGGCGGCGAGACCAGGAAGATCGTCAGGATCGGGAGCAGCAGCAGCCAGGCGATCCTGGGGCCGCCGTGCGCGTGGCCGTGCCCGTCGTCGTCGTGCTGCTGGGGTCCGCCGTCGGGGCGCGAGCCGCCGCGGTGCCGGGCCCGGCTTCCGCGCTTCTGCGCGGTCGCGGTTTCCGCGGCGCCCTCGCGGAGCAGTACCCGTACCGCGGCGGTGGTGCGGGCCAGGCCGAGCGCCACCAGCACCACGCCGGAGGCGATCAGGTACGGGCGCAGGCTGGTCCGGACGTAGCGCAGGTAGGCGTCGGTGAAGAGCGAGAGGTGCAGCAGCGCCGCACCGACCAGCACCAGCAGTACCGCACGTGCTTCACGCTTCATCAGAGCACCAGCCAGCCGACCAGGGCGGTGCACAGCACCGCGACCGCGAAGGTGACGGAGGAGAAC
The DNA here is from genome assembly GCF_041262165.1 of Streptacidiphilus sp. MAP12-16. NCBI lineage: Bacteria > Bacillati > Actinomycetota > Actinomycetes > Kitasatosporales > Streptomycetaceae > Streptacidiphilus > Streptacidiphilus sp. MAP12-16. Next base: position 291,088 of record NZ_JBGCBY010000003.1, read on the forward strand.
CGCCACGCGAAGGCCCGTCCGAAGGTCCCGGTCTGCAGCGCGACCAGCTTCACGTCCACCATCGGGCCGACCACCATGAAGGCGAGCCGGGCGGTCGGCGAGAACGCGGTCAGGCTGGCCGCGACAAAGGCGTCCGCCTCCGAGCACACCGCCAGCACCACCGCGAGCAGGGCCATCACCAGGACCGAGACGCCGGGCAGGCCGGCCAGGCCGGAGAGGATCTGACGGGGGACCACCACGTTCAGCGTCGCCGCGGTCAGCCCGCCGATCACCAGGAATCCGCTCGACTGCAGGAAGTCGTGCTCCAGCGCCGCCCGGAAGGCAGCCCAGCGCCCCGACTCGTCCGGCGTGGTCGGCCGGGTGGTCGGCCGCAGCCACTCGGGGCGGCCGAAGGCGGCCCAGAGCCAGCCCATGACCAGGGCGGTGGCCAGCGAGGCCACCAGGCGGGCGAGCACCATCTCGGGGTGGCCGGGGAAGGCGACGGCGGTCGCGGTCAGCACGATCGGGTTGATCGCGGGAGCGGAGAGGAGGAACGCCAGGGCGGCGGCGGGCGCCACGCCCCGGGCGATGAGACCGCCGGCCACCGGTACCGAGGCGCACTCGCAACCGGGGAGGATCACCCCCGCGACCCCGGCGACCGGGACGGCGAGAGCCGGGTTGCGGGGCAGCGCCCGCTCCAGGAAGGAGGCGGGTACCAGCGCCGCGATCGCGGCGGAGATCACGGTGCCCAGCACCAGGAAGGGGGTGGCCTGGACGCAGATCGCTACGAACACCGTCGCCCAGGCGTCCAGCCGTGGGGCGTGCAGCAGCCCGGTGACCCACTGGTGGCCGAGGAACAGCACCAGGAGGCCCGCGACAAGCAGTTCCAGAGCGCCGAACCCGTGCTTCCGGTCCGGACTCGGGACCTCGGGCGGGGCGGCGCTCCTGGGCTGCTCGGCGGTGAGCGGGCTCCACTCGCTCATATCCGTGGGGCCTCGGCCCTCGGACGAAGCCCGCAACGTATGCACATAGGGGGGATTATCACACGGTACTGATGCGCGAGAGGTGTCCGTCCGGCCTCTCGCTACAGTTCTGCCCCGCAAGGTTCATGGCGGTATGTCAGATTTGGCACGCCTTGTCCATGGCAAGCGTCATGACCATGCTCCGACGACCCGGTCGCACCTCCCGCGGGCCGTTTTCACCAGCTCACCGTTGGGCCGGTCGTTCCCCTCGACCCTGGCACGGGTCCGATCCGACGAGGAGCCGTTGCCGAGGTGGCGGTCGCTGAGCCGCCGTTCCCGCAGCGCGTCCGGCGCGTCCACGTACCAGAGCTGGTCCAGGGGTTCGGCGGTCTCGCGCCAGCCGGGGGCGTCCATGCCGAGGTAGTTGCCCTCGGTGACGACCAGCCGCACCGCCGGGCCGATCACGTGCCGCGCCGCGACGGGCTCGTGCAGGGCGCGGTCGTAGTCGGGTATGTAGAGGTCGTGGTCGAGTTCGGCGGCGACCCGCCGCAGCAGCGCGAGGTAGCCGTGGACGTCGAAGGTCGGCGGGGAGCCCTTGCGGTCGGCCAGTCCCAGCCGCTCCAACTGGGCGTTGGACAGGTGGAAGCCGTCCAGCGGCAGCCAGGCCGCGGTGCCGGGGCCGAGGCGGGCGTCGATCCCTTCGACCAGGGCCCTGGCCAGGGTCGACTTCCCCGCGGCGGGCGGCCCGCAGAGGCCGAGCAGGCGCCGGCCCGGCAGGTCGAGCAGCCGGGCGGCGGCGTCGGTGAGGTCGGAGAGAGGTGTCGGGTGTGGCATGGCGCAAGTCTCCCCTCCCTCGCTCCGTCGCGCGGCATGCTGGCGGTACGGCTACCGCATGCGTTGTGATGGTGCGTCGCGCCAAGGTTGTGGCGGTTTCGCGAGGACTGAGGGGGCACCGTGGGCGTGCGGCTCGTGGTTGTGGACGACCACCGTTTGCTTGCGGAGGCGCTGGCGACGGCGCTGCAGTTGCGCGGGCACCGGGTCCTGGCGGTGGGCACTCCGGTCGCCGCGGCCGCCGACCTGGTGGTGCACCGCCGTCCCGAGGTGTGCCTGCTCGGGGTGGCGCACCCGGAGGACCCGTCCTCGTTCGATTCGGTGCGCCGGATCAGGCGGGAGCGACCCGAGGTCGCCGTCGTGGTGATGGGAGGCGTCGCCAGCCTGTCCGGGGTGGCGGCGGCCTTCGGCGCGGGCGCCACCGGCTATGTGCGCCAGGACGAGCGCATCGAGGTGGTGGAGCGCGCCCTCACCAGGGTCCGCGCGGGCGAGGTGGCGGTGGCGCCCGAGCTGCTGCACGCCGTGTTCCAGCATCTGCTGCGCCCCGTGGCGGAGCCGGACGACGAGGCGGTGCGGCTGCTGCGCCTGCTGACCCGGCGTGAGGTGCAGGTCCTGATGCGGATCGCGGAGGGCGAGGACACCAGGGAGATCGCCGAGGGGATGGCCATCGCGCCGAGTACGGCGCGCACCCACGTCCAGCGGGTGCTGATGAAACTCGGTGCGCGGACCCGACTGGAGGCTGCGGCTGTGGCTGCCCGCACGGGACTGCTGGATCGAGCCGCCCAGAACTGACCCGACCCCCACACCTTGCCCTGTTGACTACTGAGTCTTTGTGTTTGAATATGTTGGCATAGGGTCCGCGTGGATGTGAGGGTGGAGCGTGTAGTGAAGAAGACCAGTACGCGGATGGCCGACGGCCGCGAGTTGATCTACTACGACTCCCGTGACGACGTGGTCCGTGACGACCCCGACCTGCGGCCTCTCGACGCGACCAGTACCGCGTCCGAGATCCGTTACGACCCGCTGCTGGACGAATGGGTCGTGGTGGCCTCGCACCGCCAGGGCCGGATCTACCACCCTCCGGCGGACGAGTGCCCGCTGTGTCCCTCACGTGACGGACGTCTCAGCGAGATCCCCGCCGCAGACTACGACGTGGTCGTCTTCGAGAACCGCTTCCCCTCCCTCAGCCCCGACGCCGACACCCCGGCCGGTCCGCTGAGCCCGGCCGCCCTCCCGGACGGGACACCCGCCCCGCTGGCCCACCACGCCCGCCCGGGTATCGGGCGCTGCGAGGTCGTCTGCTTCACCTCCGACCACGACGCCTCCTTCGCCGACCTCACCCCGGCCCGGGTCGGCCTGGTGCTCGACGCCTGGACGGACCGCACCGCCGAGCTCTCCGCCCTCCCCGGAGTCGAACAGGTCTTCTGCTTCGAGAACCGCGGCCGGGAGATCGGCGTCACCCTCGGCCACCCGCACGGCCAGATCTACGCGTACCCCTTCGTCACCCCGCGCACCGAGCGGATGCTCGCCGCCGCCTCGGCCCACCGCAGGCGCACCGGTCGCAACCTCTTCGACGACCTGCTCGCCGCCGAACGCGCCGCCGGCGACCGCGTCGTCATCGCCGGCGAACACTGGACCGCCTTTGTCCCCTACGCCGCCCGCTGGCCCTACGAGGTGCACCTCTACCCCAACCGCCGGGTCGGCGACCTGCTCGCCCTGAACGACGCCGAGCGCGCCGAGTTCTGCACCGTCTACCTCGACCTGCTCCGCCGCTTCGACCTGCTGTTCGTAGAGAAGCACAGCGTAGACAAGCACCTCGCTGACCAGCATGGCGACCCGGCCGGCAACAGGACCCCCTACATCGCCGCCTGGCACCAGAGCCCGGTCCGCTCGGGCGCCCTCGGCAACGGCAGCGAGCTGGCTCTTCACATGGAGCTCTTCACCATCCGTCGTACGGTGGGCAAGCTCAAGTTCCTGGCGGGCTCCGAATCCGGCATGGACGTGTTCATCAACGACGTGTCGCCGGAGACGGCGGCGCAGCGCCTAAGAGAGGTCTCCCCGTGACGGAGTCGTCCCCCAAGCAGAGCAAGTACCTGGTCACCGGCGGCGCCGGCTACGTCGGCGGGGTCGTCGCCGCGCACCTCGTCGAGGCCGGGCACGACGTCGTCGTCCTCGACGACCTCTCCACCGGGCACCGCGCCTCCGTCCCCGCCGGGGCGGCGTTCGTCCAGGGCCGGATCCAGGACGCCTCCGACGTCCTCGACGGCTCGTTCGACGGCGTACTGCACTTCGCCGCCAGCTCCCAGGTGGGCGAGTCGGTCGCCGACCCGGAGAAGTACTGGCGCAACAACGTCGCGGGCTCCCTGGAGCTGCTGGCCGCGATGCGCAAGGCGGGGGTGCGCCGCCTGGTCTTCTCCTCCACGGCGGCCGTGTACGGGGAGCCGGAGGTCAGTCCCATCGAGGAGACCGCCCGCACCGCCCCGACCAACCCGTACGGCGCGACCAAGCTCGCCGTCGACCACATGATCACCAGCGAGGCGAACGCCCACGGCCTTGCCGCCGTCTCGCTGCGCTACTTCAACGTCGCGGGCGCCTACGGCGAGCAGGGCGAGCGGCACGACCCCGAGTCCCACCTGATCCCGCTGGTCATCCAGGCCGCCCTGGGCAGGCGCCCGCACATCGCCGTCTACGGCGAGGACTACCCCACCCCCGACGGCACCTGCGTCCGCGACTACATCCACGTCGCCGACCTCGCCGAGGCCCACCTCCTCGCCGTCGCCGCCGCCAGGCCCGGGGAACACCTCATCTGCAACCTCGGCAACGGCAGCGGCTTCTCCGTCCGCCAGGTCATCGACACCGTCCGCCGGGTGACCGGGCGCGACATCCCCGCCATCACGGCCGAGCGCCGCCCCGGCGACCCCGCCGTCCTGGTCGCCTCCGCCGAGCGCGCCCGCAGCGTCCTCGGCTGGCAGCCCCGCCGCACCGACCTCGACGGGATCGTCGCCGACGCCTGGAACTTCGCACTCGCAAGCGCAGCGTCTTCTCCGGAGAGGGAGCAGCAGTGATCGAAACCGAAGCCGTCAGCAAGGGCTTCACCACTCTGTACGGCACCGAGCCTGAGGGCGTCTGGCAGGCGCCGGGGCGGGTGAACGTGATCGGCGAGCACACCGACTACAACGACGGCTTCATGCTCCCGATCGCGCTTCCGCACGCCGCCCGGGTGGCCGCCGCCCGCCGCGACGACGGTCTGCTGCGCCTGCACAGCGTCCAGTCCCCGGACAGCGTGACGGAGGTGGTGGTCGCCGACCTCGCCCCCGGATCGGTCGAAGGCTGGGCCGCGTACCCCGCCGGGGTCGTCTGGGCGCTGCGCGAGGCGGGGCATCAGGTGGCGGGCGCGGACCTGTACCTGGATAGCGACGTGCCCACCGGCGCCGGACTGTCCTCCTCCGCCGCCCTGGAGTGCGCAGTCGCCACCGCGTACAACGACCTGCACGGCCTCGCTCTGACGCCGCGTCAGCTCGCGGTTCTCGCCCAGCGGGCCGAGAACGCCTTCGTCGGCGTACCCTGCGGCATCCTGGACCAGCTCGCGTCGAGCTGCTGCGCGGAGGGTGCGGCACTGTTCGTCGACGCCCGGAGCCTGGACACGCGCCAGGTCCCGCTGGACCTCGCCGCGCAGGGCCTGGTGCTGTTGGTCATCGACACCGAGGTCAAGCACGCCCACGCGGACGGCGCGTACGCCGAGCGCCGCGCGGGCTGCGAACGCTCCGCCGAGCTGCTGGGCGTGCCCGCCCTGCGCGACGTGCCGTACGACGGTCTGGACGCGGCCCTGGCCCGCCTCCCCGAGGGCGAACTGCGGTCGCTGACCCGGCACATCGTCACCGAGGACGCCCGGGTGGAACGCGTCATCGCCCTGCTCGACGCCGGGGATCTGCGGGGCATCGGCCCGATCCTGACCGAGGGCCACGCCTCCATGCGGGACGACTTCGCGATCTCCTGCGCGGAGACCGACCTCGCCGTGGACACCGCGGTCGCGGCGGGCGCGCTCGGGGCGCGGATGACCGGCGGCGGCTTCGGCGGCTCCGTCATCGTGCTCGCCGAACGCGCCGACGCGGACCGGATCACCGCCGCCGTCACCGACGCCTTCGCCGCCCGCGGCTGGAAGACCCCCCGCGCCTTCACCGCAGTCCCGGCAGCCGGAGCCCGCCGCCTGATTTGACGTCAACCGGCGACCCCCCGCCCCGTTCCCCCGCTCCTGACGGCTCCCAGGGCCTACCCTGAGTCGGAAGTCGGCGGGGGGCCGGAATCGGGGCAGGGGACAGGGGGACAGCAGTGGCGCGTATCCGGGTCCTGGTCGCGGACGGCCATCGGATCTTCGCCGAGGCGCTCGCCACCGCGCTCGCCGCCGAGCCCGACGTCGAGGTCGCGGCGGCGGGCAGCACCCAGGCGGCCGAGCGCGCCCTGGAGCGCGCCGCCGCCGAGAACCGCCCCTTCCAGGTGCTGCTGGTCGACGCCGACCTCGCCTCCGGAGGCACGGGAAGCCCTGGAAGCCCTGGAAGTCTGGGAAGCCCGGGAAGTCCGGCCCCGGCCATTGGAACCGCGCCCGCCCGCGCCGGCGACCAGCGCCGCCCCGGCGCACCATCCAAGCAGCCCCCGAAGCCAGCGACCGTGCCCCTGCCGGTGCTGCGGCAGCCCATGGTCAGCGCGCCCACGTCCGCAGGAGCCCCGGCTCCCGGGCCCGCTGCCGCCCCGGCCCCCGCCCGCACTGCCCCGCGCATCCCCGCGCCGCGCGTCGGCGGCAGCGAGCCGCAGCCCGCACGTCCCCGCGTCGGCAGCGAGGGCGGCGACGGCATCTCCCTGGTCGGCCGCGCCCGCACCGCCCACCCCGACCTCCAGGTGGTCGTCCTCGCCGCCGACGACGACCCGCGCCGGGTGGTCCAGGCGTTGCAGGCCGGAGCGGGTGGCTGGGTCGCCAAGGAGAGCTCGCTCGGTCGGCTGATGGCCGTGATCCGCGGGGTGCTCCGGGACGAGACGCACATCCCGCCGCTGCTGCTCACCGGCGTGATCAGGGAGCTCACCGCGGCCCGCCGGGACCGCACCGAGAGCGAGCGGCTGGTCGAGTCGCTCACCCCGCGCGAGAAGCAGGTGCTCCGCTGCATGGTCGCCGGACTCGGCCGGCAGGCGGTCGCCGACCGGCTCTACCTCTCCCCGCACACCGTCCGGACCCATATGCAGAACGTCCTCGGCAAGCTCGGGGTCCACTCCACCCTCGCCGCGGTCGCGCTGGCCCGGCGCGCAGGAGTGGGTCCGGCCGAGTAGTCGAGTAGCCGAGTTGTCGCTACGCCGGACCTGAGGTCAACGCGGGAGGGCCCGCTGGTGCCGCCGCTGGAACAGGCTGGGCAGGCTGGGCGCGGTGATGAAGCCCTCGGCCCGGGCGGAGGCGATGCCGATCCTCGGCAGGTCGCTGCTGCGCGCGAACAGCAGGTACCGCGGCTCCCAGATCGGCCGGTACTTCGCGTTCGCCCGGTACAGCGACTCGATCTGCCACCAGCGGGAGAAGAAGACCAGCACCGAGCGCCACATCCGCAGCACCGGGCCGGCGCCGAGCCTGGAGCCGCGTTCGAAGACGGCCCGGAACATGGCGAAGTTCAGCGACACCCGCTTGACGCCCACCTTGTCGGCCTGCCCGATCAGCTCGATCACCATGAACTCGAGCAGTCCGTTGTCGGATTCCCGGTCGCGCCGCATCAGGTCCAGCGAAAGGCCGTCACGGCCCCAGGGGACAAAGCTCAGCAGGGCCCTCAGCTCGCCCTGGCCGTCATGGCACTCCAGCATCACGCACTGGCCGTCGTCCGGGTCGCCGAGCCGCCCCAGCGCCATGGAGAACCCGCGCTCGGTCTGCCCGTCGCGCCAGTGGTCGGCGCGCTGCAGCAGCATGTCCATCTCTTCTTCGGGGATGTCCTCGTGGCGGCGTACCCGAACGGTGTATCCGGCGCGTCCGACCTTCTTGTGCGTCTGGCGGACGCCGCGCATCGCGCGCCCCTCCAGGGTGAAGTCGTCGACCTCGACCAGCGCCTCGTCGCCCAGCTCCAGCGCGTTCAGTCCGTGCCGGGCGAAGACGGTGCCGCCCTCCTCGCTGGCCCCCATCACGGCGGGAACCCAGGCGTGGTCGCGGGCCTGGTCGAGCCAGAGCTCGATGGCGCCCGGCCAGGCCTCGATGTCCCCGATGGGGTCACCGGAGGCCAGCGAGACGCCGCCGACCACGCGGTAGGCGACGGCGGCCTTCCCGGACGGCGAGAAGATCACCGACTTGTCCCGGCGCAGCGCGAAGTAGCCCAGCGAGTCGCGTTCGCCGTGCCGGTCGAGCAACTCCCGCAGCCGCAGCTCGTCGTCGGGGCAGAGGTACTCCTTGCCCCTGGGCGAGCGGAACAGCGTGTACAGCACCAGCAGGAAGATCAGCGCGCTCATCACGTTGATCACGATGTCCACCCAGTGCGGGATGTCGATGTTGTGGAAGCTCGAGTCGGAGGGCGCCAGGGTGTAGACGCGCATCAGCACGTAGTCAATCCGCCCGCGCAGCGTCGAGCCCGTCGCAGTGTTGGTCGCGGAGACCAGCGCCGTGCCGATCAGCACGCCCACCGCCCCGCCGCCGATCAGTGCGCTCAGCGCGAGCCAGGGGTTGGAGCGGTCGCCCTTCGCCCGGAACTCGCGCCGGCCGACCAGCAGCGCGGCGAGGAGGCCCAGGGTGATGGTCCCCGACACCCAGTTGAACCAGTGCTCCCGGACCTCGGGCAGGCCCACCAGGGAGATCAGGACCAGCGCCATGTAGAGGGACACGACGACCACGTTGAAGATCCAGGCGGCGCGCTTGCGCCGACGCATCATCATGGCCAGGAACAGCGCCAGGGCGCCCGAGGTGAACCCCGAGGTGATCATGTAGGGGGTGAAGAAGTCCCCGGTGTTGTGGCGGGTGACCTGCCCTCGGAAGGGCGCGGAGACGGCTCCGAGGAAGTTGAGCGCCGCGGCGACGCGCAGGTACCAGACGGAGGCGGCGGCGGCGCGCGGGCGCCAGGCAGCGAGCCGGTTCGTCGGCGATTCGGAGGACACGTTTCTACCCGTCCGTTATGAGTGAATCTTCATACTTGCATAGCATTTCCACAACGACGTCCGACGACAAGACGAGAGCCCGCCCCCCGAATGGCGGGGGCGGGCTCTCGCGGCAGGGCGTGGTGACGCCGATCAGTCGTGGTGCTTCAGCGCGTCCTGGAACGCCTCGGCGAGCACCGCGTGCCCGACCGGGTTGGCGTGGATGTCGTGGTACGGGGTGCACTCCCAGGTCCAGGCGCAGATCCGGGCCACGTTCAGCGGCACCTGGCCGATCCCGGGCAGGGTGACCTGGTGGGTGAAGTCATCGGTGGAGAACGCCTTGGACGCGTCCGCCAGCTCGAAGTGGCTGCTCCGCAGGCCCAGCTTGATCACCCCGTTGAGGACCGTGGACAGTGCCGTGGACTGCACCGCCAGCTGCTGACCGGCCGGGCCGGTCAGCCACACCGCGAGGAAGGGGTCGTAGTAGTTCATGCCCGCGTAGCGCACCCGCGAGCCGCCCGCCTGGTAGAGGGCCCGGGTGATCTGCGGCAGCTGCGCCCCGACCGTGGCGACGCCCTTCGCGGTGCAGGCGAGGTCGATGGTCCCCCCGGCGAGGCAGCCGTCCACGTCGTTGGCGCCGATGTCCAGGGTCACGTACCTGACCTGGCCCCGGTGCGCGCGGAGGAACTTCTCGGCCGCGTCCAGCTGCGAGCTCGCCCCCGGGTAGCTGCAGATCCCGCCGTCGATCATCGTCCCGGTGGTCTCGCCGCTGCACCCGAGCTTGATGTGCACCAGCGCGGGGTCGCGCTGCTTGAGCTGCGCGTACAGCTGATCGGTGTACGAGACGTCGGTGTTCTGCTGCACGTTCGGCTGGTAGCCGGCGGCCAGCGAGTCACCGAGTGAGACGTAGTAGTGCGGACTGCCCTGTGGGCTGCCGCCGGAGTCGCGCGCGGACGCGGTGCCGGTCATCGTCGCCGCGGCGAGAGCCGCGAGCGCGAAGGTGGCGAGAACGCGGCGCACGCGGGAGGTGCTGGGCACGGGTGGGCCCCCCTTCTGGGGAGCCGCGTTCGATGCGGCTCCCGATCCCAGGGAGTATCCCAACCCGCCAGTAGCTTCTGGCAATAGCTGTGCAGTCACGACCTGGGCAGTACGGCGCCCCCGGGCCAGGACCCGGGGGCGCCGCAGCTTGACGCGGTGTCAGGAGGCGGGGCTCCAGTAGTCGCCGGCCATCACCACGTAGACCAGCATCTTGATGGTCTCGCCGTAGTAGGCGTCACCGAAGGGGTTGGTGCCGAGCTGCTTCCAGATCGCGTCGGTCCAGGCCTGGTCGCCGGAGGCCATTGCCGCCGGGCCGACCGAGTCGCCGGCCTCCTCCGCCTGGGTGTCGCCGGAGATGTTCCCGTTGGCGCAGTTCAGCTTGATGTGCGGCTGGACGTTGGCCGGGTTGCCGCCGGAGAGCTTCTTCAGGCAGGCGGACTCCTTCTTGGCCGTGCCGTACGCGGTCGCGGCGGTGCTGGAGCCGTTCACCAGGGCGTCGGTGCCCAGGTGCCAGGGCACGCGGATCGAGTTGTAGCCGACGATGTTGTCCGGCTGGCTCTCCTGGTAGTTCGCGGGCGCGGGCTTGGGGCTGGTGCCGTTCGCGTTCACCACGAAGTCCGAGAGCAGGCCGGAGCTCGACGAGTACGACGCGGAGAACTCGTTGATCACCGCCTCGGTGCGGGTGACCACCTTGTTCCAGTCGTGCGAGGTGTCGTAGGCGGCGAAGGCCCGCAGGTGGTCCAGCATCATGTCGGAGGGACGGGTGTCCGTGGTGGGGCCGTCGTCCTCGCACTTGAGGTGGCCGTCAGGGGCGACGTCGTGGGCGTAGAAGCTCGCCAACCAGGCCTTGGCGTCGGCGGTGTAGCCGCCCCACTGCTTGTCGGCGAGGATCAGGCCGTAGCCGATGTCCAGGTCGCCGTCGGTGGCCGCGTCGGGGGTGCCACCGCTGTAGTACCTGCAGCTCTTGCCGTCGAGCTGCCACTGCATCAGGCCCCACTGGTCCTTGTGGTCCTTGACCAGCTGCCACAGGCCGTTGAACTCGGTCTGCGCGTTGGTGTCGTAGCCGGCCATCAGCGGCACGATGTTCATGCCGTAGCCCTGGGCCTCGGACACCGTGCCGCCGTTGGTGGCGTCGTTGTCGCCCTTCGTCGAGACGTAGTACTCGTTGGAGGCGCAGCCGTGCACCAGATAGGTCGACTTCCACGAGTTGTACTGCTTCTCCACCGCCGCGTCCCGGGTCGCCTGCGAGGCGGAGGGCATCACGCCGACCTTGTAGGTCACATGGGTGGGGAAGGGATGTGCGGGGGTGGTCGCGGCGGAGGCGGTGGCTCCGCCGGTGGCCGCGAGGCCGAGGCTGATACACCCGGCCGCCGCTGCGGCGGCGATCAGCTTTCTGATGTGACTGGTATGAGAGGCCATCAGATGGTGCTCCTTCGGGAGCCAGGACTTAGTTAGGAAGCTTTCCTAACTTGATTTCGCCTAGAGTGGCCCCATTGCTGGTACTCCGTCAAGAGTCAGGCGCGGGTTGCCTTGGGGCGCTATTCGGGCAGGTTGTCGAACGGCGCGACGAGCTGCCGCAGCAGTCCCGCCAGATCCCCGCGCTGGGCTGCGGAGAGCTCGGCCAGCAGGGCGCGCTCGTGGGCCAGCAGGCCGGCCAGCGCGGCGTCCGCGAGATCCTGCCCGGCCGTGGTGAGGCGGACCAGGACGCCCCGGCGGTCGCCCGGGTCGGGCAGCCGCTGGACCAGGCCCTTGCCGGCCAGGCGGTCGATCCGATTGGTCATCGTGCCGGAGGTGACCAGGGTCTGCGTCAGCAGCTGCCCGGGGGACAGCTGATAGGGGGCTCCGGCGCGGCGCAGCGCGGTGAGGACGTCGAACTCCCAGGGCTCCAGGTTGTGCTCGGCGAAGGCGGTGCGCCGGGCGCGGTCGAGATGCCGGGCGAGGCGGCTGATCCGGCTGAGTACCTCGAGTGGTTCCACGTCGAGGTCAGGGCGCTCGCGCCGCCATGCTGCGACCAGCCGGTCGACCTCGTCCTCCATAGTCGATCAGTGTAGTGGTGGATGTGTCGATGTGAAGTCTCTTGACATCAAGAAACAGCAGTGGCCAGAATCGAAGTATCTTGATGTCGAGATACTTCTCCGAGGAGCAGGCCATGACCTGGGACCCCGCCCAGTACCTCCGCCACGCCGACCACCGCAGCCGGCCCTTCCACGACCTGGTCGACCGAATCCCGCACTCGCCGGCGAAGGTCGTCGACCTCGGCTGCGGTCCCGGCAACACCACCGCGACCCTCACCGACCGCTGGCCCGGCGCGGAGATCATCGGTGTGGACAACTCCACCGAGATGATCCAGCAGGCCCTCCACGACCACCCGGACGTCGCCTTCCGCCTCGGCGACATCGCCGGCTACGCACCGGCGCAGGACAACCCCGACCTGATCCTCTCCAACGCCGCCCTGCAGTGGGTCCCCGGCCATGCCGACCTGTTCCCCCGCTGGATCGACGGGCTCCCCACCAGAGGCGTCCTGGCCTTCCAGGTCCCCGGCAACTTCGGGGCGCCCACCCACACCCTCCTCGCCGAACTCAGGGACAGCCCCCGCTGGGCCGGCCGCCTCGCCGACATCCACGCCCCTGCTGTGCACCAGCCCGCCGAGTACCGGCAGCGGCTCACCGCCCTCGGCTGCACCGTCGACGCCTGGGAGTGGACCTACGACCAGGTCCTCACCGGAGACAACCCGGTGCTGGACTGGATGCTCGGCACCGGCCTGCGTCCTGTCCTCGCCGCGCTGACCGATCCGGCCGACCGCGAGGCGTTCCTCGCCGAGTACGGCGCGCTGCTCGCCGAGGCGTACCCGGCCACTCCGCACGGCACCGTCCTGCCGTACCGCCGTATCTTCGCCGTCGCCGTCAAGAACTGAGGAACACTCACATGATCACCGCCCTCGACCACGTCCAGCTGGCCGCCCCCGTCGGCAGCGAGGACCGGATCCGCGCGTACTACGCGGACATCCTCGGGATGACCGAGATCCCCAAGCCCCGCGTGCTCGCCGCCCGTGGCGGCTGCTGGTTCCAGACCGGGGCGGTCCAGCTCCACGTGGGTGTCGAGGACCCCTTCGTCCCGGCCAGGAAGGCCCACCCGGCGCTGCGGGTCCAGGGCATCCACGCCTTCGCCGAGCACATCGCCGCCCTCGGCGCCCCCGTCAGCTGGGACCACGACCTCCCCGGACACGACCGCTTCTACTCCCACGACCCCGTCGGCAACCGCATCGAGTTCCTCGAAGCGAGGCCGTAGACCAAGGGACGACCCCTCGCTCTTCTGGCCGGACCGGCCCTAGCTCTTCCGCCGCCCCACCAGCTGAGGCCGCCGTTCCATCCCGCCCAGGCCGTGCCAGGCCAGGTTCACCAGGTGGGCGGCGACCTCCGCCTTCTTCGGGCTCCGCACCTCCAGCCACCACTGGCCGGTCAGCGCCACCATCCCCACCAGCATCTGCGCGTACATCGGCGCCAACTTGGGGTCGTAGCCCCGTGACTTGAACTCAAGGCCCAGGATGTCCTCGACCTGCGTCGCGATGTCGCTGATCAACGACGCGAAGGTGCCCGTCGACTGGGCCACCGGCGAGTCCCGCACCAGGATCCGGAACCCGTCCGTCGACGTCTCGATGTAGTCGAGCAGCGCGAACGCCGCCTCCTCCAGCAGCTCCCGTGGATGCCCGCCGGTCAGCGCGCCCGTGACGGTGTCCAGCAGCAGTTGCATCTCGCGGTCCACCACGACCGCGTAGAGCCCCTCCTTGCCGCCGAAGTGCTCGTAGACCACCGGCTTGGAGACCCCGGCCTTTGCCGCGATCTCCTCCACCGACGTCGCGTCGTACCCCCGCTCCGCGAACAGCGTCCGGCCGATGTCCAGCAGCTGCTCGCGCCGCTGCTTACCGCTCATCCGTACCCGCGTGCCCCCTGTGGCCCGGCGCGCGCGCGGCGTCGTCCCCCGTACCGCCTTCGCGGCAACGGGTGGATCGCCAGCCTCTCCTGACCCACCGCTGCTCTCGTTCACAGGACCATCATGCCGCGCGTCGCGCCGCGATCCGTTCGGGGCTGGGCCAGCGGACGTCGCGCGCCCACCCGGCGAGCTCGAACCAGCGGATCAGCCGCGCCGAGGAGTCCACCTGCCCGCGCAGCACCCCGTGCCGCGCCGAGGTCGGCTCGGCGTGGTGCAGGTTGTGCCAGGACTCGCCGCAGGACAGCACCGCCAGCCAGGCGACGTTCCCGGACCGGTCCCGCGACTTGAACGGACGCTTGCCCACGGCGTGGCAGATCGAGTTGATCGACCAGGTCACGTGGTGCAGCAGCGCCACCCGCACCAGCGATCCCCAGAAGAACGCGGTCAGCGCGCCCTGCCAGGACCACGACCACAGGCCGCCGACCAGCGGCGGGAGCAGCAGCGAGGCCAGCGTGAAGAAGGCGAACTGGCGCGAGATCCAGGAGATGTCCCGGTCCTTGACCAGGTCGGGGGCGTAGGTCTGCTGCGGGGTCTGCTCCTCGTCGAACAGCCAGCCCATGTGCGCCCACCACAGGCCCCTGAGCAGCGCGGGGACGGACTCGCCGTAGCGCCAGGGCGAGTGCGGGTCGCCGTCTTTGTCGGAGAACTTGTGGTGCTTGCGGTGGTCGGCGACCCAGCGCACGACCGGGCCCTCGATCGCCAGGCTGCCGGCCACGGCGAGCGCGATCTTCAGGGCGCGGTTGGCCTTGAACGAGCCATGGGTGAAGAAGCGGTGGAAGCCCACGGTGACGCCGTGGCAGGCGGTGAAGTACATCACCACCATGATCACCACGTCGTGCCAGCCGAGACCCCACCCCCAGGCCACCGGCACCGCCGCGGCCAGGGCCAGGAACGGCACCGCGATGAACGAGGCGAGTGCGAACTGCTCCGCCGCCCCCTGCTTCTCCCCGCCGCGCGTCGCGGAGGTCAGGTGTGCCGGCCGGCGCTGCGGCAGCACGGCCGTCGCGGCGGCGCCGGCGACGGACTCCTCGGTGGGCTGGATGGTCATGCGGCTACCTCGTGACAGGAGGGGGAGGCTCAGGCTGGGACTGCGCAGGGCTGCCGGGGGAGTGCGGGGGAGTGCGGGGGGCCGTCGGCACGGAGCGCCGTTCCTACGGTTCCGTAACCTACGGCATCGTAGGTTGATTGCCCCGCTCTGCACAGACCCAATCCCTCCGGCGTGGCGAAGCTGTGGGCCGACAGGGTGAGGGGTATTGGTAGTGGAGGCGAGGCGTCGAAACCCGTAGGCTGTGGGGGTGTCCAAGGGAGACTGGATTCCCCTTGACATTTGTTCCGCTGTAGTGTAATTGGCAGCACGGCATCCTTTGGAGATGTTCGGTCTAGGTTCGAGTCCTAGCAGCGGAGCTTTCGTTCGACCGACCTGTTCGGCGACCCCGCTATCCTCAAACCGTTCGGGCACGCCTGTGCGGATCTCCTGCTGGCGTCCCGGCGGACCCTCCACCCTCCATGACGCCGAGGAGCCTCTTCCCGTGAGCTTCAACCCTCCGGCCGCTGTCGTCGTCCTCGCCGCAGGCGGGGGCACCCGGATGAAGTCGGCGGTGCTGCCGAAGGTGCTGCATCCCATCTGCGGGAGAACCCTCGTCGGCCACGCCGTCGCCGCGGCGCGCGAACTGTCGCCGGAACACCTGGTGGTCGTGATCGGCCACATGCGCGACAAGGTCGCCGCCCACCTCGCCGAGGTCGACCCGGGTACCCGTACGGTCGTGCAGGAGCAGCAGAACGGCACCGGACACGCCGTCCGCGTCGCGCTCGAGGCCCTCGCCGCCCGCGGTGTCGCTCTGGACGGCACGGTCGTGGTGAGCACAGGCGACACCCCGCTGCTCACCGGCGCGACCCTGCGCCGCCTCGTCGAGGCGCACACCGCCGACGGCAACGCCGTGACGGTGCTGACCGCCGAGGTCCCCGACGCGACCGGCTACGGCCGGATTCTGCGCGGCCCCAGCCACGAGGTGCAGGCCATCGTGGAGCACAAGGACGCCACCGAGGCCCAGCTCGCCATCGCCGAGATCAACTCCGCGGTGTACGCCTTCGACGGCAAGCTGCTCGCGCAGGCCCTGGGCGAGGTCCGCACCGACAACAGCCAGGGCGAGGAGTACCTCACCGACGTCCTCGGCATCCTCCGCGAGGCCGGACACCGGGTCGGGGCCCTGGTCGCCTCGGACTTCCGCGACATCCTGGGCATCAACGACCGGGTGCAGCTCGCCGAGGCCCGCCGGATCATGAACAACCGCCTGCTCGACGCCGCGATGCGGGCCGGGGTGACCGTGGTGGACCCGGCCACCACCTGGATGGACGTCCAGGTGACCTACGAGCAGGACGCGGTCGTCCGGCCCAATACCCAGCTGCAGGGCCGCACCTTCGTCGGCGAGGGCGCCGAGGTGGGTCCGAACTGCACGCTGAAGGACACCCGGGTCGGCGAGGGCGCCCATGTGAGCAATGCCACAGCTGACAGCGCGGTGATCGGCGCGGGCGCCTCCGTCGGCCCGTACGCCTACCTCCGTCCGGGCACGGTCCTCGGCGCGAAGGGCAAGATCGGCACCTACGTCGAGACGAAGAACTCGACCATCGGCGACGGCAGCAAGGTGCCCCACCTCAGCTATGTGGGGGACGCCACAATCGGCGAGGGGACCAACATCGGCGCGGCCTCCGTCTTCGTCAACTACGACGGCGTGAACAAGCACCGGACGACCATCGGCAGCCACTGCCGTACCGGCTCCGACAACATGTTCGTCGCTCCGGTGACGGTGGGGGACGGGGCATACACCGCAGCCGGATCGGTGATTTAC
The DNA here is from genome assembly GCF_041262165.1 of Streptacidiphilus sp. MAP12-16. NCBI lineage: Bacteria > Bacillati > Actinomycetota > Actinomycetes > Kitasatosporales > Streptomycetaceae > Streptacidiphilus > Streptacidiphilus sp. MAP12-16. The sequence goes on from NZ_JBGCBY010000003.1 coordinate 307,817, forward strand.
AAGGACGTTCCGGCGGGCGCGCTGGGCGTCACCCGACCCCAGCAGCGCAACGTCGACGGCTGGGTCGAGCGGAAGCGTCCGGGCACGGAGGCGGCGCGCGCGGCGCAGGCCGCACGCTCCGCGGGTGCGCCCGGCGGGGTCCCGTCCGACGACCCGGAGGCGACGGGAACCGCCGCCGACGCGTAACCTGGGGGACATCCAGGCGCCGTGGACGAGTCGTCCGTGTCGGCGTTCCAGCCAACCCCCCCACCAGCTACGCCGCGCCGTGCGGCGTGCGAGGCGCGCGTCGGCAACGACGTCGGCAACGAGGAGACGGTGCAGTGACCGGGATCAAGACGTCCGGTGAGAAGAACTTGATGCTCTTCTCCGGCCGCGCACACCCCGAGTTGGCCCGGGAGGTGGCAGAGCAGCTCGGTGTGGACCTGGTTCCGACGAAGGCGCTGGATTTCGCAAACGGTGAGATCTACGTGCGCTACGAGGAGTCGGTACGTGGCGCGGACGCGTTCGTGCTGCAGAGCCACACCGCGCCGATCAACCAGTGGATCATGGAACAGCTGATCATGATCGACGCCCTGAAGCGGGCCTCGGTCAAGAGCATCACCGTGATCATGCCGTTCTACGGCTACGCCCGCCAGGACAAGAAGCACCTCGGTCGCGAGCCCATCTCCGCCCGCCTGGTCGCCGACCTGCTGAAGCAGGCCGGCGCCCACCGGCTGATGTCGGTGGACCTGCACACCGCGCAGATTCAAGGCTTCTTCGACGGCCCGGTGGACCACCTCTTCGCGCTGCCGCTGCTGGCGGACTACGTCGGCGGCAAGGTCGACCGGGACCGCCTCACCATCGTCTCCCCGGACGCCGGCCGGGTCCGCGTCGCCGACCAGTGGTCGGACCGCCTGGGCGCGCCGCTGGCGATCATCCACAAGCGCCGCGACCCCAACGTGGCCAACAAGGTGATGTCGGCCGAGGTCGTCGGTGACGTCAAGGGCCGGGTGTGCGTCCTGGTCGACGACATGATCGACACCGGTGGCACCATCTGCGCCGCCGCCGACGCCCTGTTCGATCAGGGTGCGGCGGACGTCATCGTCGCCGCCACGCACGGCGTGCTGTCCGGCCCGGCCGCGGACCGGCTGAAGAACTCCCGCGCGAGCGAGTTCGTCTTCACCAACACCCTGCCGACGCCGGGCGAGCTGCAGATGGACAAGGTCACCACGCTGTCGATCGCCCCGCTGATCGCCCGCGCCATCCGCGAGGTCTTCGACGACGGTTCGGTGACCAGCCTCTTCGACGGTGCGTAACTCGGTCGCCCGACTCCGTCGGAGTGATCCGTCGGAGTGATCGTTTTGGGTCCCTCGCCGGGATTCGGCTAGACTTCTGAAATTGCCCGGCGAGGGAGTCCCACCTCCGCGTGACTCCGTGATCGACGCGCTGCACCGCCCCTGGTGGGCGGTTGTGCGAGACGCCGCCGGGCGACTCATCCAGAGATTCTTTCGGGTGAGGTTCTGCCGGTGGCTTTTTCTTTTGCCCGAAGAGTCGGCCCGGACGGCGCCCACCCCGCGTACGAGGAGTGCCGTCATGGCCGAGATCCGCCTTGAAGCCGAGCCCCGCAACGAGTTCGGCAAGGGTGCCGCCCGCCGCGCCCGCCGCGCCGGCCTGGTCCCCGCCGTCGTCTACGGCCACGGCCTGACCCCGGTTCACGTCAACCTTCCGGGCCACGCCCTGATGCTGGCGCTGAAGACCCCGAACGTACTGTTCTCGCTGCCGATCGACGGCAAGGACGAGTTCGTGCTGCCGAAGGCCGTGCAGCGCGACCCGATCAAGCGCAGCCTGAAGCACGTCGACCTGCTGCTGGTGAAGCGCGGCGAGAAGGTCACCGTCGAGATCCAGATCAACACCGAGGGCGAGCTGGCTCCTGGCGGCAACCTGCTGGAGCACGTGCTCAACACCCTCCCGCTCGAGGCCGAGGCGACCCACCTCCCCGAGTCGGTCACCATCTCCATCGAGGGCCTCACCGCCGGTGACTCCGTCCTCGCCAAGGACATCACGCTGCCGAAGGGCGCCACCCTGGCCGTCGAGCCGGAGACCGTGGTCCTGCACATCGTCACCGCCCAGGTCGAGGCCGTCGCCGAGGAGACCGAGGCCGGAGAGGCCGCCGCCCAGGCCTGAGCACTGTCCAGCACAGCACCACTGCGTTCGCGTCCGCTGCCCCGGCCCTCGACAGGCCGGGGCAGCCGCATAAGGGAAGGACCCCACGGTGAGTGACGAGTACACCGGGCCCTGGCTCGTGGTGGGCCTGGGCAATCCCGGCCCCGAGTACGCCGGGAACCGCCACAACATCGGCTACATGGTGGCCGACCTGCTGGCCTCGCGGATCGGCGCGAAGTTCAAGGCGCACAAGAGTCGCAACCAGGTGGTCGAGGGGCGGCTGTCGGGGCAGCGGGTGGTGCTGGCCAAGCCCTCCTCGTTCATGAACCTCTCCGGTGGCCCGGTGACAGCCCTCCGGGACTTCTACAAGGCGCCGGTGGACCGGCTGGTGGTCGTCCACGACGAGCTGGACATCGACTACGCGTCGCTGCGGCTGAAGCTGGGCGGGGGCGACAACGGGCACAACGGCCTCAAGTCGCTGACGAAGTCGCTGGGTTCCGACTACTACCGGGTGCGCGCGGGAGTGGGCCGCCCGCCGGGGCGGATGGAGGTCGCGGACTTCGTACTCCGGGACTTCTCGTCGACCGAGCGCAAGGAGCTCGACTGGTTCGTCGACCGCGCCGCGGACGCCGTTGAGGCGCTGATCGCCGAGGGCCTGGAGCGGGCCCAGACGACGTACAACTCCTGAGCTCCATGGCGAATCGTTACTGGCCGATCTTTGCGGGTTTTAGTGCCACATATGCGGTTTGTCGCTGACGATGCGCAGGGATTGGGATGCATTGTCGGTAATGGAGTGAATTGACAAGCCTGCCGCGTGTAATGACGATGTGTCGTGCTCATGGGGAAGACGTGAATCCTGTTCCGCTCCTCCCGGCCTGGCGCGTGCTGCGCGAGCGCCGCTGGACATCCCCTGTGGCTTCCACTGTTCTGGCTTGACCCAGTTAGGGGAGAACGTGTCCATATCCCGTCGTACCGCCACTGCGGTACGCACCCTCGGTGTCGCCTCCGCCGCAGCCGCGATCACCCTGGGCGTCGCCGGCAGCGCCTTCGCGTGCGTGCCCGGAGACTTCGCTCCGTCCGTGTCCTGCGACAGTGGCAGCGGCAAGGCCGACATCAAGATCGTCGATATCGACCCGTACCACACGGGGGCCACCATCACGGTGCTCGACAACGGGACGCTGGTCGGCACGGGCGAGTTCGCGGCCGGCTGGCAGGGGAAGTCGACCGCGCTCGACATCCTCGTGCCCTGGAAGGCCGACGGCTCGTGGACCGTGCACGTCCAGGCGGTCGACAAGGGCCCGCACTTCGACCTCACCCCGCCGCTCGCCAGCCCCGGGGGCGCCTGCGCGACCCCGACCACCACCAGCCCGTCGCCCAGCGCCTCCCCGTCGCCGTCGAAGAGCGCGTCGCACAGTCCCTCCGCGTCGCCGTCCAAGTCGGTCAAGCCCACCGAGTCGTCGTCGCCGTCTCCGTCGGTCTCCGCCTCGGCCTCGCCGACCGGACCCGTGCTGGCCACGACCGGTGGGGGCAGCAGCTCCGGTCTGATCGCCGGGATCGCCGGCGCGCTGGTGGTCGTCGGTGGCGGTGCGATGTTCGCCCTGCGCCGTCGCGGTGCTGCCGGGCGTCACTGACCCGGTAGTCGCGCACGTACCTGCGGCCCGCACCCGAGTACATCGGGTGCGGGCCGCTTGACGACGCGTCAGCCGGTGTTGCGCAGGCCGGCCGCGATCCCGTTGACGGTGAGCAGCAGGGCCCGGGAACGCAGCGGATCCTCGGCGAGCCCCTGCGCGGCGTCCTCGCGCTGCCGCCGCAGCAGCGCCACCTGCAGGTAGGAGATCGGGTCGAGGTAGGCGTCGCGGATGGCGAAGGTCTGCTTGAGCACCGGGGTGTGCTCCAGCAGGTCGCTCTCGCCGCTGACCCGCAGCACCTCCTTGAGCGTCAGCGCGTGCTCGGCCTCGATGAGGTCGAAGAAGATGTGCTTGAGGTGGTCCGGGACGAGCGAGTCGACGTAGTGGCGGGCGATCCGCAGGTCCGTCTTGGCCAGCGTCATGGCCACGTTGGACAGGAAGTTGCGGAAGAAGTGCCACTCGCCGTGCATCTCTTCGAGGATGTCGCCGAGTCCGGCGTCCCTGGCGGCGGCGAGGCCGGAGCCGACGCCGTACCAGCCGGGGACGATCTGGCGGGACTGGGTCCAGCCGAAGACCCAGGGGATGGCCCGCAGCCCGTCCAGGCCCGCGCCGCTGTCGGGGCGGCGGGAGGGGCGGGAGCCGAGGTGCAGCGAGGCGAGCTGGTCGACCGGGGTTGCGGCGAAGAAGTACGCGGGGAGGTCGGGGTCCTCGACGAGCCGGCGGTAGGCCGTGTGGGCGCCGTCGGAGACGGTGTCCATCGTGGCGTCCCAGCGGGCCAGCGCCTCGGGGGACTGGCGCGGGGAGGTGTGCAGGGCGCTGGCCTCCAGTGTCGCCGACACCGTCAGCTCCAGGTTCTCCCTGGCGAGGGCCGGGATCAGGTACTTGTCGGAGATCACCTCGCCCTGCTCGGTGACCTTGATCTCGCCTTCGAGAGTGCCGTAGGGCTGGGCCAGGATGGCCTCGTGCGAGGGGCCGCCGCCGCGACCGACGGTGCCGCCGCGTCCGTGGAACAGGCGGAGCCGGATGCCGTAGCGGTGGGCGACGTCGCGCAGCCGGCGCTGGGCGCGGTGGATCTCCCACTGCGAGGTGGTGATGCCGCCGAACTTGGAGGAGTCGGAGTAGCCGAGCATGACCTCCTGGACGTCACCGCGCAGCGCCACCAGCCGGCGGTAGGAGGGGTCCCGGAGCATCTCGTCGAGGATGGTGTCCGCGGCCCGGAGCTCGTCGGTGGTCTCCAGCAGTGGGACGATGCCGACCCGGGCGATGCCCGCGTGCAGGTCGATCAGCCCCGCCTCGCGGGCCAGGACCGCCGCCGCGAAGACGTCGTCCGCGCCCTGGCACATGGAGATGATGTAGCTCTCCACGATCTCGGGGCCGAAGCGCTCGAAGCCCTCGCGGATCGTCTCGAACACGCCCAAGGTCTTGGCGCCCGCCGCGTCGAGCGGGGCGGGGGTGGGAGCGAGCGGGCGGCGGGACTTGAGCTCCTTGGCGAGCAGCCGCTGCCGGTACTCGCGGGGCATGTCGGTGTAGCGCCAGGCCTCCTCGCCGAGGCGGTCGAAGAGCTGTCCGAGCGCGTGGTGGTGGGCGTCGGCGTGCTCGCGCACGTCCATCGTGGCGAGCTGCAGTCCGAACGCGGAGACGGTGCGGATGGCGCGGGACAGGCGGCCGTCGGCGATCAGCTGTCCCCGGTGGGCGCGCAGCGAGTCCTGGATCACCTGGAGGTCGGCGAGCAGCGGCGCGGTGCCGAGGTAGTCCCGACCCTCGACGTGCGGGGTGCCGTTGGCGAGGCGCTCGCGGGTGTTGACCAGCTTCTGGCGGATGCAGGTGGCCTTGAGCCGGTAGGGCTCCTCGGCGTTCATCCGCTTGTAGCGGGGGCTGATCTCGGGGAGCTGGTCGAGGTCGGCGGCGAGGGAGGCGAGCAGTTCGTCGCTGGCGCCGGACAGCCGTACTGAGCTGGACAGCTGGCCGCGGAGGTCGTCGACGACCTCCAGCGCGTCCCTGATGCCGTACTCGTGCTGCAGCAGCAGCACGTCGAGGGTGACGGCGGGGGTGACGTTGGGGTTGCCGTCGCGGTCGCCGCCGATCCAGGTGCCGAAGGTGAGCGGGCGGACGCCTTCGGGGATCTCGACGCCGACCCGGGCCAGTTCCTCGTTCAACTCCTCCAGCACGTCCGGGACCGCGCGCTTGTAGAGCTCGTCGAGGTAGTAGACGGCGTTGCGGGCCTCGTCGGAGGGCTCGGGGCGGGCGATGCGCAGCTCGTCGGTCTGCCAGAGCAGGTCGATGACCTCGGCGAGGCGGCGGTCGGCCTGTCGGCGTCCGCTCGGCCGGGTCGGCGTGTCGGTCTGCTCCAGCAGTTCCGCGATGCGGCGCAGCTTGGTGAGCACGCTGCGGCGGGCCGCTTCGGTGGGGTGCGCGGTGAACACCGGGCGCACCGCGAGGTGCGCGAGCGCGTCGGTGACCTGCTGCGGATCGGCGTCGGCGAGCCGGTCGGCGGTGCGGGAGAGCAGCGAGCCCTCCTTGGCGCGGTGGACACCCAGTTCGCGGCCTCGGTGGACCTGCTCGGTGACGTTGGCGAGGTGGAAGTAGGTGGAGAAGGCGCGCACCAGCTTGGCGGCGGTCTCCAGTTCGGTCTGCTCCAGCAGTGCGGCGGCCGCCGTGCCGTCGCTGCGGGTGAGCGCGCGTACCTCTTCCACCAGGTCGAGCAGTTCCTGGCCCTCCTGCCGGACCAGGGTCTCGCCGAGGAGCTCGCCGAGGCGCCGGATGTCGGCGCGCAGGGCGGAGTTGTCCGCCTCGGGCTGGACCGCGGGCGGGGTGGTCGTCGGGGCGGTGGTCGGCGTGGTGGCGGGGGTGGTGGCCTCGCGTGCGTCGCTCACGCTGGTGCTCCCTCGTTGCAGGTGGGTGGGGGGCGGGCTCCCGGACTGCACTGTCCGACGCGACCAGCATAGGTGTGCGGATCGTTTGTGCTGCGGCAGCGGCCGTATGCCGGACACAGGGGGTCGGAGGCCGCATAGGCTGCTCTCATGAGCATGGCGACGCCTGGGGTGGGCGCGGACGGCACAGCGGGTTTGTGGACGCGGTTGTGGTCGCGTCGGCGCAGCATGTGGTTCGACCTCGCGGTGACGGTTGTGGCCGCGGCGGAGTGCGCGGGGAGTGCGGCGAACTTCGCGAGCAAGCAGGGGGTGAGCCTGCCGGGCGTGGTGCTGCTGGGCGTGTTCGGACTGCTGGCGGGCGGGACGCTGCTGGTGCGGCGCCGGTGGCCGCTGCTGCCGGTGGCGGCGGCGCTGGCGACGATTCCGCTGCAGGCCGGGTACATGCTGCTGATGGTCGGCCTCTACACCCTGGGGGCGTACCGGCCCGAGGGCGTGGCCCGGCGCTTCACCGAGCGGCGCGCCATGTCGCTGCTGTGTGCGGTGGCGATCGCGGAGACGACGGTGGTGTCGGCGCTGACGATCGGCACGCAGCAGGCCGAGGCGCTGAAGCAGGGCGTGCCCTGGTACGCGCTGCTGATCATGTCGGTGCTGGTCGCGGTGGGGATCACGGTCGCGCCGACGATGCTCGGCCTGTACATAGGAGCCCGGCGCCGGCTGTGGGAGACGTTGAGCGAGCGGGCCGAGGGCCTGGAGACGGAGTTGGCGCTGCTCGCGGAGCAGGCCACCGAGCGGGCCCGGCGGGCGCGGATGGAGGAGCGCACCCGGATCGCCCGGGAGATGCACGACGTGGTCGCGCACCGGGTGAGCCTGCTGGTGGTGCACGCCGGTGCGCTGGAGCGGGTGGTGCACAGGGACGCGGACCGGGCGGCGGAAAGCGCCCGGCTGATGGCCGACATCGGGCGGCAGGCCCTGGACGAGCTGCGGCAGATCCTGGGCGTGCTGCGCACGGTGGAGACGGACGCGGTGAGCGGCGAGGTCGCGGCGGCGGTGCTGGCCGTCCCCTCGTCGGACGGCCCCGGACTCGCGGACGTGCCGCGGCTGGTGGACGAGTCGCGAGCGGCCGGGCTGCGGGTGCGGCTGACGGTGGGGGGCGCGCGGCGGGCGCTCAGCGCCGAGACGGAGCGGACCGCCTATCGGGTGGTGCAGGAGGCGCTGACGAACGTGTTGAAGCACGCGGGGAGCGCGGACGCCGAGGTCGTGGTCGCGTACGTGCCGGGCGGAGTGGTGCTGGCGGTCTCCAACAGCTGCCCGAACGGCGGTGGCGACGCGCCCCGCGAACTGCCCAGCGGCGGCAACGGACTGGTCGGCATGCGCGAGCGGTGCACGGCCCTGGGCGGCACGTTCGAGGCGGGGCCGACGGGCGAAGGGGGTTTCCGCGTCGAGGCGAGGCTGGCGGCGGCGAAGGCGCCCTGACGCCTGGTCGGCGCGCGGGCGTCTACCGTGGAGGGATCCCGCCCCGAGCCCCGGAGACCGCCTCGTGCTGATCGCCCTCGACCCTCAGTCCTCCGTCCCGCCCTACGAGCAGGTGCGGGCGCAGATCGCCGAGTTGGCGCGCAGCGGCGCGGCCCCCGTGGGGATGCGGCTGCCCACGGTCCGCCGGCTCGCCGAGGACCTGGGGCTCGCTGCGAACACCGTCGCCAAGGCGTACCGGGAGCTGGAGGCCGCCGGCGTGGTGGAGACCCGCGGGCGCCACGGCACGGTCGTCGCCGCCTCCGGCGACGCCTCGCGCCGGGTGGCGGCCCAGGCCGCGGCCGCCTACGCCGAGCGCGTCCACGGCCTGGGCATCCCCGCGGCGGAGGCCAGGGCCGTCGTCGAGGCGGCCCTGAGCAGCGCCTACGGCCAGGGATGACCCGGCCGGCGACCCCGCGGAAGACGGAGACCCCGCGGAAGACGGAGAAGACGGAAGAGCGGTCACATCGCGTCGGCGACGAAGCGCAGGCGCTCCGGGACGGCGCCGGTGATGAGCGTGGCGAGGGCCTGGTCCACGGTCTGGCCGAGGAACCACTCGCCGCTGTGGTCCAGGCTGTAGACCCGGCCCAGCGCGTCGATGGCGAGCAGCGCCTGGCCCTCCCGTTCCTCGCCGAGCGGGGCGAGTGGCAGCTCCAGGCAGCGGCCCAGGTCGGCGAGGGTGCGCGGCTGGTACAGGCCCACCAGCGGGTCGATGCTGAACGGGGTGCGGGCGAGCTGCTGTCCGTCGCCTTCCAGGGTCACAGCGAGCCCGCCGAACTCCGCCCATGCCTCGACCGCCGCCGGGAAGATCGCGTGCCGGTGCCCCTCGGGGGACGTCCGGCCTGACAGGGTGTCGGCCCACTGCTCGGCTCGCGGCAGCAGTCTTCGCCCGGGGAACCAGCCGGCCTCGGTCAGGACGGAGGCCACCTCGGCGGAAAATCTGACGTCCATGGTGATCCGATCTAGGCGGCGGGCGCGAGGGCGACGATCTGCACGCCGAAGTGGGCCAGCAGCGGTACGCAGGAACGGCAGGGCGGCTGGTGCGTACCGTGCGCCGGATCGCCCTCCTCGCGAATCCGCACCGACGTCATCCGGGCCCCGCGCAGCCCCTTCCGGGCGTCGCTCTCGGTGAACGGCTTGCGCGAGGAGCGCTTGGAGCGTGCCTCCTCGACGATGGTCAGGAACTGCGACAGCAGCACGGCCTCAGGGCAGCGCCCGGTGAAGCGCTCGCGCGCCGAAACCGGCAGGCCGTCCAGGAACGCGGCGACGAGCGGATGCAGTTGGGGCGGCCGGTCGGCCTTCTCGCCGGCGTAGGTGTGGGTGTCGCCGCGCACCGACAGCGCTGCCGCGACTATCGGCATCAGGCTGTCCCGCCGGTGCCGCAGCAGTGGTGCGACGGTGCTGACGGTCGTCTGGCGTCGTTCCTCGGTATCCACGTACGGTCGTTCCTTCCCTGTCCTCGCGCACGGCGGAGCAGGGACACTTGCCGCGCGGCAGCCCCCGTTGGTGAACGTGAGCTCACCGCTGCTGCAAGGGGCCAGCCTGCCAAATGCCCACAGCCGGGGGGAAGTCGGGGTGGCCGATGTCTCCCTTACGGTGTCCTGACGGTACTTCGGCCGGCGTGCGCGCGGGCATTGCGGACGGTGGAGATCCGTTCGAACGCGGGAGCCCCTAGGCTGGGGGTCGGCATTCAGTTCCAGCAGGGGGCAAACTCGATGACGACAGGTCGGCCCAACGCCGCCTATGCCGGGCAGGTCGTGCACTTCCCCGATCCGCTGCGCTCGCAGAAGTACCCCGACGGGGTACGGATGGACGGCCAGGGGCACCCGGACTTCGGCCCGTACGTCCGCGCCGCCGCCGAGGTCGCCGACCCGCCGGACGGATTCGGGGTGGACGAGCTGCGCCTCACCGACTACGTCTCGGCCAACGCCGCGCTCTACGCGCAGGGCCACGAGCTGTGGGCGGACGCGGAGACCTCGGTGGCCACCCCGAGCGGCTGGACCTGGCACCACGCGGTGGGCCGGGCGCGCCCGGGCAGCCGCCGGATGGAGTTGGTCCCGGTCGAGGTCAAGGCCCTGCTGCGGCACCACGCCGGGCTCGCCGTGTCCAGCGCGGACCACGGCAAGCGCGGCACCCGGCCGCTCCAGGAGCGCCGCCCGGTGCACTTCCCGCTCGGCGAGGGCGCGGACGCGGTCGATGACGCGGGCGTGAGCGAGCAGCAGGTGCAGGCCGCCGAGGAGGGCCTCGGGTACAGCCTGCCGGGACCGTTCCGTTCCTTCCTGAAAGCAGCGGGCGGCCGCGGGCCCAAGGGCGTCGCGCTGGACACGGACCTGGGCATGCTGGTGGACCAGCCGTTCCTGACCCTGCGTGAGGAACGCGGCCTGGACGACCTGGTGTACGTCAACAAGTGCCTGCGGGACCACCTGACGAAGGACTACCTGGGCGTGAGCTACGTCCAGGGCGGCCTGGTCGCGCTCAAGGTGAAGGGCCAGTCGATCGGCTCGGTGTGGTTCCTGCCGTACGACGACGCGCGGGACGGCGGGCCGCCGGACCTGACGCCGCAGCAGCGTTGCGAGCAGCTGCTGCTGCCCTGCGGCGAGGACTTCGACGCGTTCCTGCTGCGGCTCGCGGGCAACCCGCCCGAGCTGCAGACCGTGGCCGAGCTGATGGTGGACGGCGGCTTCGCCCGCCCCGTCCCGGTGGAGGGGTGAGCGGGCGCGTGGTGACGTACGCGGAGGCGCAGCAGCGCGCCGAGCAGTGGATCAACGAGGGTGTGCCCTCGTACCAGCGCCGCGAGGTGCGGGTACGGGAGTTCGACCTGGGCTTCGTGGCCTGGGCGGTGGACCGCGCGGACGGTCCGTCCTCGGACGGCGGCGCTGTGCGGATGGTCATCGCCCGGGACAGCGGGGTGACCACGCTCTGGCCGGGCCTGCCGATCAACGACGTGGTGCGGCGGTACGAGGAGGCGTACGGCCGCCCGGTCGGTGCGACGCCGACGCGGACCCCGTCGCCGCCGGACCGGGACCTGGCGGAGGCGACGTCGTTCCTGCTGAGCCCGCCGCAGTGGCTGCAGGAGGCGGGCGCGGCGGCGGTCGCGGCCGAGGCCGCAGGCCTCGCGTCGACGGGGCAGCCCGCAGCGGGACATTCTGCGGGACATGCAGGGGGACCTGGAGCGGCCGGGTCCGACGAGCCGTCGCTGCTGGTCGCGCCGCCGTTCTCGGAGGGCCCGGCGGGCGAGGTGCCGACGATGCTCGCGCCTCCACCTGAGCGCCCGGCGGCACCGTCGTACCGGCCGCCGCAGTCACCGCCCCCGGTCGCGCCGCAGCAGCCGCAACAGCCGCAGTACTCCCCACCGCAGGGGGCTCCGTCGTCGCCCCCGCCGCCTCCGCCCGCGCCGTCGCTGGACTACGCGCCGACGATGCTGTCGCGTCCCGCCGGGCCGCCGCCGGCGCCACCCGCCGCGCCGCAGGCGGGTCCCGGCACGCCTCCGCCCCCGCCGCCGGGTCTGCTCGGCCAGTCCGCCGGCGGTCCCGGGATGCCCCCGCCGCCGCCGGGGTACCCGGGCGCGGGATCGCCCGTGCCGCCGCCGCCCGGCCCGCCGCCGGGCTCACCCTCCGCTCCGCCGGTCGCCCCCGGGGGCCCCGGCCTGCCGCCGCCCCCGCCGCCCGGTCTGGTCGGTCCGGGCGCGACCCCGCCGCCCGCCGCGCCGCAGGGCGCGGGCGTCCCCGGCATGCCCCCGCCGCCGCCCCCGTCCGGGCTGCGCGGCGGGACGCCCGCTGCTGGTGTGCCCATGCCGCCTCCCGGCCCCGGGCCGAGCGCCGGTGCCGGGGACAGCTACGTCCCCACGCAGTTCGCCCCGGCGCTCAACCTCGGCCGGGGCCCGGCCGCACCCCCGCCTCCGCCGCCGGCCGCCCCGCCGCAGGCGGCACCTCCGGGCGTGCCCACCGGTGTTCCCACCGTCGGCCCGGGCTACATGGCCGTCCTGCGCTACCGAGGCCCCGATGGCTCGGAGCAGCAGCTCATCCAGCGCTCCACGCTGGGTCTGCCGCACCCCGAATGGCAGATCCTGCAGGAGGTGCGACGGCTGAATGTGCCGCCGGAGCAGGTGCTTGAGCTGCACACAGAGCTGGAGAGCTGCGACCTGCCGGGCGGCTATTGCCAGCGGATGGTCAAGGAGGCCTGGCCCAACGTCCGGGTCAGCAACATCGCCCCCTACGGCCGGGACCACGCGGCCCGCCAGCGCGGAGTCCAGCATCTGTTTGAGCACCACGGCGAGCTGCACACCCATGCGGCGGGCCCTGCGCCGCAGCGCCCGTTCCGGGTGCCGCTCCCGGTACCCGGGTCCGTGCCGCCGGCGCCGCCGGTGGGTCCGGCGCAGCTCGCGGACGAGTTGCAGCAGGCCTTCGGCGCGCAGAACCTGTTCCGCTACGAGCCGCAGGCGGTGTCCAGGCAGGGCATTCCGGAGGCCGTGTCCGGGTCGCTGACCTGGGCGGGGCTGCCGGTCGAGTTCGGCCCGTTCTTCTGGGCGCAGGCCCAACCGGGGCGTCCGATGCCGACCCTGGCGGAGCTCGCCGCCGAGCGCGGAATCGCCGCGGGCGCGGACGCGGGCACCTACCTCGTCCTGGGCAACGACTACGGCCGCCAGCTGTGCGTGCAGTACGGGACGGCGGCGATCGTCGCCGTCGACCTGGGCACGGCGACGCAGCCGGCCGGTCCCGAGGCGCAGCAGCCGCGGTTTGTGAACACCGGCCTGCCCGAGTTCATCCGCTGCATGGCGCTGTTGGGCCGGATGTGGCGGTTCCGCTACGGGTTGACACCGGAGCAGGCGGGTCACTGGACGACCGACTTCCAGGCGCAGCTGGCCGTGCTGGACCCGGCCGCGCTGCAGTCGCCGGAGACGTGGTGGGCGGTGCTGCTGGAGCAGTTCTGGGACGGCCTGCTGTGAGCTGAGGAGAGAACGGCGACGGCGTCGTGGGTGTCGGTGCGTCCGACTGGGGCATGGATCTGTGCAAAATGGGTCGAAATTGATCATTTGCATAGATGATCCATTCACCGGATGAGAGGACCAGCCGATGAGCGACGCCGTCTCTCCGCACGGCTTCACCGTGACCAGGCGGGGCTACGACCCCGACCAGGTCGAGCATTCGCTGGCCCGGCTGACCGCCGAGCGGGACGCGGCCTGGGAACGGCTGTCCGGTCTCGGTCACCGGATGCGGGCCCTGGAACAGAAGCTGCTCGACGCCGCCGAGGCGGAACGGGCGGCGCAGGCCGCGGCCGAGGCCGACCCGCCCTCCTACCTGCAGCTCAGCGATCGCGCCGCGCGGATGCTGGTGCTCGCCGAGGAGGAGGCGGTGCAACTCCGCTCGGACGCCGAGGAGTGGACCGAGTCGCTCGACACCCGCACCCGCGCCGACGCCCAGCAGTTCCGTGCGAACGCGGAGGGGTACGCCGCCCAGCAGCGCCGTGTCGCCGAGGAGGCCCACCGGCGCGAGCTGGACCGGGCCCGCGCCCAGGCCGAGGCGGAGCGCGCCGACGCCGACCGGGAGTCCCGTGCCGTCGGCGAGGCCGCCGACGAGTACGTCGTCGGCCGGCATGCCGACGCCGAGGCGGCGGCCGAGGCCGCCCGGGTCCGGCTCGTCGGGCTGCAGCACGACGCCGACCAGGAGCAGGCCGCCACGGACGCCCGCGGCGTCGCCTGGGAGCACCAGGTCACGGCCGGCGCGGACCGCAAGCGCACGGAGGCCGAACGGCACCACAAGGCGATGCAGGCGAAGGCCGCCGAGATCGACGCGGAAGCCGCGACCCAGGCCGAGCGCATCCTTGAGGCCGCCCAGCGCGAGGCCGCGCGGATCGCCGCCGCCGCCGAGCGCGAGCAGGCCCTCTTCACGCAGCACCGCGACGAGCTCCAGGCCCATCTCGAACACATCCGCACCACCCTCACCACCCTCACCGGAGCGCCGGACGAATCCGAATCCCAGCCCGAATCCCAGCCCGAACCCGACGGCAGCGAGTCCGACACCGACGAGATCCCGGTGGTGCAAGCACCCTCTGATCCACAGCCTGTGGACAACGCTTCCCCCGACGAACCCTGAGCGCCTGCTCCTCAGGGGCGTACCCTTGGAACCCCCGGTGCGCTCAGCGTTCCGGGTGCTTCGCGTTGCCCCCGGCTGAGACCCGCTGAGAGAAGTCCATGAGCCTGACCGGCCTGCTTGACGTCGTCGTCGCCGACCCGGCCCTCGAGGAGGCGGCGCAGTCCGCCGTCGCCGGGGACCGCCGCCACCTGGACCTGGTCGGTCCGCCCGCCGCCCGGCCCTTCGCCGTGGCGGCGCTCGCGCGCGCCCTGGCGCGGCAGGCCCGTGGCGGGAGAGGCCGGCCGGTGCTCGCGGTCACCGCGACCGGCCGGGAGGCCGAGGACCTCGCCGCGGCGCTCGCCTCGCTGCTGCCGCCGGACACCGTCGCCGAGTTCCCCGCCTGGGAGACCCTGCCGCACGAGCGGCTCTCCCCGCGCTCGGACACCGTCGGCCGCCGCCTCGCCGTGCTGCGCCGGATCGCCCACCCCAGCGCGGACGACCCGGCGTCGGGCCCGCTGCAGGTCATCGTCGCGCCGGTGCGCAGCGTACTGCAGCCGCAGGTCAAGGGCCTGGCGGAGCTGGAGCCGGTCAGTCTGAGGGTGCGTCAGGAGGTGGACCTGGAGGACCTGGTCCGCCGCCTCGCCGCCGCCGCGTACCAGCGCGTCGAACTGGTGGAGAAGCGCGGCGAGTTCGCCGTGCGCGGCGGAATCCTGGATGTCTTCCCGCCCACCGAGGAGCACCCGCTGCGAGTGGAGTTCTGGGGCGACGAGGTCGAGGAGATTCGTTACTTCAAGGTCGCCGACCAGCGCTCGCTGGAGATCGCGCAGCACGGCCTGTGGGCTCCCCCCTGCCGCGAGCTGCTGCTCACCGACGCCGTCATGGCCCGCGCCGCGCAGCTGGCCGCGGAGCACCCCGAGCTCGCCGACATCCTGGACCGGATCGCCCAGGGCATCGCCGTCGAGGGCATGGAGTCGCTGGCCCCGGTGCTGGTCGACGACATGGAGCTGCTGGTGGACGTGCTGCCGCAGGGCAGCATCGCCGTGGTCTGCGACCCCGAGCGGGTCCGCACCCGGGCCGCCGACCTGGTCGCGACCAGCGAGGAGTTCCTGCACGCGTCCTGGGTCGCCGCGGCGTCCGGCGGCGACCGGCCGCTGGACGTGGGCGCGGCCTCGCTCTGGTCGATCGCCGACATCCGCGCGCACGCCGACGAGATCGGGCTGCCCTGGTGGTCCGTCAGCCCGTTCGCCGCGGACGAGGAGGCCAACACCGGCCCTGACGTGCTGCATATGGACCTGCACCCGGCCGAGTCCTACCGGGGCGACACCGCCCGCGCGATCGCCGACGCCAAGGGCCGTCTCGCCGAAGGCTGGCGCGTGGTCCTGGTGACGGAGGGCCAGGGCCCGGCCGCCCGGATCGCGGAGATGCTCGCCGGCGAGGGCATCGGCGCCCGGCTCACCCCCGACCTCACCGACGTCCCGGACCGGGACGTCGTCCACGTCGCCTGCGGTTCCATCGAGTACGGCCTGGTGCACGAGGGCCTCAAGCTCACCGTCGTCACCGAGACCGACCTAGCCGGGCAGAAGTCCTCCACCAAGGACATGCGCCGGATGCCGTCGCGCCGCCGCAACGGCATCGACCCGCTCGCCCTGCAGGCGGGCGACTACGTCGTCCACGAGGCGCACGGCGTCGGCCGCTACGTCGAGATGGTGCAGCGCACCGTCCAGAACGCCACCCGTGAGTACTTGGTCCTGGAGTACGCCCCCGCGAAGAAGGGCCAGCCCGGCGACCGGCTGTTCGTCCCCACCGACCAGCTGGAGCAGGTCACCAAGTACGTCGGCGGCGAGGCGCCCTCGCTGCACCGCCTCGGCGGCGCGGACTGGACCAAGACCAAGTCGCGGGCGAAGAAGGCCGTCAAGGAGATCGCCGGCGACCTGATCCGGCTCTACTCGGCGCGGATGGCCGCCCCCGGGCACGCCTTCGGCCAGGACACGCCCTGGCAGCGCGAGCTGGAGGACGCCTTCCCCTACGCGGAGACGCCGGACCAGCTCAGCACCATCGCCGAGGTCAAGGAGGACATGGAGAAGTCGGTCCCGATGGACCGCCTGATCTGCGGCGACGTCGGCTACGGCAAGACCGAGATCGCCGTGCGGGCCGCCTTCAAGGCGGTGCAGGACGGCAAGCAGGTGGCCGTCCTGGTCCCCACCACCCTGCTGGTGCAGCAGCACTTCTCGACTTTCTCTGAGCGCTACTCGAACTTTCCCGTCGTGGTGAAGGCGCTGTCCCGGTTCCAGAGCGACTCCGAGGCCAAGGCCGTGCTGGAGGGGCTGCGCGAGGGCAGTGTCGACATCGTCATCGGCACCCACCGGCTGTTCTCCGCCGATACCCGCTTCAAGGACCTCGGCCTGGTCATCGTCGACGAGGAGCAGCGCTTCGGGGTCGAGCACAAGGAGCAGCTGAAGAAGCTCCGCGCCAACGTCGACGTGCTGACCATGTCCGCGACCCCCATCCCGCGCACCCTGGAGATGGCGGTCACCGGCATCCGCGAGATGTCGACCATCACCACCCCGCCGGAGGAGCGCCACCCGGTGCTGACCTTCGTCGGCGCGTACGACGAGAAGCAGATCTCCGCCGCGATCCGCCGCGAACTGCTGCGCGAGGGCCAGGTCTTCTACATCCACAACCGGGTCGAGTCCATCGACAAGGCGGCGGCCAGGCTCAAGGAGCTCGTCCCCGAGGCCCGGATCGCCACCGCGCACGGGCAGATGGGGGAGTCGGCGCTGGAGCGGGTCGTCGTCGACTTCTGGGAGAAGGAGTTCGACGTCCTGGTCTCCACCACCATCGTGGAGTCCGGCATCGACATCTCCAACGCCAACACCCTGATCGTGGAGCGGGGCGACACCTTCGGCCTGTCCCAGCTGCACCAGCTGCGCGGTCGCGTCGGCCGGGGCCGGGAGCGCGGGTACGCCTACATGCTGTACCCGCCGGAGAAGCCGCTGACGGAGACCGCCCACGAGCGGCTGGCGACCATCGCGCAGCACACCGAGATGGGCGCGGGTATGTACGTCGCGATGAAGGACCTGGAGATCCGCGGCGCGGGCAACCTGCTCGGCGGCGAGCAGTCGGGCCACATCGCCGGCGTCGGCTTCGACCTCTACATCCGGATGGTCGGCGAGGCCGTGGCCGAGTACCGCCAGGGCGTCGACGGCGCCGGCGCGGAACCGGAGGAGGAGCCGCTGGACGTGAAGATCGAGCTGCCGGTGGACGCCCACCTGCCGCACGACTACGCGCCGGGCGAGCGGCTGCGGCTGCAGGCCTACCGCTCGATCGCGGCCGTGAACTCGGAGGACGACATCGCCTCGGTCCGCGCCGAGCTGACCGACCGCTACGGCAAGCTGCCGGAGCCGGTGGAGAACCTGCTCCTGGTCGCCGGGCTGCGGCTGTTCGCCCGCCGCTGCGGGATCTCCGACATCACGCTGCAGGGCCAGAACATCCGCTTCGGCCCGGTGGAGCTGCGCGAGTCCCAGGAGCTGCGACTGCAGCGGCTCTACCCGCGCAGCCAGGTCAAGGCGTCGACCCGACTGCTGCTGGTGCCCCGGCCCAGCAGCGGGAAGATCGGCGGGAAGCCGGTGGTCGGCCGTGAGCTGCTGACCTGGTGTGCCGAGTTCCTCACGACGATGTTCGACGAGCTCGCCACCTCCAAGCGCTAGATAGGCTGATTACATGCTTCTCGGACTGCTCATGGCGCTCACCGCCGCACTCTGCTTCGGCGTCGCCATGGTGCTGCAGGCTCTCGGCGCGCAACGGCACTCGCCTCCGGCCGAGGGTTCCGGCCTGGTCGGAACGGCCAAGGCCATGATCAACCTGCCGTTCGCAGCGGGCCTGGTGCTGGACTGCATGGGCTTCGTCGCCCAGCTCGTCGCCCTGCGCTCGCTGCCTCTGTACGTCGTTCAGGCCGCCCTCGCGGGCGCGCTCGCGGTGACGGCGGTCCTCGGCGCGGCCCTGCTGAAGATCCGCCTCGGCCGGGCCGAGTGGCTGGGCGTCGCCGGGGTGTGCGTCGGGCTGGCCGTCCTCGGTGCCACCGCGGGTGCGGAGGGGCACAAGCAGCCCACGCAGGTGTTCCACTGGGTGCTGGTCGCAGCCGTAGTGCTGATCGCCGGGCTCGGCGGGCTGGTCTGGAAGCTGGGCGAGCCGCGCCGCGCCGCCGTCATGGGCGCCCTGTGCGGGCTGGGCTTCGGCGTCGTCGGCCTGGCCGTCCGGGTCCTCCCGGCAACGCACGGCCTTCACCTGCTGCCGCTGCTGCACGACCCGGCGACATACGCGCTGCTGGCCGGCGGCGCGGTGTCCTTCGTCTTTATGACCGAGGGCGTGCGCGGCGGGAAGGTGACCACAGCCACCGCGAGCATGGTGCTCGGCGAGACCGCGCTCCCCGCCGTCCTCGGCGTCGTCCTCCTCGGCGACGGCACCCGCCCCGGGATGATGCCGCTGGCCGTCGCCGGCTTCGCCGTCGCCGTCGCGGGCGCGCTCGCCCTGGCCCGCTTCGGCGAGGTGGCCCCGGTCGAGGTCGAGGTCGAGGTCGAGACTGCGGCTGCGTCTGCGGCTTCGGCCGCGGTGGCGGTCGCGGAGGAGAAGCCGCACAACAGCCACGTCGGCTGACCTGCGTCAGCTCACGTTCCACTGACCGGTCTGGTCGGCCATGCCGCTGTCCAGGCCGAACTGGATCTGGGTGATCTTGGCGTTGGCGGGCACCTGGAAAGTGATGAAGCCGAGGCCGCTGCTGCCGGGAGCGATGTTCACAGCGGCGGGGAAGCTCTGTCCCGCCTTGGTGTCGTTGAGGTCCGACGTGTACGCCTGTCCCTGGCTGTCGACGACCTTGGCGCCGTTCGACGGCGCGTCACTGTAGGCGCCGCTGCCGGTGTCCTTGATCCGGAACTGGACGGCGAAGAACCGCTTGCCGGCCTCGGGGGTGCTGAAGTCGTCGGCGCCCTTGGGGTTGTCGACGACCTTGACCACGGTGAGGTCGGCCTTCTCGCCGTTCATTCCACTCAGCGCGATCGTGTCGCCGACCTTCGCGGACGACGCCTTGGCCTTGGCGGGGGCGCTGCTGCTCCCGTTGCCACCACCGCCAGCGGGCTGGGCCGCGGTGGACACGGTGCTGCTGCCCGGGACGGAGCAGGCGGCGCTGGTGGCGACGATGAGCGCGCCTGTGAACACGGCGAGCAGCTGGCGACGGTGCGTGCGAGTGCGAGATGACATGGTCAAACCCCCTGTTGCTGGCTGTTTCCGGCGACCGCCGGGCTGGCGTCATCCACTAGACCATGCGCTGTGTACGTCGTCAACCATGAAATAGAAATCGATAACGTTCACGCCGTGAACCTGGTGCGGTCGTCCGTTCGCTATGCTCGTGATCACACCCCCGGGCACCCGGAGATCCAGGAGGCGCAGATGCCGGACCACGAGTCGCAGGCCCAGGTGAGCGCGGTGGAGATCGCCCGCCTCGCGGGCGTCGGCCGGGCCGCGGTCAGCAACTGGCGCCGCCGCCACGCCGACTTCCCCCGGCCCGTCGGCGGCACCGAGAACAGCCCCGCGTTCTCACTCGCCGAGATCGAGGGCTGGCTGCGGGCGCAGGGCAAGATCGCCGAAGTGCCGCTCAGGGAACGCGTGCGCCAGCGCATCGAACGGCTGCGCGACCCGGCGGCCTCGCCCGCGGCGCCGCTGGTCCCGGCGCTGGCGCAGCTGCTGCTGCTGCACCGCGCCCCGGCCCGTTGGCAGGACCTCGCCGCCCGCGACGACCTGGACCTTGCTGTCGCCCTGCCCGCCGCTCTCGCCACTCTGGCCGCCGACGTTCTGGGCACGGACGGCGCCCGGCTGCTCCAGCTCCCCACCCTCTACGGCAGCACCCAGCTCGAACTCGCCCGGCTGCTCGCCGAGCTCGCCGACCGAACTGGCCCCGTCGCCGTCGCCGTCGAACTGATCAGCAGTCACACCGACACCGCCAACCGGCCCGGCGCGGCAGTCCCCCCGCAGGTCGCCGAGCTGCTCGCGGACCTGGCCGCCGGCGCCGCCACCGGCGAAGCCACCGAGGTCCTCGACCCCGCCTGCGGGAACGGCGCGCTGCTGCTGGAAGCCGCGCGGCGCGGAGCGTCGACGCTGCACGGACAGGACGCCGACCCCGCCCTCGCCGCGGTCACCCTGCTCCGGCTCGCCCTGGCCGCCCCCGCCGACCGCCCGGGCCCGCTGCCCTTCGACCTCGCCACCGGTGACGCTCTCCGTGCCGACGCCCGACCCGGCCTCGCGGCGGACGCCGTGCTCAGCCGCCCCCCGTACAACGAGCGCAACTGGGGAGCCAACGAACTCGGCTACGACCCGCGCTGGGAGTACGGCGTTCCGCCGCGCGCCGAGTCCGAACTCGCCTGGGTGCAGCATGCCCTCGCCCGGGTCAGGCCCGGGGGGACGGTCGTGCTGCTGCTGCCCGGAGCCGTCGCCGCGCGCCGTTCCGGCCGCCGCATCCGGGCCGAGCTGCTGCGTCGCGGCGCACTGCGCGGCGTTGTCTCGCTGCCGGTCGGAGTCGCCGCACCGTACGCGGTTCCGCTGCACATCTGGCTGCTGCGCCGCCCCGCGCCGGGGGAGTCCCCTCCCGCGCGCCTGCTGCTGGTCGACGCCGCCGACGCCGGGGAGAGTCTGAACGGGACGGTCCTCGCGGCCTGGACTGCCTTCCAGGCGGCCGGCGACGCCGCAGCTCCGGAGGCGCCGGGCCGGTACCGCGCGGTACCCGTCATCGACCTGCTCGACGACGAGACCGACCTCACCCCGGGTCGCCACCTGCCGCAGCGTCCCGCGGACACATACGGCGAGCTGGCGACCGTCCAGCAGCAGCTCGAAGCACTCCTCGGCGAACTCGCCCCGCTGGAGCGGAGCCTGCCGGGCTACCGTCCTGCTGACGGTGCAGTGCCGCACCGCGCCGCCTCCACCGTGGGTGAACTCATCCGGGCGGGTGCTCTGGAACTCCTCGCCGAGGGCGAACCGCTCCGTCCCGGTGACGTCCTGCTCCCCGGGCCGGGCACGGGCGGCTTCGCCGGAGTCCACGAGGGGGAACCGGGCGAATCGGTCGGCCTGGCCGACCTGGCCGGCTACGTCCAGGTGCTGAGGCCCGATCAGGCCGTGCTCGACCCATGGTTCCTGGCGGGTTTCATCAGCGTCGCGGCCCTCAGCACCGCAGTACGCTCCGAGCGGTCGGGCAGCCTCACCTCCACCGCCTCTCGCCGCGACATCCGCAGAACCCGTGTCCCCCGGCTCTCGCCGGCGCAACAGCGGCGCTACGCCGGGCCGTTCCGGCAGCTCGCCTCCTTCGATCGGACGGTGCGCCAGATCGCGGAACTGGGGGGGCAACTGGCCCAGGGAATCGCATCAGGCCTCGTCGACGGCGGCCTGACCCCGGAGGAGTGACACGAAGCCGGGATGGCTGTCGGTCGGCGGCGGTACGGTGAGCTGAGAATCGCCCACCCGCACCGTCCGGAGCAGGCCCATGGCAGGACAGTTCCCGTACCGGGCCTATCGCCCGGCGCCCCGATGGCAGGTCGGGACAGTTCTGCTCGCCCTGGTGCCGCTGCTCAGCCTCGGGCTGCTGAGCTTCGTCCCGGCGGCGTTCCTGGCGGTTCTGCGACGTACCGTGGGCGGCTGGGTGGCCCTTGTGATCTTCGCGGCGACGACAGGCGCGGAGTGGGTGCTCGCGGCGACGGCGCCGAAGAGCGGGTCCTCCGCCGGACTTGGCGCGCTGGCGCTCGGGGTGATGTTCGCCGCGGTGGCGCACTACGTGATCTGCATGCGCCGCTGGCAGCGCGACATGCCACGCATACCGGCAGCTCCGCAGCAGTACTTCCAGCCCCAGCCCCAGCCGCGCCCCTACGCCCAGCCCTACCCCCAGCCCTGGCAGCTGCCCGCCGCCCCCGCCGCTGCCCCCGCTCCTGCGACCGAGGACGTCGGCGCCGAGCTGCGCCGCCTCAGCGAGCGGCTCCGCGATCCGCGCGGTACCCGTGGACCCCGTGGACCCCGGGACGGCGGAGCCGCCCGGTGAGCAGCGACGCCCAGCCTGTGATCGGTGATCGCTACCGGCTGGACTCGGTCATCGGCAGGGGCGGCATGGGCCAGGTGTGGGCCGGCACCGACCTGCGCCTCGGCCGCCAGGTCGCGGTCAAGCTGCTGCGCGAGGACCTGGTCTCCTCCACCACCGGCGGTGCTGTCACCAGCTCGCTCGACGCGGCCGACCAGCAGGCCCGCTTCGCCAGGGAGTGCCGCGTCACCGCCAGGCTGGACCACCCGGGTCTGGTCTCGGTCTTCGACGCGGGCACCGACGGTCGACGCCACTATCTGGTGATGCAACTCGTCGACGGCATGACGCTCGCCGACCTGATCGCCGAGAACGACGCGCTGCCGTGCGAGTGGGCGGTCTCCGTCGCCGCGCAGCTCTGCGCCGCGCTCGCGGTCGTGCACGCCGTCCCCGTGGTCCATCGCGATCTCAAGCCCAGCAATGTGATGATCCGTCCGGACGGGCGCGTCGTCCTGCTCGACCTCGGCATCGCCTCCGCGTTCGAGCCCGAGCTCACCACCCTCACCCGTACCGGCCACCCCATCGGCACGCCCCTCTACATGGCCCCCGAGCAGGCGCTGACCGGCCGGGCCGAGCCGCGCAGCGACCTCTACGCGCTGGGCTGCACCCTGTACGCCATGCTGACCGGGGACGCGCCCTTCCACGGCCCGACACCGCTCGCGGTGATGACCCAGCATGTGTCGCACCGGCCCAGGCCGGTGCACGAACTCCGACCCGATGTGCCGGTCCTGCTGGACGGGCTGGTCGCCGCGCTGCTGGCGAAGGACCCGGCGGCCCGCCCGGCCTCCGCCCAGGAGGTGTACCAGCGGCTGCTTCCGCTGCTCCCGCCGTCCGCTGCCGACGCCGTCGCCGCCCTGCGGGCGACCGCGCAGCCGGACCCCTCCCGCCCCTTCCGGTATCCGGCCGCCCCTCCGCCCGGTCTCGGCTTCGCCCTGGGCGGCGTGGAAACCCCCGGACCCGATCCGGCCGAGGCCGCCGGGCAGGCCTCCAGCCTCTACGAGGCCCGCCGCTACGGCGAGGCCGCGGCGCTGCTCGCGTCCGCTCTGCCCCGCGCCGCCGCGGAACACGGAGCGACCGCGCCGCAGGTCCGCGACCTGCGGCGGATGCATGCCCGGGTGCTCGTCGACGACCGGCAGTACCAGCGCGCTCACGAGGAGTACCAGCTGCTCGCCCGCGCCTATGCGGCCGAGCGCGGGCCCGACGACCCGGAGGCGCTCGACTGCGCCGCCCAGGCCGCGGACTGCCTCGCCCGGGCCGGAGACCCGGCCGCCGCGCTGGCCGGCTGCCGCGAGGTCCTCGCCGGATACGAGCGGCGGCGGTCCCGTGGCTTCACCGTCGACCAGGACCGTGTCCTCAGAGTCCGGCTGCGAATCGGTGAACTGCTCATCGCCGTCCGCGACCCGGCGGCGGCGCAGCCCCTGCTGCTCCCGCTCTGGCACGAGCTCGAACGCCTGCACGGGCCGCACCATCCCAAGGTGGTCGAGGTGCGGAACCTGCTGGCGATGGCGAACTCCGCCGCACGGAACATCTCGCCGAACCCGCCCGGCCGGACCCCGCCCGGCCGGACCCCGCCCGGCCAGAACCCGCCCGGCCGGACCCCGCCCGGCCAGAACCCGCCCGGCCGGACCCCGCCCGGCTTCGGTCCGCCTCCGCCGACCTGGTGACATCGGCCTGGTCTGCTGCCTATCCTCGATTGTCAGACCAGCAACAGACGTATCGTCAGTCCCGCACGTGCCAGAGGCTCGAAGTGCCACCGCCGGGAGGCCCCGTGAACCGCCGTCGCACCGCTGTCGTCGCGCTCGCCATCAGCGTGGTGGGCGCCCTGTCGGCCTGCTCGGCGACAGCACACCCCGGCGCCGCCGCTGTGGTCGGCGACCAGCGGATCACGGTCTCCGCGCTGCAGGCGCACGTCGCCGCCTACCGCACCGCCGCGGCCAAGGACGCCGGCGCGCAGGAGGCGGTCGGCGAGGCCCAGAAGACCCTGGGGCTGCTGGTGGCCGCGCAGCTGGTGGACCAGGCGCTCACGGCGCAGGGTGGAACCGTCACCCAGGGCGAGGTCCAACAGGCGGAGGCGTCCTACCTGCAGCAGGCGGGCAGCGCCCAGGCCCTGCGGCAGGCGATCGTGGAGAACCTCGCGCTCGCGCCGTCCGACCTCGATACCTACGCCCGCTTCGAGGTGGGCCGGATGAAGCTGCTGCAGCACGCCGGTGTGGACCCGACCTCCACGTCGGCCGACGCGGCGTTCCAGAAGATCATCCAGAAGGCCGGCCAGGACCTCGGCGTCACCGTCAACCCGCGCTACGGCAGCTGGGACGCCAAGACCCTCTCCCTCGGCGCTCCGAACCAGCCCTGGCTGAAGACGACCAAGGCGGCCACGACCTCCCCGGCGAGCTGACGCAACAGGTTCGTCGCCCGCCGGCGGCCACGCGCCACGCGGTAGGTTCGTTCCGTGGCCGATCACGACATCACCTCCGCCCTGCCAGGACGGCTCGTCCTGCTCTCCAGCACGCACCGCATCGCGCCCGGGTTGCTGTCCTGGCCCGCCTGGGAGGCGCTGCGCGGCGCAGACCGGGTGCTGGTGGGCGACCCGGCGCACCCGCAGCTGCCCTACCTGCGGCAGGCGGGCGTGGACGTGGAGGTGCTGGACGTCCCGCCGTACGCCCTCGGCCGGACCCTCGCTCAGGCAGCGTCCGGGGCCGTCGTGGTGTGGATCGGTGGGGCGGACGGCGACCCCGGCCTGACCGACTCCCTGGCACGGATCGCCGTGGAGGGCGTCGCCGCCACAGGCGTCGACGCCGTGCCCGAGATCGAACTGCTGCCCGGCTCCTACGACCTGCCCGGCGCCCGCCTGCTGGACCTGGTCGCCGTCATGGACCGGTTGCGCTCGCCCGGCGGCTGCCCCTGGGACGCGCAGCAGACCCACGAGTCGCTGGTGAAGTACCTGGTCGAGGAGTCTTTCGAGCTGGTCGAGGCGATCGAGGAGGGCGACCGCGAGATGCTCAGGGAGGAGCTCGGCGACGTCCTGCTGCAGGTCCTGTTCCACTCCCGGATCGCCGAGGAGCACCCGGACGAGCCGTTCAGCGTGGACGACGTCGCCGGTGGCATCGTCGACAAGCTGACCTATCGCCATCCACACGTTTTTGGGGAATCCAGTCTCGGCGACGTCCCAGCGCCGACAGCGGAGCACGTCGAGGCCAACTGGGAGGAACTGAAAGCCGCCGAGAAGCAGCGCGACTCGGTGGTCGACGGCGTGCCGCTGGCGCAGCCCGCGCTCTCCCTTGCCGCGAAGCTGCACTCCCGCGCCCGCAAAGCCGGCCTGCACGTGCCCCCGCCGACCGCCCCGCCGACCGCCCCGCCGACCGCCACGCCGACCTCTCCGCCGACCGCCACAGCGGCTGACGAGTTCGGCGACGCGCTGCTCGCCCTCGCGCTGCGCGCCCAGGAGCAGGACGTCGACCCGGAGGCCGCGCTGCGGGCCGCCGCCCGGCGCTACCGCGACGCGATCCGACAGGCGGAGAAGCGGAACTGATGGAACTGCGCCTGCGCCATGACTGGCCGCAGACCGAGGACGAGGCACTCCGCCTCCAGCAGGAACTCCGGCCGCTGGTCCGATCAGTGCCTCTGCCGGCCGCGCCGCGTACCCTTGCCGGGCTCGACGTGGCCTACGGCGGCAGCCACGGCAGCGCCGACGACCGGGTCGCGGCAGCCGTCGTCGTCCTCGACGCGGAGACCCTGGAGGTCCTCGACAGCGCGACCGCCGTCGGCACGGCCGGATTCCCGTACATCCCGGGGCTCTTCGCCTTCCGCGAGTTGCCGGTTCTGATCACTGCCCTGGAGCGCCTGGCCACGACCCCGGACGTGCTGCTCTGCGACGGCCAGGGCCTGGCCCACCCCCGCCGCTTCGGCCTCGCCTGCCACCTCGGCGTGCTCGCGGGGCTGCCCACGCTCGGCGTCGCCAAGACCCCGCTGCTCGGCGCCTGGGACGAGCCCGGTCCGGATCGCGGCGACTCCTCGGACGTGCGGCACGACGGCGAGATCGTGGCGCGGGTGCTGCGGACCCAGGACGGAGTGAAGCCGGTCACGGTGTCGACAGGTCACCTCATCGATCTGGACGGTGCCTGCGCCCAGGTGCTCCAGGCCGCGCCCCGCTACCGCCTCCCGGAGACCACCCGCCTCGCCGACCGGCTCTGCCGCGACGCGCTGCTCGCCGAACAGGCACCCTCTTGCCCTGGCCACCGCGCGCATGGTGGCATCGGCCCATGACCCCCACCACGTCCACCACCTCGTCCCGCTGGGGCCTCACCTTCCCCCTCGACGGGATCCCCCTCGCCGACCAGCGCCGCCTGGTCGAAGCCCTCCCCGACCTCGGCTTCACCGACCTGTGGTCCATGGAGACCGCGGGCGCCGACGCGTTCACGCCGCTCGCGCTGGCCTCCGTCTGGGCCCCGCAGCTGAACCTCGGCACCGCCATCGTCCCCGTCCACACCCGGGGCCCGGCGCTGCTCGCCATGCAGGCCGCCGCGCTCGCGGAGGCCGCACCCGGACGCTTCACCCTCGGTGTCGGCGCGTCCTCGCCCGTGATCGTCAAGGACTGGAACGCTGTCCCGCACGAGCAGCCGTTCCAGCGCAGCCGCGACATCGTGCGCTTCCTCAAGGCCGCCTTCACGGGCCAGGTCGTGGACGAGCAGTACGAGACCTTCGCCGTGCGCCGTTTCCGGCTGGAACGCGTGCCCGCGCCGACCCCGCCCGTGCTGCTCGCCGCGCTGCGCCCCGGCATGCTGCGGCTGGCCGCGCAGGAGGCGGACGGCACCATCCTCAACTGGCTCTCCGCGGACGACGTCACCACCGTCGTGCGGGAGTTCGAGTCGGCCGGGGGCACCGGCAAGACCGTCGCCGCCCGGATCTTCGTCTGCCCCACCACCGACACCGCCCACGCCCGGGCGCTGGGCCGCCGCCTCATCGCCGGCTACCTCACCGTCCCCGCCTACGCGGCCTTCCACCGCTGGCTCGGCCGCGAGGACCAGCTCAAGCCCATGTGGGACGCCTGGGCGGCTGGCGACCGCAAGGGCGCGGCGGCGTCCGTCCCCGACGAGGTCGTGGACGCGCTGATCCTCCACGGCGACCCCGAGCAGATCCGCGAGGAGCTGCGCCGCTACGCCGCCAACGGCGTGACCGTCCCGGCCCCGGCGATCCTGCCGACCCCGCAGATGCTCGACACCGCTGCCGACGCCCGCGCGCGACGCCAGGCCGTGGCCGACGCCGTCCTCGCCGTCAGCCCCGGTTGAGCCGCTGCGGAGCCCGGGCCGCCGCTCGGCCGAGCAACTGAGCCGCTGCGGAGCCTCTAAGCGGGCGTCACCTCCGCAGCTGTCTCCGCAGCCCCCAGGGCCTCCGGCGGAAGCTTGGCGACCGTGTGGCGCAGCCCCTCCAGCCAGCCGTCGCGGTCGGCGGCCCGGCCCTGCTCATATCGGGCAACCTCGGGGTGCGGCAGGATCAGGAAGCGCTCCTCCGCCAGTCCCTGGATCACCGCGTCGGCGACCTGCTCGGCCGTCAGCATGTCGCCGAACGCGCTCAGCACCGCCTCCACCGCCGGGTTCTCCGTCATGCCCGTCCGCACACCCTGCGGGCACAGCGCGCTGACCTTGATGCCGCGGTCGCCGTAGGTCACCGCCAACGACTCGGCGAAGGCCACCGCCGCGTGCTTGGTCGCCGTGTAGGCCGCGTCGCCGGGCATCTGCAGCAGCCCGGCGGCGGAGGCCGTGTGCAGCAGGTAGCCCCGGCCTCGCTTCAGCATCCCGGGCAGTACGGCCCGCGCCGCGTACACGTGCGCCATCACATTGACGTCCCAGCACGCCTGCCACACCTCGTTGGACGCCTCGATGCCCGCGCCCGATCCGATGCCCGCGTTGCTGCAGAACAGGTCCACCGGGCCGAGGTGCTTCTCCGCGGTCTCCACCAGCGCCCGCACGTCGCTCTCCCGCGACACGTCGCTGCCGACACCGACGGTGTGACAACCGTCACGGTCGAGTTCGAGCGCCAGATCCTCGACCCGGCTCGCGTCCAGGTCCGCGAGGAGCAGCCCGCGGGCGCCCTCCGCGGCGAACCGCCGCGCCAGTGCGGCCCCGATTCCACCGGCCGCACCGGTCACGACCACGACGGCTCCGCGTATCTGCATGTCCCGCTCCTCCCGACGGGCCCCCGCACAGGCCCGTGCACTGCCGGTGATCGTAGGCATCCGACCAGCCAACGCAACAGTGCCCGTCCGAGATGCAAGCCAACCTCCGGCTACCGTCAAGGTGTGCACAAACCGCCAGCCGCCGCCCCCGCCGCCCCGGAACTCTTCACCTGGGAGTTCGCCGCCGACCCCTACCCGGCGTACGCCTGGCTGCGCACCCACTCGCCCGTGCACCGCACCACCCTGCCCAGCGGCGTCGACGCCTGGCTGGTCACCCGCTACGCCGACGCCAGGCAGGCCCTGGCCGACGCCAGGCTGAGCAAGAACCCGAGCAACCACAGCACCCAGGCGCACCGCTCCGGACGCGTCGGCATCCCCGGCGAACGCAGTGCCGACCTGATGACCCATCTGCTGAACATCGACCCGCCCGACCACACCCGGCTGCGCCGCCTCGTCTCCAAGGCGTTCACCCCGCGCCGCGTCGCCTCGTTCGAGCCCCGAGTGAGGGAAATCACCGACCGGCTGATCGACTCCTTCGCTTCCGGGGGCGAGGCCGACCTCATCCACGAGTTCGCCTTCCCGCTCCCCATCTACGCGATCTGCGACCTGCTCGGCGTCCCCGCCGAGGACCAGGACGACTTCCGCGACTGGGCGGGCATGATGCTGCGACACGAGAAGCCGGGACAGGGCGCCGGCCCGCGCGGCGGCGTGGCCCGCTCCGTGAAGAAGATACGGACGTACCTCGCGGAACTGATCCACCGCAAGCGCGCCGACCTCGGGGACGACCTGATCTCCGACCTGATCCGCGCCAGTGACCACGGCGAACACCTCACCGAGAACGAGGCCGCGGCGATGGCCTTCATCCTGCTCTTCGCCGGCTTCGAGACCACCGTCAACCTCATCGGCAACGGCCTGTACGCGCTGCTGACGCACCCCGAGCAGCGCGCGCAACTCCAGGCGTCGCTGCACCGGGGCGAAACCGGACTGCTCGCCACCGCCGTCGAGGAACTGCTGCGCTACGACGGTCCGGTGGAGCTCGCCACCTGGCGCTTCGCCACCAGCCCGATCACCCTCGGCGGCCAGGACATCGCCGTCGGCGACCCGGTCCTGGTCGTCCTCGCCGCCGCCGACCGGGATCCGGCCCGCTTCGACCAGCCCGACCTGCTCGACCTCACCCGCCGCGACAACCCGCACCTGGGCTTCGGCCTCGGCATCCACTACTGCATCGGCGCCCCGCTGGCCCGCCTCGAGGCCCAGTACGCCCTTGCCGCCCTGCTCTGCCGCCTCCCCGACCTCCAACTCGCCGCCACCCCCGCCGACCTCCGCTGGCGCGGCGGCCTCATCATGCGCGGCCTACGCCAGCTTCCAGTCAGCTTCACACCTGAGGGTCAGTCAGATGATGTGCAGTAGGTAGGCCACCAGGCAGGCGCCTACCACGGTCAGGCAGCTCTTGATCGCGATGTCCCCGCTCTGGCCCCTGAGCAGGATGTTCGGTGCGACGAACAGGAACCACAACTCGCTGCAGTGCTGCTGGAGCCGGTAGTTGAGCAGCATCAGCAGAAAGACGTACAGGGCTTCCTTGGGCGACCTCGGCTTCATGGATACCTCCAGTGGACCCCGCTCGAATGGGGGGTGGGGCACGTGAAGGCGTCAGGCATCGTCGACTTCGGCCACGCGGATCCCCAAGCCAGTCAGGTTCGGTCAGATCTACGCGCATCTGCCGCAAGCTGCCTGGTCTCTACTGTCAGAATTCCGAACTTGGCTGATCGATAAACTGACAAGCAGTCAAGAGGTCTGCGGCTCCCCATAGCTGGCTGAAAGTTGTAACCTGGCATGGGTGGGTATGGAGGCCGGTGTGAGCCAAGAGTCGCAGTCTTCCGTTCAGCGCGTGGTGGAAGCCCTCCGCGCCGAGATCGCACAGCTTCAGCCAGGCGCCAGGCTGCTCTCCCAGCACGCTCTGTCGGAACGGCTCGACGTCTCCCGAGACACCGTCCAGCGGGCGCTCAGGGAGCTTCGCGCGGAAGGTCTGATCACCTCCACGACAGGTAGCGGATCGTTCGTCGCCGAGACGACAGGTGAGGGCGGCGATGAAGGGGGAGACGGCGACGAACTGGAGCCGGCCATCATCGCCCTCGACCACTACCTCGACGACGCGCTCCGAGAGGAGCACGTGACCATCGACTTCTTCGGCTTCAGCGCGGAGACGCTCACCACACTGCTCAAGCCCCGGCTCGACCGGCTCAAACTGGCAAGGAGCTTCCACCCCGACTCCCTGAAGATCCGGCTCCTTCTGCCGACGACGGACGTGCGCCTCGCGCTGCCGCGTGCCGTCGACAACCCGAAGGATCCCCGCCCGCTGGAGCGGCTTCGCAGGATGACCACGGGATTCGTGGACGTTCTTCAGGAGGCCGTCAACGAACTGCGGGTGCGCGAGGTGGTTCCGGAGGCGTCGCTCCAGGTGATGGCCGTTCCGATGACCCCGCAGGTCAAGCTCTACGTCATCAACCGCGAGGTGGCCCTGCGTGGTTGGTACGAGGTCGAGAGGGCTCCGGTGGAGGTCCCCGTGAGCGAGGACGGCCGCGAGACCGAGTTGCTGGAGATCTACGACCTGATGGGCCTGGACGCCTCGCTGATCCGCCAACGTCCCTCCGCCGCGCGCAAAGCCCAAACATGGTTCGAGTCGGTCTGGAACACGATCGCGGTCGAGTGGCCGGGTGATGCGGACCAGCTCGCCGGGGATCCTCTGGTCTGATAACCGAGTTACACGGACACTCGTCTGGTGAACTGGATCCGACCCCCCGCTCGCCCCCCTCTCGCCGAGCTCTTCGACGGTGTGGACTACGTGCTCTTCGACTTCGACGGTCCACTGGTGGATCTCTTCGCAGGGCGTCAGGCGCAAGGAATCGCCTCCAGGCTGCTCGACCTCCTGTCGGCTGAACTCCTGCTGGGCGAACTGGACTTCTCCGATCCGACAGATCCGCACGGGATGGTGGCCGAGCTCCGCAGCCTCCTGCGGAGACACCCGGCCCGTTCGAGGAGCGAAGTAGAGCGGCTGGTCAGCGCCACGGAGCGAGCCCTGGTCCGGGAGGAGCGCACAGCCGCGAAGAGCGCGGTCATCACCGAGGGCGCGGACGCGCTGGTCGGCGAGCTGATCCGGCAGGGCCGTGGACTCGCGATCACCAGCAACAACGCCCCCGAGGCAATACGCGCCTTCCTGGCCCTTGAGCAGTCCAGCGGACTCAGAGCCGCTTTTCAGGGGCACATCTACGGTCGGAATCCCGACCCGGACTTCATGAAGCCGGACCCTGACTGCGTCGCCCGTGCCCTGGACGGGCTGGGCTGCAGGGTCACTGACCGGTGTCTGATGATCGGTGACTCCGAATCCGACTTCAAGGCAGCCGCCTCCGCGAAGGTGCGGTTTCTCGGCTTCGCGCCGACCGAGAGGACGGAGGCGCGCCTGCGAGCGGCAGGTGTCCGACACCTGATCGCGCACCTCGATGAGTTGTGCTGGGCGCCCCGCCTCTGACGCCGTGCTACATCGTGGTAACGGAGCCGTGTCCGAGGCGCGGGCAACCTCGTTCCCCACTAGGGTGGCTTTCAAACTCGGCCCCGTCCGGTGCAGAAACCAAGCCATCTTCCTGAGTGCCAGGAGCTGCCATCATCATCAGCAGTGACCTCGTTTCTCCGACCGCAGGTGTGGAGCCCGTGGTGGTTCGGGCACCCGAGGCTGTCTACGACGATCTGGTCAACTCCGTACGGCGAAGAGTCGTCTCCACAGGTGGTTTCCACAACCGGAACTATCGGGTGCGGCTGACCCCGGAGGACGCCTGCACCCTCGGACTGGGCGTCGGCACCTCCCTCCTGCTCCGGGTCCGCCGGTCCGCTCCCGAGCTGCTCCGCGTCCGCCGGCCCACTTCCGAGATGGTCTGGCGAATCTGGCCGAATGAGAGTGCCGTGCTGCGCGTCCTGGAGGACGTTCGTCGCACGTCCACGCGTGGACGGGGCGTCGACGTCCCACAGGTGCTGCACACCGATCCTGACGGCACGGCGGTGCTCATCTACGTCGAGGGCTGGACGCTCGCGGATCGGGTTCCCGCGGGGGCGATCGTACCGGCGTCGTATGTCGACCAGATCGCGCGCTTCTTCGCTCAACTGGTTCGCTTCGAGCGGCAGGACTTGCCGCCGCTCCCGAAACCGTGGGCCCCTGAGGGCGACTCCTCGGCCTTCATGGGGAGCCTGGTGCAGTTCGCCCAGACGAAGCTGGCTGATGCCCATCGGGACGAGTTCGGCTGGCTGCTCCGCGAACTGGGCGTAGGCGACGACGCCATGAGTCGCTTCGGCGCCGGGCTGCCCAAGCTGCAGGGGCGGCCGTTCAGCCTCCTGCACACGGATGTGCACCGGCAGAACATCGTGATCGACACGGCCGATCGGCTTCGGGTCATCGACTGGGAGCACGCGATGTTCGGCGACCCGCTGTACGATCTCGCGACCCATCTGTGCCGGATGCGATATCCAGCGGCGCAGGAGCGACAGGTCATCGCCGCCTGGCGGGACGCCGTCACCGAGGTGTCCCCTGCCCATGCGTTCGGTCTGGAGCGGGATCTGAAGCACTATCTGGCGTACGAGCGCGCGCAGTCGGTCTACCCCGATGTGATTCGCGCCGCACTCACTCTGGGAGTCGCACCGGACGAATCGACGTTCACCCACGCCGTGAAACGCATCGAGGCAGCGCTGGCGACAGCCGCCCCACCTCTGGGTCTTACCCCGATCCTCGGGTGCGACGTGATCCGCAAGCTCTTGCTGGAGTGGCATCGTCAGTGGTCGGTCGCGAGGGTTCTCGCCTCTCAGCAAGCGACTTGAACACCGGCGGTGCCTTGTGAATCATGCGCCTCTCTGCCTAGCCTGCCCGGAACGCCCGCATGCGCGGGCGGCCGCCTCGCGGGACGCCGAGTCCTGCCCAACCGGGGGGCGGAACTCGACTTCTCGAACGGGCAGGAGCGGGGGACCCAGGTAAGTTGCCGCAGCTCGCAAGGCTGCGGCTGGGGGTGAAGGCGCGTCAGCGCCCGGGCTACCTCACGGCCCGAACCCGACAGCTCACCTCGCAGGCGTCGGAGAGGGACACCCTGACATGGTCTTCAACGCGTCTTCCGGCCGCCATCGCAAGCCCCGCACCAGTCAGACCCGGCGCCTGGTCGCCACCGCAAGCCTCGGCACGGCCGGCATAGCCATGCCGCTCATCGCGGCGAGCAGCGCCTCCGCCGCCTCCGTGTCCACCTGGGACCGTGTCGCGCAGTGCGAGAGCGGCGGCGACTGGTCCATCAACACCGGCAACGGCTACTACGGCGGGGTGCAGTTCTCCGCCTCGACCTGGGCGGCGTACGGCGGCACGCAGTACGCGCCGACCGCCGACCACGCCAGCAAGAGCCAGCAGATAGCGATAGCCGAGAAGGTCCTCGCCTCCCAGGGCGTCGGCGCCTGGCCGGTCTGCGGCCCCCAGGCCGGACTCAGCCAGGGCGGCTCCGCGCCCGCCCTCGACACCGCGTCCCCGACGCACACCTCGACCGGGACCACCACGCACAAGTCGGTCACCCACCACCAGTCGACCGGCACCCACACCTCGACCGGCACGCACACCTCCAGCGCTCCGACGGCGACCCCGACCTCCGCTGCCAAGCCGCAGATCGGCCACGGCAACTACACCGTCAAGCCCGGTGACACTCTGTCCGGTATCGCCCGGTCCGCCCACCTCAGCGGCGGCTGGCAGCCGCTGTACCAGGAGAACAAGACCACCGTGGGCGGGAACCCCGACCTGATCCTTCCCGGTCAGAAGCTCCAGGTCGGCTGACCACAGCCGCACCGCGGGCACCTCACCTGACGGAGCCCCTACCCACCAGGTGAACTACTGGTGGGTAGGGGCTCCGTCAGGTGAGACTCGCGTCGGGTCAGGGTGGTCGGACCCTCCGCTGCGGATAGGCTCAGGGGGAAGAGCCCACCGGAGTAATCCACCAAGGAGATGCCTGTGCCGTCCATCGACGTCGTCGTAGCCCGGGAGATCCTCGACTCGCGAGGCAACCCCACGGTCGAGGTCGAGGTCGGCCTCGACGACGGCAGCACCGGGCGTGCCGCCGTTCCGTCCGGCGCCTCGACCGGCGCCTTCGAGGCCCTGGAGCTGCGTGACGGTGACAAGTCCCGTTACGGCGGCAAGGGCGTGGAGAAGGCCGTGCTCGCGGTCATCGAGCAGATCGGCCCGGAGCTCGTCGGCTACGACGCCACCGAGCAGCGGCTGATCGACCAGGCCATGCTCGACCTGGACGCCACCCCCGACAAGTCCTCGCTGGGCGCGAACGCCATCCTCGGCGTCTCCCTCGCCGTGGCCCACGCCGCCTCCGAGGCCAGCGACCTGCCGCTGTTCCGCTACCTGGGCGGCCCCAACGCCCACGTGCTGCCGGTCCCGATGATGAACATCCTCAACGGCGGCTCGCACGCGGACTCCAACGTCGACATCCAGGAGTTCATGATCGCTCCGATCGGCGCGGAGACCTTCTCCGAGGCGGTCCGCTGGGGCGTCGAGGTCTACCACACCCTCAAGGGCGTGCTGAAGGAGCGCGGTCTCTCCACGGGTCTGGGCGACGAGGGCGGCTTCGCCCCCAACCTGGACAGCAACCGTGAGGCCCTCGACCTCATCGTCGAGGCGATCAAGAAGGCCGGCTACACCCCCGGCAAGGACGTCGCGCTGGCGCTGGACGTCGCCGCGTCCGAGTTCTACAAGGACGGCGCATACCAGTTCGAGGGCAAGTCGCTGTCGGCCGCCGAGCTCACCGACTACTACGCCGAGCTGGTCGCCGCGTACCCGCTGGTCTCGATCGAGGACCCGCTGTTCGAGGACGACTGGGAGGGCTGGAAGACCATCACCGCCAAGCTCGGCGACAAGGTCCAGCTGGTCGGTGACGACCTCTTCGTGACCAACCCGGTCCGTCTGGCCCGCGGCATCAAGGAGGGCGCCGCGAACGCCCTGCTGGTGAAGGTCAACCAGATCGGCTCGCTCACCGAGACCCTGGACGCGGTCGAGATGGCGCAGCGCAACGGCTTCCGCTGCATGATGTCGCACCGCTCCGGTGAGACCGAGGACGTGACCATCGCCGACCTGGCCGTCGCCACCAACTGCGGCCAGATCAAGACCGGCGCCCCGGCCCGCTCCGAGCGCGTCGCCAAGTACAACCAGCTGCTGCGCATCGAGGAGATCCTCGACGACGCCGCCGAGTACGCCGGCCGCGGCGCGTTCCCGCGTTTCACGCCGTCCGCCTGAGCTGACACAGATCCCGTGCCCCGCCGTCCGCACCCTCTAGGGTGGGACGGCGGGGCACAGGCATCGATCGGGAGGGCGACGACGTGAGCGGCAGCAAGGGGACGGGCAGCGGCAAGGGCCCCGGCCGAAGGCCGCGCTTCACCGGCCGCGCCGCCGTTCTCGCTCTGGTGCTGTGCTCCCTGGTCGCCGCGCTGGCCTACCCGACCCGCGAGTTCATCGCCCAGCGTGCCCAGATCGCCCAGCAGCGTGCCGCCGCCGAGCAGGCCCAGGCGCAGGTGGACGAGTTGCTCCGGGAGAAGTCCCGCTGGCAGGACCCGGCATATGTGACCGCGCAAGCCAGGGAGCGGCTGCACTACGGCTTCCCGGGCGAGACCCCGTTCACCTCCGTCGACCCGGGCACGGGCACGGGCGCCGCCGGCTCGGCCACGCCGCAGGCCCAGCCGGGCGCGGTGAAGCCACCCTGGTACGACAGCCTTTTCGAGTCGCTGGACTCCGCCGACGCAGCATCAGCCTCGCACTGAAGCGGCCTCGCACTGAAGCAGCCCAGCACTGACGAACGCCCCGCACTGAAGAAGGCCCTGAAGATGACCTCGCAAGACCCCGACCCTGCCGCTGCTTTCGCCACCCCTGCCGTCGCCCGGGAGGACGTCGCCGCCGTCGCCGCCCAGCTCGGCCGGGTGCCGCGCGGGCTGCGCGCCGTCGCCCACCGCTGCCCTTGCGGCCTCCCTGACGTGGTGGAGACGGCCCCGCGGCTGGAGGACGGCACCCCGTTCCCCACCCTGTACTACCTGACCTGCCCGCGCGCCGCCTCCGCGATCGGCACGCTGGAGGCCGACGGTCTGATGAAGGAACAGACCGCGCGCCTCGCCGAGGATCCGGAGCTGGCCGCCGCCTACCAGCGGGCGCACGAGGAGTACATCGCCAAGCGCGACGCCATCGAGGTGCTGGAGGGCTTCCCGAGCGCGGGCGGGATGCCCGACCGGGTGAAGTGCCTGCACGTCCTGGTGGGCCACTCACTGGCGGCCGGGCCCGGAGTCAACCCGCTGGGCGACGAGGCGCTGGCGAAGCTGCCCGAGTGGTGGCGCAAGGGCCCGTGCGTGGTGGTGCCCGGCCCGCCTTCCGAGGAGGACGGCTGGACCGTGGTGCGGTCCGAGGCCGGCGACGGCCACTTCGCGTTCAAGCCCCTCGAGGAGGACGAGAAGTGAGCTTCCAGCGCGTCGCCGCGATCGACTGCGGCACCAACTCCATCCGCCTGCTGGTCGCCGACCTCGATCCCGGGACGGGCGAACTGCGGGAGCTGGACCGGCGGATGACCATCGTCCGGCTCGGCCAGGGCGTGGACCGCACCGGCCGCCTCGCGCCGGAGGCGCTGGAGCGCACCTTCGCCGCCTGCCGCGACTACGCCGCCGCCATCGCGGCGCACGGCATCGACCATCTCGACGCCGGGCACCTGCGCTTCGTCGCGACCAGCGCGTCCAGGGACGCCGAGAACCGCGCCGAGTTCGTGGACGGCGTCCGCGCGATCCTGGGCGTCGAACCCGAGGTGATCAGTGGGGAGGAGGAGGCGCAGCTCTCCTTCACCGGCGCCACCAGGGAACTCGCCGGCTCCAGCCTCGTCCCGCCCTATCTGGTTTTTGACCTCGGCGGCGGCTCCACCGAGTTCGTCCTGGGCACCGACCGGGTCGAGGCGTCGCGGTCCGTCGACATCGGCTGTGTCCGGATGACGGAACGTCATGGCGACGACACCCTGGCCATGCGCGCCGACATCAAGCAGGCGTTGGACCTCGCCGCGGAGGTCGTCCCGCTGACCGGGGCCGCGACCCTGGTCGGCCTGGCCGGCACGGTCACCACGGTGGCCGCGATCGCGCTCGGCCTGCCGGCCTACGACTCGGTCGCGATCCACCACTCCCGCATCCCGCTGGCGCAGGTCCGCGAGGTCACCGAGATGCTGCTGGCGGCCACGCACGACGAGCGCGCGGCCATCCCGGTGATGCATCCGGGACGTGTCGACGTGATCGGCGCGGGAGCCCTGGTACTGCTCGCGATCATGGAGCGGACGGGTGCGAGTGAGCTGGTGGTGAGCGAGCACGACATCCTTGACGGCATCGCCTGGAGTGTCGCCCGAGAAACTTCGTGAATTTCTTCACATGCAGATGCCTACGGATGATGTACCGGTCTGGGGTGTTCGTCCGAATTGCGAGATCGCAGGCCCGCTGACGGGCAGGTGGCAGGCGGTGGCGGGCTGCTTCTGGAGCATCGAAGGCGAAGCCCACACATCGCACGCACAATCGCAACAAGGGCGACGAGCTGCGGCTATGCTCCGCGGGCCGCACGGGGCAGCGGAGACGCGTGTGAGGCGAAGATCCGGGGCCGCGTAGTGTAGCAGGGCACGTCCAGAGGGTCGTGAGTAGGGTCGCACGGAGTGCTCCGAAGGGTGCTGGATACTTTCGGATATGAGCACCACGGAGCGTCCTCGCATTCTCATCGTCGGCGGTGGATACG
Organism: Streptacidiphilus sp. MAP12-16; assembly: GCF_041262165.1. Taxonomy (NCBI): domain Bacteria; kingdom Bacillati; phylum Actinomycetota; class Actinomycetes; order Kitasatosporales; family Streptomycetaceae; genus Streptacidiphilus; species Streptacidiphilus sp. MAP12-16. Next base: position 346,121 of record NZ_JBGCBY010000003.1, read on the forward strand.
TCGGCATGTATGCAGCGATGCGCATCCTCAAGAAGATGCGCTACGGAGAGGCGACCGTCACGGTCGTCGACCCGCGGTCGTACATGACCTATCTGCCCTTCCTTCCTGAGGCGGCGGCCGGCAACGTCGCGCCTCGCAACCTCGTCGCCCCGCTGCGGAGCGTCCTGAAGACCGCGGAGGTCCTCACGGGCCACGTCACCGCGGTGGACCAGGAGCGCAAGGTGGCCACCATCCACCCCGCCGCCGGCGACTCCTACGAGCTGCCCTTCGACTACCTGGTCGTCGCGCTCGGCTCGGTCTCCCGCACCTTCCCGATCCCCGGCCTGGCCGAGCACGGCATCGGTATGAAGTCGGTCGAGGAGGCCATCAGCCTCCGGAACCACGTCATCGCCCAGCTCGACAAGGCCGAGTCCACCGCTGACGAGAACGTGCGCAAGCAGGCGCTCACCTTCGTCGTGGTCGGCGGCGGCTTCGCGGGTGTGGAGACCATCGCCGAGGTCGAGGACATGGCCCGCGACGCGGCCAAGCTCTACCGCAACGTCAAGCGGGAGGACATGCGCTTCCTGCTGGTCGAGGCGGCCAACCGGATCCTCCCCGAGATGGGCCCGGACCTCGGTCTGTGGACCAAGGAGAAGCTCGAAGAGCGCGGCATCGAGATCTACATCGAGACCTCGATGGACTCCTGCGTCGAGAAGCACGTGGTGCTGAAGAACGGCGTCGAGGTCGACGCCTCCACCATCGTGTGGACGGCCGGCGTCAAGCCGCACCCGGCGCTGGCGAAGTTCGGCCTGCCGCTCGGCCCGCGCGGACACGTCGACACCGCCCCGACCCTCCAGGTCCAGGGCTTCGACAACGTCTGGTCGGCCGGCGACAACGCCCAGGTGCCCGACCTGGCCGTCGGCGAGGGCGCCTGGTGCCCGCCGAACGCCCAGCACGCGGTCCGCCAGGCGATCGTCCTCGGCGACAACGTGATCTCCGGTATGCGGGGGTTCCCGCAGAAGGAGTACAAGCACAAGAACCTCGGCGCGGTCGCGGGCCTCGGCCTCCACAAGGGTGTGGCGATCCTCTTCGGCAAGTACAAGCTGAAGGGCCGTCCGGCCTGGTGGTTCCACCGCCTGTACCACGGCAGCCGGGTCCCCACGATGAACCGTAAGGTCCGCGTGTTCGCCGACTGGACCCTGGCGATGTTCCTCAAGCGCGAGACCGTCTCCCTGGTGGAGATGGAGAGCCCGCGCGAGACCTTCGTCGAGGCCGCGGCCCCCGCGCCGGTGCGGCAGACGGAGAAGATCCCCGCGTAGTACGTACGCCTCCATGCCCGGCAGCGTCGCCGGACCACACCCGTGGTGCTCATACCGGCACCGCTGCCGTAAGTGCCCCGGTCCTGTACTCACAGGACCGGGGCACTGGCGTTTCCCGGCGAACCCGGCGGCGGTCAGTCCGTCGCGATGCTGCCCAGGATGTCGAGCCTGGCCGCCCGGCGGGCCGGCCACAGTGCCGCCATCAGGCCGATCAGGGCCGCTCCTGCCACGTACGCGGCGAGCTGCCCGTACGGCAGAGTGGTCGTCAGACCGCCCACCGCGCTGCCCAGCAGCCGTACCGCGGCCCAGGCGAGGAAGCCGCCGATGGCGACGCCGAGCACCGCGCCGAAGGACGCGATCACCACTGACTCCAGCCGGACCATCCGCTTGATGCCGCGCCGGTCCAGGCCGATCGCCCGCAGCATGCCGATCTCGCGCTTCCGCTCGAACACCGACATGGCCAGGGTGTTGACCACGCCCAGGATCGCGATGATCACGGCCATCCCCAGCAGCCCGTACATGACGTTCAGCATCAGGCTGATCTTTGAGCTGAACTGGTCCCTGATGTCCTGCTGCGAGTCGACCTTGATCAGCGGGTTGTCCCCGGTCGCGTCCTTCAGCGCCTGCCGCAGCTGCGGCGTCGCACCGCTGCCGCCCTTCACCAGCACGTCGCCGTAGTACGGCGCGTTGGTGTGCGGGCTCAGCGCTGCCTCGCCCATCAGCGCCTGGCCCATCAGGTCGGAGTTCTGGTAGATGCCGCCGACCGTCACCTGCCCGCTGCTGCCGTTGGGGTAGCTCACCAGGATGCTGCTGCCGACCGTCCAGTGGCCCTTGGTGGCGTGCTCCTGGTCGACCAGGATCTGCCCCTGTCCGAGTGCCGCCATGGAGCCGCTGACCATCTGCGGGGTCATCAACTGGTCCGCGCCGGCGGCGTTGACGCCGGTGACCGAGAGGTCGGCGCCGTTCACCGTCAGGTCCTGCTGGTCCAGCACGCTGGACGCGGTCACACCGGGCGTCCCCGCGATGGCGGGCAGCAGCGCGGGGGAGATGGGCTGGCTCAGCATCGCGCTGATCGCGTAGTCCGCCCTCATGCCCTGGGTGACCTGCTTGTCGATGGCATGGTTCATCGAGGCGCCGATCACCGTCAGTGCGCTGATCAGGGTGACCCCGATGGTCAGCGCCGACGCGGTCGCGGCGGTACGGCGCGGATTGCGCACCGCGTTCTGCCGGGCCAGCGTCCCGGAGATGCCGAACAGCCGCGCGTACAGCGGGCCGACCAGTGCGATCACCGGCCGTGACAGCAGCGGTGTCAGTACGAACACGCCGACCAGCGTGAACACCGCACCCGCGCCGACCAGCGTCTGGCCGGTGCTGCCGGACTTCCCCGCACCGAGAACGACAGCGGCCAGACCGAGCCCGGCCAGCGCCAGGCCGATGGTGTTGCGGACGATCAGGCTCTTCTGGGTGGCGGGCGCGTCGTTGCTGCGCATCGCGGCCACCGGGGCGACCCGGGAGGCGCGGATGCTGGGCAGCAGCGCGGCCATGACGGTCACCAGGACACCCGTGAGGAGGGTGGCCACGACGGTCGTCGGAGAGATCACCAGGGTGCTCGCCGAGATCTGGCTGCCCATGGAGCCCATCAGGGACTGCATGCCCCTACCGATGCCGATCCCGGCCGCCAGGCCGACCACCGAGGCGCTGATGCCCACGAACAGGGCTTCCAGCAGTACCGAGTAGGTGATCTGGCGGCGGCTCGCGCCGATGGCCCGCATCAGTGCCAGCTCGCGGGTGCGTTGCGCGATCAGCATGGTGAAGGTGTTGGAGATCAGGAAGATGCCGACGAAGAGCGCGATCCCGGCGAATGCCAGCAGTGCGGTCCTCATCCCGGACATGGCGGTCTGGATCATCGACGCCTGGTCGGCCGTCAGTTGCGCGCCGGTCTCGGCGTTGATGCCCTGGCCGTGCGGGACGACCTGCTTGATCTCGCTGAGCAGTTGGTCCTGGGTCGTGCCGGGCTTGGCGGTGGCCTCGATGCTGCCGTACTGGCCGGGCTTGAGGTAGAGGCTCTGCGCGGTGGCGTTGTCGAACAGGACCAGCGAGCCACCGGCCTTCACCTGCGGGTCGTCGGTGCTGAAGACCCCGGTCACGGTCATCTGCATGACCGGTCCGTTGACAGCCATCCGGACGGTGTCGCCGACCTTGAAGTTGTTGTCCTTCGCGGTCTTCTGGTCGATGGCGATGCCGTGCGCGTCGGTCGGCCCTGTCCCTTGCGCCATCGGGTACTTGGCGTCCTGGCCGTCGTTGCCGGGAACCCAGTTGCCACCGTAGGTGTTGCCCCGGCTGCCGATCAGGTTGCCGTGCGGGTCGGAGAGTCCGGCGAAGCCGCTCACGGTGCCGCGCGCGGTCGCGGTGCCCGGCAGGGCGGCGATGTCTCTGAGGGTGGACCCGGTCAGCATCGCGTGGGTGCCGGTGTGGTCCTTGGGCCCGGTGTCGACCCCGGCGTGGGTGTCGCTGACCTGGACCGAGATGTTGGTGTAGCTGCTGGAGATGCTGTCCTTGAAGGACTGTCCGACGGAGTCGGAGAAGACCATGGTGCCGGCGACGAAGGCGGTGCCGAGCAGCACGGCCAGCATCGTCATCAACAGACGGCCCTTGTGGGCCAGCACGTTGCGAAGTGCGGTGCGGTACATGGTTGGCAGACCCCCCTCAGTTTTGGGGCTGGCGCCGACCGGGGGGCGGCGTCGCGGGGCGAGGGCTGTCGCCTGGACGGCTTGTCGTCGGTCGCCGCTGCTCCGCAGGGCCTCCCTCCTCCGCACCGCCCAGACTCGGCCCTCGCCCCGCTCCTTCATCCGCCCCCCGGTCGGCGCCAGCCCCATTGCGGCCCTTGGCGTCGAAACGACGCATGCGGTCCAGGACGCTGTCGGCGGTGGGGTCCTGCATCTCGTCGACGATGCGCCCGTCGGCCAGGAACACCACGCGGTCCGCGTAGGAGGCCGCGGCCGGGTCGTGGGTGACCATGACCACGGTCTGGCCGAGCTCGCGCACCGAGGAGCGGAGGAAGGAGAGGATCTCCGAACCCGAACGGGAGTCCAGGTTGCCGGTGGGCTCGTCCGCGAAGATGATCTCGGGTTTGCCGGCGAGGGCCCGGGCGCAGGCGACGCGCTGCTGCTGGCCGCCGGACAGTTGGGACGGGCGGTGGCTGAGCCGGTCGGCCAGGCCGACGGTCGCCACCACCTGGTCCAGCCACGCCTGGTCGGGCCGGCGCCCGGCGATGTCCATCGGGAGGGTGATGTTCTCCAGCGCGGTCAACGTGGGAAGCAGGTTGAACGCCTGGAACACGAAGCCGATCTGGTCCCGGCGCAGCTTGGTGAGCTGCTTGTCCTTGAGCCCGCCCAGCTCTGTCTCGCCGATCTGCGCGGAGCCGGAGGAGACCGAGTCGAGGCCGGCCATGCAGTGCATCAGCGTGGACTTGCCGGACCCCGACGGGCCCATGATCGCGGTGAACTGGCCTTTCAGGAACTCGACGGAGACCTGGTCCAGAGCCGTGACGCGGGTGTCGCCCTCGCCGTACACCTTGCTGAGCCCGACCGCGCGGGCCGCGGCAGTGAGCAGGGTCGTTGTGGTCACAGGACTTCTCCAGTCAGAGGGGACGGGGGCGCGGTCTGGACCGCGCTACCCATCCTCTCCGTCCGATCACGCCCTGTGGTCGCCCGGCCGAACGGTTGGCGAACCGCCTTGCGTCGTACGGCGCGTAGGGCGGTTCTCCTCCCGAGGTATGACCTGTCCCTGAGAGCCCGCTGAGGGGAGGGCTCGACGATGCAGGTCCGGGCACCAGTAGTACCTGAGTGAACGAAGTGCACCGACGATGCGTCAAGTAACGGTGAAATAAGACAACTTCCCCCCAGGTGTGCACATGGGGAGGCTGGCCTGCGGCTAGGCTCAGGGGTGCGGAAACAAGGGCCCGGATGGTGGAACGCAGACACGGCGAGCTTAAACCTCGCTGGCCGCCAGGCCGTGCCGGTTCAAGTCCGGCTCCGGGCACCCAGCTCCTTTATTTTGACATGCGCGCGGCGGCACGACGCAGGTCGTACTCGTGCACCAGGGCCTTGGCGTAGCCGTAGGAGATGTCGTACTCGCGGCGCAGCCAGTCGATCTTGTCCTCGCAGTGGCGGAGGCTGGGGCCGTCGTCGACGGCCTTGAGCCAGGCTTCGAGCGGGCGGCCGGTGACGGCGGGGATTCGGGAGAGCAGGTTCTGGTGGGTTTCCGTGGAGTACATGAGGGACACTGGGCGCCTCCAGAGTTGAACCGATCCGTGTTTCGACTTTGCCTGAGCCCCGGAGGCTTGGCAACAGTCGACGGCCCTCGGTTCGGGATCCCCTTCGGTTCGGGATCGCCCTCGGTTGGGGATCGCCCTCGGTTGGGGATCGGAGTGGCCTAGGCTCGGCGCATGTCCGATCCGAGCCCGCTCCTCGCCGCAGCCGATCGTCTGGCGGACCGTTTCCGCTCGATGCCGCAGAACAGGCTCACGGCGCTGGCGCCCAGTGGCCTCGACCTGGCCCGCCGGCTGGCCCGGCAGGCTCAGCAGGTGGAGGGCGACATCGTGCGTGACGAGATCCCGGAGGCAGGGATCTTCGCGGTGGGGGACCAGATCGCCGTCGCCGCCCACGATCTGGCCGCGGCGCTGCGCGCGGTGGACGGCGCGGAGTCGGAGCAGGCGCTGGCCGACTCCCTGGCGGCGGTACGGGCAGTCGCGGCGCTCTAGGGCCTTCGCGCTACAGGCTGGCTACGACCCGGTCGGCCAGGATGTAGACGGTGTCGTCGGATTCGGCTCCCAGCGCGAAGGTCAGCGCGTGCGCCCCCGGGAGGCGGGAGCTGCCGAGCAGCCGCACCTCGACGCCGGCGCTCACGGCCTCGATCAGCCGCGCGCCGGCCGCACGGTCGCCGGGGGCGATGCAGAGCGTGGTCTCGTCCTCGAAGACGTAGACGTCCAGCGTCCCCATCGGGCCGGGGCGCACGTCCCGCAGCAAGGCGCCGACCTCGACCAGCTCGATCAGCCGGAGGTCCGTCCACTCGGGGGTGGGCGTGGGCTGCGGAATGAAGCCGGTGACGGAGGGATGCGCGGGGTGGCCGGGCCGGCCGGGGGGCGCGGGGTGGGCGACCGGGTGGCCCCCGGCGCTGCTGTTGCTCTCGGAGATCAGCTCCTCCAGCGCGGAGCGCAGCGCGTCGGCGAACTCCGGGTCCATCTCGCCCTCGTCGTCCACGTACCCGCGCGGAGCGGGCAGCAGCACCAGGTTGTCGCCCGCGCCGTCGGCGAACACCGATTCCCCGGCCAGCACGGAGTCCTCCGCGGCGCGGGCCTCCTGCTCGGCCCAGAAGGTGCGGGCTTCGGCGATCTCCCGCTCACGGTCCTCCGCGAGCGCGGTGCTGACCGACTCCCGCACGGCGGCGTCAAAGCGCCGGGTGAGCGTACGCAGGGCAAGGAACGTCGCCACGGCGACGGCGGCCACGAAGACGAGCATGGCGAGGAGGACGAGAGTGAGGACGTTCACGAAAGGCACCCCTAGTGAAGGGTCGAACTGGCGGTCAACCCCACAGTGCCGCACTGCGGCGAATTGCGGCAGTGCGTAATGTCCTTTTCATTTGTGACGTCCGACATCGCCCGATTTGATTCCAGGTCGAATCTGCACGCAATGCGATCGATCAATTACTGTCCGTCGACAACTCGTCTCATCCATATAAAGAAATCGGTCCGGGTCGCGCCGTAGCGTGACCCGGACCTTACCCACTCGACTCAGGGCCAAACGGGTCATTGTGAGAATTACCTGAGAGCCACAGCCCACAGCCCTCAGCCCACAGCTCCCGGCCCCCAGCCTCCGCTGCGCCTCAGCTCAGCCGCTCGATGACCATCGCCATGCCCTGCCCGCCACCGACGCACATGGTCTCCAGACCGAACTGCTTGTCGTGCCACTGGAGCGAGTTGATCAGCGTGGTGGTGATGCGGGCGCCGGTCATCCCGAAGGGGTGTCCGACCGCGATGCCGCCGCCGTTGATGTTGAGGCGGTCCAGGTCGACGCCCAGGTCCCGGTACGAGGGGATGACCTGCGCGGCGAACGCCTCGTTGATCTCGACCAGGTCGATGTCGCCGATGGTCAGACCGGCCCGCTTCAGCGCCTGCTTGGACGCCTCGACCGGCCCGTAGCCCATGATCTCGGGGGACAGCCCGGTCACGCCGGTGGACACGATCCGCGCCAGCGGCGTCAGGCCGAGCTCGCGGGCCTTGGTGTCCGACATGATCACCAGGGCGGCGGCGCCATCGTTCAGCGGGCAGCAGTTGCCCGCGTTGACGGTGCCGTCCGGACGGAACACCGGCTTGAGGCCGGAGACGGCTTCCAGGGTGACCCCCGCGCGCGGGCCGTCGTCGCGGCTCACGACGGTGCCGTCGGGCGTGGTCACCGCGGTGATCTCGCGCTCCCAGAAGCCGTCCGCGATGGCCTTCTCGGCGAGGTTCTGCGAGCGCACGCCGAACTCGTCCTGCTCCCGGCGGCTGATGCCCTTGAGCTTGGCGAGGTTCTCCGCGGTCTGGCCCATGGCGATGTAGACGTCCGGCAGCAGGCCGCTCTCGCGCGGGTCCTGCCAGACCGGGGCGCCGGTGGTCTGTGCGGTGGCCACGGTCCGCGCCTCCGCGTCGGCGAACAGCGGGTTCTTGGTGTCCGGCAGGCCGTCCGAGGAGCCCTTGACGCTGCGCGACACGGTCTCGACGCCGGCCGAGATGAAGACGTCGCCCTCACCGGCCTTGATCGCGTGCAGCGCCATCCGGGTCGTCTGCAGCGAGGAGGAGCAGTAGCGGGTGACCGTACAGCCCGGCAGGTGGTCCATGCCGAGCTGGACCGCGACGACGCGCCCCAGGTTGTAGCCCTGCTCGCCGCCGGGCAGCCCGCAGCCCAGCATCAGGTCGTCGATGTCGCGCGGGTCAAGTTCGGGCACCTTGGCCAGCGCGGCCTGGATGATCTGCGTGGTCAGGTCGTCGGGGCGGACATCCTTCAGCGAGCCCTTGAACGCCCGGCCGATCGGGGAGCGGGCGGCACTGACGATGACGGCTTCGGGCATCGGGACTCCAGTGGGTTCCAGAAGGGTGGGGAAGGGGTGACCTACCGGTCAAGTTACCTTCAGGTAGCCGGGGCGTCAGCGCTGACGGCGTGTGAATTACCTGACCTTGCATCCTCCGCCACGACCTCCGGCAGATGCCTGCGCCGACGGTGTTTGAGCAGTGCCCAGCGGCCCCGCGGGCCGGAGTCCGAGCCGAGCACGGCCGCGCCCGCGACCTCGGTGCCGCCGCGCCCCGCTGCCTCCGCCGCCGCCTGGGCGACGGGCAGCACGCCTTCGCCGCGGAAGGCGTCGGGACGCTCCCCGGCCAGGCCTTCCGGCCACAGGTCGAGTGCCGCGCACATCGACGGCAGCATCGCCATGGCGGCGGTGGCATAGCCCTGCACGGAGGGGTGGTAGCGGTCGGAGGCGAACATCTCCGGGCGGCCCCTGAACTCGGAGCCCAGCAGGTCGCCCAGCGAGACGCTGCGTGCCCCGGCCTCGACCACGGCGATGGTCTGCGCCGCCGCGAGCTGACGGCTGGCCCGCCGGGCGAGCCAGCGCAACGGGGGCCGGACCGGTTCGATCGTGCCGAGGTCGGGGCAGGTGCCCACGACGACCTCGACCCCGGCCGTGCGCAACCTGCGCACGGCCTCGCCGAGCATCCGCACCGATTCGGCGAGCTTGATCCGCTGGGTGACGTCGTTCGCCCCGATCATGATCAGGGCGACGTCCGGGTGCTCCGGCAGCACCAGGCCGACCTGCCGTTCCAGGTCGTCGGAGGTGGCTCCGTTGGTGGCGGCGACCGCCAGCCGCACCGGGCGCTCGGCGATGGAGGCGATGCCCCCCGCCAGCAGCGCGCCGGGGGTCTCCCGACCCCGGTTCACTCCGAAGCCCGCCGCGGTGGAGTCGCCGAGGACGGCCATGACCAGCGGCGTGGCGTCGTCCGCGTCCGCGAAGGCCCGCCCGTAGGTGCCGTCGGCCCGTGGCGGCTCCCCCTGCAGGGTGTTGAGCATGTGCTCGGCGAGCTTGGCCTCGGTCAGTAGCAGGCCCGCGAAGCCGACGCCGAGCAGACCGATCCCACCGCCGCCGTAGGCCGCAGCCGCCGCGATCCGCCGTGCCACACGTGCTCTGGACATGAGCGACCCCCAGATCCCATCACCAGGTCCCATACCAGGTCACATCACCAGTCCGACGTCCCCGGTCTCCACGGTCCGCACTCGGGCAGAGTCCGTACTCCCGCAGTCTGCCCCACTACGCTGATCCCAACAGGGCGACAAACCGTGCGTCCAGTAGATATTCAGGCGAACCGCGGAGGAGATCCCGTGCGGTACCACGATTCGATCATCGACCTGGTCGGTAACACCCCACTTGTGCGGCTCAACAGGGTCGCTGAGGGGATCAGTGCCACCGTCCTTGCCAAGGTGGAGTACTTCAACCCCGGCGGGTCGGTGAAGGACCGCATCGCGATGCGGATGATCGAGGCGGCGGAGGCATCCGGGGAGCTCAAGCCGGGTGGCACGATCGTGGAGCCGACCTCGGGGAACACCGGCGTCGGCCTGGCGATCGTGGCCCAGCAGAAGGGCTACCGCTGCATCTTCGTCTGTCCCGACAAGGTGTCCACCGACAAGATCAACGTGCTGCGTGCCTACGGCGCCGAGGTCGTGGTCTGCCCCACGGCGGTCGCCCCCGAGCACCCGGAGTCCTACTACAACGTCAGCGACCGCCTCGTCCGGGAGACCCCCGGCGCGTGGAAGCCGGACCAGTACTCCAACCCGAACAACCCGGCCAGCCACTACCACTCCACCGGTCCCGAGCTCTGGGAGCAGACCGAGGGGCGGATCACCCACTTCGTCGCAGGCGTCGGCACCGGCGGCACGATCTCCGGCACCGGCCGCTACCTCAAGGACGTCTCCGGCGGGGCGGTCAAGGTCATCGGCGCCGACCCCGAGGGCTCGGTCTACTCGGGCGGCACCGGCCGCCCCTACCTCGTCGAGGGCGTCGGCGAGGACTTCTGGCCGACCGCGTACGACCGCGAGGTCGCGGACGAGATCGTCGCCGTCTCGGACAAGGACTCCTTCCAGATGACGCGCCGCCTGGCCAAGGAGGAGGGGCTGCTGGTCGGCGGCTCCTGCGGGATGGCGGTCGTGGCGGCACTGCGGGTCGCCGAGCGGCTCGGCCCGGACGACGTGGTCGTGGTGCTGCTGCCGGACTCCGGCCGCGGCTACCTCTCCAAGATCTTCAACGACGACTGGATGCAGGACTACGGCTTCCTGGACGAGGGCGGCCCGGAGGCGGTGGCCGGCGACGTCCTCGCTCGTAAGGACGCTCGTGAGCACGGCGGGATTCCCCAGTTCGTGCACATTCACCCGAACGAGACCGTCGGTGAGGCAGTACACATTCTGCGCGAGTACGGCGTCTCGCAGATGCCCGTGGTCTCGCCCGGCGCGGGGCACCCCGATGTGATGGCCGGTGAGGTCATCGGGTCCATCGTGGAGCGTGACCTGCTGGACGGACTGTTCTCCAAGCGGTTCGAGCTCGACGACCTGATCGAGCGTCATATGTCCATGCCGCTACCGGTAGTGGGCTCGGGCGAGTCGGTGACCCGGCTGATGGGAGTGCTGGAGAAGGCGGACGCGGCGGTCGTCCTGATCGAGGGAAAGCCGCAGGGCATCGTCACCCGGCAGGACCTGCTCGCCTTCATGGCGGCGCACGGCGTTCACTGAATCGCGCCGAACTGGTACACCGGCGACACGTACTGGCAGCACGCGCTTAACAACGGCCCGGCAATGTTGTCACCACGGCAAGAAGCCGAGCGTGGTGACAGTGGCAGTCCGGAGCGGCTCCCGGACGCCGCAGTCACCTCAGGACGCGTCGGAAGGCCCTGACCCGGCCGGCCGCGTCCCGCCCGCGGGGACCGCCGTCGTCCCGCCCCTGGGCCCTTCGGGGCCCGGGGTGCGGCGGTCCCCGCGGCACCAAACTCCGCGTTCCCGGGTGGGGGAACTCAGCGGAGAGAGCAGGGCCGGCCCCTCGGGGCCGGCCCTGCTGGTGTTTTCGGTGTCGCCCGAGCGGGGTGTTGCCATCGGGGTGTTGCTGAGGCCCCGCCGGAGCGGGGCCCGGCCGTCAGCCGACGAGACGCCGGCTGACGAAGATCATGCCGACCCCGGCGACCAGGAAGCCCGCCCCGCCCAGCGCGTACGGGGTGGCGTCCACCCCGGTGTCCGCCAACGCCTGCTCGCTGCCGCTGCCGCTGCCGTTGCGCGGCGCCGCAGCCAGGTGCGCCTCGCGGTGGGCCGCCTGCGTGGTGGCGGCGGAGGCGATCGGACCCAGAGCCAGCGCGGCGACAGTGCCGATGCCTGCGGCGATGGCGGTGGTGGTGAGTGGCCGGCGGGCGCTCAATGTCGCTCCCTCTCGCAGCGCGACGCTGCCTCGTCCCCCGACGTGTACGGTCCGGACGATGCTAATGAGCCGGGGCTCCGTTGGATAGGCTCAATCCATGACAAGCAACTCCGAGAACGAGCCGCGCTACGTCCGGCTGCAGATCGAGCTCATCGTGGAGGTCGTGGACCAGAAGGCGCTGCAGGTCGCCGCCCTGGAGCAGGTCAGGGCGGACGAGTTCCTCGAGGACGAGGAGCGCAGCGAGGCCATCGCGGCCATCGAGATCGACCCGGCCGGAGCGATCGCCCACTTCGTGGACCCGGTCGCCATGCTGGAGGGCGTCCCCGGGGTGGAACTGGCCGAGGCCACCTGGGAGTCTCAGCCGGTGGAGTACGACCCCGAGAACGAGGACTGGGACCTCTACGACGCCGACGCCGGCGACGGCGTCGAGTAGCACGCGGCGGCCGGGCAGGCCTCGCAGTGTGGCGGACAGGCAGGGCGGGCGGCTCCGGAGTGTTGGAGTCGCCCGCTGTTTTGTCCGGATTGGGGCAAGTCGGTCGTCAGGGTTATGTTCATATGGATATCTGATGGCGTGGCTTGCCGGGCGACTCTCGGGATGTGACGGTCGACAAGAGGGAGCGGATGACGTGGCGGAAGCGGAGCAGCAGGCGCAGGAGCAGGGCCAGCAGCAGGCACAGCAGCAGGACAGGGGCGAGGGTGGCACCAGCCGCACCTGGGGCCGCCGGGCGGTGGTGTCGGGACTGGCCGCGACGCCGGTGCTCTTCGTGGCGGCCTGCGGCGGCTCCGGTTCGGGCTCCGGATCCGGCTCGAAGAGCGCCAAGGTGTCCAAAGCCGTCGTCAGCGTCACTCCTGCGGACGGCAGCCAGAAGGTGGACTTCAGTCAGCCCGTGAAGGTCGCCGTGACCAGTGGCACGCTCAGCTCGGTCACCCTCACGGGTGCGGACGGCAAGGCCGTCGCCGGGCAGCTCGCCGCCGACAACCAGAGCTGGACCAGCACCGGCAAGCTGAGCTCCGGCACCAGCTACCGGATCGCCGCCGTGGCCGCCGACTCCGACAAGGTGCAGGCCACCAAGAACGCCGCGTTCAGCACCGGGACCCCCGCCAAGACCTTCGTCGGGATCTTCACCCCCGACAACGCCACCACAGTCGGCGTGGGCATGCCGGTGTCGATCGTGTTCAACAAGCCGATCAGCGACAAGGCGACCGTCCAGAAGGGCATCACCGTCACCGCGCTGCCCGGCGTCGAGGTGGTCGGCCACTGGTTCAGCGACACCAGGCTCGACTACCGACCGCAGAACTACTGGGCCTCCGGCACCAAGGTCACCCTCAGCCTGCGCCTCAAGGACGTCGCGGGCGCCCCCGGCGTCTACGGGACGCAGAACAAGGACGTCAGCTTCACCATCGGCCGCAGCCAGACCAGCGTGGCCGACCTCGCGGCCAAGAAGCTGACCGTGACCCGGGACGGACAGGTCACCCAGACCTGGCCGATATCCGGTGGGAGCCCCCAGCACACCACCTGGGGGGGCAAGATGGTGATCTCGGAGAAGCTGCTGCAGACCAGGATGAACTCGCAGACCGTGAACCTCGGTGGCGAGTACGACATCTCCGACGTCCCGCACGCCCAGCGGCTGACCACCTCGGGCACCTTCATCCACGGCAACTACTGGGGCAGCACCTCCGTCTTCGGAAGCCAGAACACCAGCCATGGCTGCGTGGGCCTGCACGACGCCAAGGGCGCGGGCGATCCCAGCACACCGGCGGCGAAGTTCTACCAGAGCTCCATCACCGGTGACGTGGTCGAGGTCGTCAACTCCGGTGACCGGACCGTGGACCCGGCGAACGGCCTGAACGGCTGGAACATGGACTGGGCCAGCTGGAAGGCCGGCAGCGCGATCTGACGTCCCGCCGGACGTCGCCTAACCTGGACTCCGGCGGCGACCACGCCGAAACCCTGGCCCATCTGCGGGAGAACGGGCGGATCACGCTGATCTGCCGCTCCCGCCGCTCGCACGGCCCGGAACACCCCTGGACGTGTCCAGAGCAAGGGCAGACAATCACAAACATGACGACACCCGAGCCTCTGACGCATGTGGCGCGGCTCTCGGACGCCGAGCGTGATCAGGCGATCGAGGTGCTCCGAGAGCACTCGGCGCAGGGTCGGCTGTCGCAGGACACCTTCATGCGCCGGATCGAGCTCGCCCTCACCGCCCGCGGCCGGGACGAACTGGACGAGCTCACCGCGGACCTGCCCAGCCAGGGGCGGCTTGCGCGACTCGCGCTCGGCGCGGTCGGCGCGGTCTCGGCCTTCGGCGTCCGCGCGCGCAGCGCCTGGCAGAACCCCAGGCTCCCGGCGCTCGTGCTGCCCGGCACGGAGATGCCCACGCTGCGGATCGGCCGCCTACCCGGCTCCGACCTGAAGCTCAGCCACGACTCGGTGTCCCGCGTCCACGCGGAACTGCACCGCGACGGCGAGTCCTGGACTCTCCGCGATCTCGGCTCCACCAACGGCACCCATGTCAACGGCTCCCGCATCATCGGCGCCGTCACCGTCCGCCCCGGCGACCGCGTCGCCTTCGGCCACACCGCGTTCCGCCTGGCGTCGCAGCGCTGACCGCCAGCCAACCGGGAGCTCGGCGGCCGAAGCTCAGAACTTGGTCAAGTGCGGTATCGAGCGACCGAAGTCCGGGGACAGTGCAGTTACCCCGGCGGGAGCACCAGCCGGTGAAGGGGAGGGGTCCACGTGGTGATCGGCCTGTTCTTCATGGTTTTCTTCGCCGTTGTCGCCGGCGTCGTCGCACTCATCGTGACCCTGTCGCTGCGCGCAGCGCTGCGCTCGGGCGGCGCCCCCGCGCGGCAGCGTCGTCCGGGGCAGCCGTACGGGCACCCGGGCAACCTGGACTGGCTACCGGAGTCCGAAGACCTGCAGCGCCGGAACCCGTACGGCGTCTGGACCGACGGTGGGCCGCCCGATGGCGGCCAAGGCCACCAAGAAGGCCACCAAGAAGGCCACCACGAAGGCCACCACCACCACGGGCATCACGGGCACCACGACCCGGGTTGGAACGCCGGCTCGAGTCCGAGCTCCGACAGCAGCCCTTCCCCCTCCCATCACGACTCAGGCGGCGGCCACCATCACTGATGGCTCATCAGGTCAGCCGAGTCGCCCACTGTGGGTACCCCTCCGGCAGTGACCTGCTGCGCAGCCACTAGAGTCCGCCCGTGACCAAGCACGGGACCGGAGACGAACTGTGGGACGAGTTCGTCAGGGAGTACGAGAAGCAGCATGCCCCCCACGAACCCAGTGCGGCGGAGCGTGCGACTGCTGGGCCGCGCAGGCGTCGGCGCTGGCCATGGATCGTCCTGGCCGGCTGCCTGGTGCTTGGCGCTGTCGGCGCCTACCGCTTCAGCCCATGGCGCCCGGCGCGGGCCGCAGCGGTTGCCGTCAACTCGGCCAAGCCGACTGCGCGGGCCGACGCCGCAGCGAAGGCCAACACCGCAGCGGTGGCCGTCACCCCCGCCCAGGCCTTCCCCGCCGCGATAGCCGGCTACACCAGGGTCGCTGACGTCGCCGACAGGAGTTGTACCGGTGCGGACAGCGTCGGCCCCACCCTGGCCGGGTTGATCACCCAGGGCCATGGCTGCCTCGGTCTCGACTTCGGCCTCTACAAAGACAGTTTGAACAACGAGTACGATCTCGCGGTCTTCACCATGAAGGATCCGGTCGACGCGATATCCATCGTCAGCACGCTGAGCGCGGATCCCACCAACTACCAGGTCGCGGTCCAGGTCCCACCGACGGGTTCCGGGCTTCGCTCCCTGCCCGCAGACAGCGGCCTGGTGCAGGCATTCACCAGCTACGGCCATCTCGTAGTCGTCGGCATGGCCCAGTGGTCGGATGGCCACAGCACCGACTTCCAGCGGCTGGAGAACCAACTGTCACCGCTGCTGACAGCGGTCGCCAAACAGGCCGAGAGCCACGACCACGGCTGAACCAGGACTGGGCCTGGTCCGGCATCGCGTCAGGCGCTCCACCTCAACCGGTGACCGACCCCTGCGACTGGACGATGCCGTCAGTCCGTCTCGTTGGGGAGCTCGCTGCCCGGTATGCCGAGGCCGACCAGCAGGACACTGAACAGGGACTCCGCGAAGGTCATCGAGTCGGTCAGGGCGCGCGTGAGCACCTCCTGATCGGGAGTCAGGCCCGCTGCCGCTGACCAGGCCAGCGAGTCGGACACTGCACGTTCGACGGGAAACCTGTCCAGCGGCGCCTCGTACTCCTCGCACATCGCCCGATCGAGAAGCGCCTCCCAGCTACGGCCATCGGGTGTTGCCGCATGGACGAACCCGCAGTCGCTGTCCAGGAACATCGCCGCGATCGTCGGCGTGCCTGTGGCTTGGGCCAGCACACTCACCATCGGGCCGAGTTCGTTCGCCTTGCCAAATTCGACGACCTGCCATCCGTCCGCGATCGCTCTGACCTCGAGCGGTTCGCCGAATCCGGCTGAGGCCGCCAGCTCAGCCACCGGAGAAGTAGATCTTGCCACGAGTAGTCCACCGAAGTTACCCATGGCGCAGGAAGTTAGCAGCGCCCACTGACACCCCGACCGTTGTCTTGGTGGAGTGTGTCCGCACTCGGGCTCTGCCGCACGTTCGGCGGTGGCAGGCAAAGGGCGTCCGAACGAGGCGAGGCTCTTGTATTCCTCGCCGTTCAGAACTCGCTGAGCGAAGCCAAACTGGCGTTGATCGTCCCCCCTCGAAGTCGACCGTGGCCAGGGGATTTCGGTGCGCCTCCGTTACCGAGATCCGCTTGATCACCCGCATGGCCTTCGGCCTCAAAGGCCCTGCCGCAAATTCGGACGTACCGTCAGACTCACACCTTTCCGGCAGGTCCCGGGGCTTTCCCCCGCGATCCGACCAGAGCGCATCGTCCCCAAACCTCAAGCGCATGGTTCGCACCGAGATCTTACCCGGGAGGATCACCGGACGGGATACTGTGCGGCCGAATATCAATGCCTAACCTGGGGGAACTCTCTTGCCGCATCGCAGATCCGCCGGACTGGCCATCGCCGCGCTCGCCACCGCCCTCGGGCTCCCCGGCCTCGCGGCACAGGCTGCCGCGGCAACGCCGACCGTGCTGTACGTCGACAACGGCACGAGCGCCCACTGCAGCGACCAGGGCACCGGCACGCAGGCCCAGCCGTACTGCACCATCTCGGCCGCCGCAGCAGTCGTCCTCCCCGGACAGACCGTCAGCATCGCGCCCGGGCAGGGATACAACGAAGAGGTCGACATCACCCGCTCCGGGACGGCCAGCGCGCCGATCACCTTCGCGGGTGAGCAGTCCGCGCCGGGCACCGGCGGGGGCTACGCCGTCGGCGTGGGCGACACCCTCGGGGGCGGCGGCAAGTCGATCGCCTACGCGGTGAAGATCAGCGGAGCCCAGCACGTCGTAGTCCAAGGACTCACCACCAGTGCCGACAGCGGTGACGTCCGCGTGGAGAACTCCTCGGACGTGATTGTTCAGCGCAACTGGATCATGGGCGTGACCACGGACGTTCCGCAGGTCCAGATCGCCGGGACGTCCACCCGGGTCACCGTCAGCCAGAACCAGTTCCAGGACGCGGGCCGCCGAGGCATCGACGTCGGCGCCGGCGCCACCGGAACCGTCCTCAGCACCAACCTGCTCCCCACCAGCGGCATGAACTCGATCACTGTCACGGACGCACCGGGCACCGTGATCACCGGCAACACCCTGGAGTCAGGCTGTGCACCGGCGCTGGTGCTGGCTGGGGCGTCCACCGGAGCAAGCGTCGAGAACAACGTGATCGAGGCCGCGCAGTACGAGACGGCCCCGGCTCAGGCCTGCGCGGCTGGTTCCAGCGACACCGGGATCACCGTCGCCGCCGGCTCGACCAGCGGCACCTCGGTCGCCTACAACGTCATCGACCCGAAGAGCGGCGGCCCGGCCTACTCCTGGGCCGGAACCAGCTATTCAACCGTCGCAGCCTTCGCGAAGGCGAGCGGGCAGGGCTCGCACGACATCGTCGCCGACCCGCTGATCGCCGGGAACGGGGGCTCCCCCGACCGCAAGTCACCGGTGGTCGACTCCGCCGACGCCAACGCGCCCGGCGAGACGGCCACCGACGTCGCCGGGCAGCCGCGCGTGGATATCAGGACCGTGCCCAACACGGGCACCGGCGTGGGCTACTACGACCGCGGCGCGAACGAGTTCGCCAACGTCGGTTCCTCGTACACCCCGGTCGCCCCGGTCCGCGTGCTGGACACCCGGTCCGCCGTCGGCGTGCCCACCTCCGTCCCGGTCGCGCCCGGCGCCACCGTGACCCTGCCGCTGGCAGGCACGCACGGCATTCCCACCAATGTCCAGAACCTCGCCGTCGTCCTCAATGTCACCGTGGCCGACACCAGCGCGGACGGATACCTGTCCGCCTACGCCGCATACTCCGGCATCCAGATGGGCGGACCCCTGCTCTCGACCCTGACCTGGAGCAAGGGGCATTTCGTCTCCAGCCTGGTCACCGTCCCGATCTACGAGAACAGCGTCGCGTTCACCAACCACAGTGCGGGGACCGTGTCCATCGTCGCGGACCTGTCCGGCTATTACGCCATGGACGGCCGCAGTGGCTTCAGTTCGCTGCCGCCGAGCCGGATCCTGGACACCCGCCTCGCGGTGGGTGTGCCCACCACCACGCCCGTCCCGGCCAATGGGAGCATCTCACTGCCCGTCACCCAGGTGGGCGGCGTGCCCGCCGACGCCACCGCAGTCGTCCTGAACCTGACCGGGACGCAGCCCACGGCGGACACGTATGTGTCCGCGTACCCGAACGGGCAGAGCCGTCCGACCGTGTCCAACCTCAACCTGAGTGCGGGGCAGACGCTGCCGAATCAGGTGATCGTGCCGGTCGGAGCCAACGGCGAGGTCACCTTCTACAACCACACCGGCAGCGTGCACCTCGTCGCCGACGTGGCTGGCTACTACGGACCCAACTCCGTGCAGACCTTTCATCCGGCCAACGGCTTCAACTTCCTCGACACCAGGACCGCGCTCGGCGTTCCGACCACCAGCCCGCTGGGGGCTGGTGCGGCGATCTCCGTCCTGCCGCTCAACTCCCAGTTCGTGAACCAGGGCGACAAGGTGAGCTCGGTCGTGCTCAACATGACGGTGACCCGGCCGACGGCGGGGAGCTACCTCACCGTGTACCCGGACGGCACCGCACGGCCGACCGCGTCCGACCTCAACTGGGTGGCCGGTCAGACCGTCTCCAACCAGGTGATGGTTCCCGTGGGCGCGGACGGAAAGGTCGGCATCTTCAACCACGTCGGCACGGTCCACGTGATCGGTGACTACGCGGGCTACTTCGCACCCTGACCAGCACCGCCGCGCCTCTCTCCGCTCTTCACATCGATTGCCCTGGGGAACTCTCTTGCGCCGCAAACGAATCGCACCACCCGCCGCGCTGCTGCTCGGCGCCGCGCTGGCGCTGCCCGGGCTGACCGGCACCGCCGCCCACGCCGTCGCGGGCACTCTGTACGTGAACAATGCCACCGGAGCGAACTGCAGCGACCAGGGCACCGGTACTCAGGCCCAGCCGTACTGCACCGTCGTCGCCGCCGCGGCGGTCGTCCAGCCCGGCCAGACCGTGCTGGTCTCTTCCGGAACCTACCCGCAGGAACTGGACATCACCCGCTCCGGTACCGCCGCCGCCCCGATCACCTTCGAGGGACTGCCCGGACCGTTCAACACGGGCAGCGCACTGCCCCAGATCGGCAACGCGAGCGACCCGTCGACCTACACGACCCACGGCATCCTGGTCAAGGGCGCCCAGCACGTGGTGGTCGAGAGCTTCAGCCCCGTTGGCCAATCCGACTCGATCGCGGTGACCGCCGGGTCCCAGAACGTCACCGTCGAGCGCAATGTGCTCACCCTGACCGGGCTGGCCGTGTCCGGCTCCAGCGGCACGGTGGTGACCACGAACACCGTGAACACCCTGCAACCCGCCGGCGTCTCCGTGGCGACGGCTCCGGGCACGGTGGTCACCAGCAACACCGTCACCAGCTCGTGCAACAACGGGATCCAGTTCGACGGTTCGTCCCCCAACGGGGTGATCGAGAACAACATCGTGGACACGGCCGCCCTCGGCAGCCCCGGTGACGCGGCATGCCCGGCCGGTTCCCAGGACACCGAGGTGGCCGTGCCGACCGGATCGACCACCGGGACAAAGGTCGCGTACAACTTCCTCGGGACAAAGAGCGGCGGACCCGCATACCTGTGGGGTGCGCACACCTACACCACCGCCGCCGCTTTCGCCGCGGCCAGCGGCCAGGGTTCGCACGACATGCTCGGCGACACCGGCGCGGTGGGCAACTCCTCCACCAACTTCGTCGCCGTGGACTCCGCCGACGCCAACGCGCCCGGTGAGCTCAGCACCGACGTCCGCGGCAACCCGCGGGTGGACGTGCGCTCCGTCCCCAACACGGGTACCGGCGTGGGCTACTACGACCGCGGTGCCACCGAGATGAGCACCGGTAACTCCTACGCGCCTGTGTCGCCCGTGCGTGTGCTCGACACCCGTGCCGACATCGGGGTCGGCACGTCCACGCCGGTCGCGCCCGGCGGTGCGGTCACCATCGACCTCAACGGCACCAACAAGATCCCGGCCGGTGCCGACGCCGTCGCCCTGAACGTGACAGTGACCGGCGGCAGCGCGAGCGGGACGCTCAAGGTCACCCCGACGCATCCCTACGACGGCGGGGGGAATCCGACCACGATCGACCAGATCGCCGCGACCAACCTGACCTGGAGCAAGGGCGAGAACGTCTCCAACGTGGTGACGGTCCCGGCCGGCAGCGACACGATCACCTTCACCAACATGAGCTCCGGCAGTGTCCACATCGTGGCGGACCTGGAGGGCTACTTCTCGCAGACCGCACCGAACGGCTACACCACCACGGGGCCGGTCCGCGTCCTGGACACCCGCGCCGCCAAGGGCGTGCCCGGAACCCGCCCGATCGGCCCCGGTGGGACCGTGGTCCTGCCCGTCACCGGGAGCAACGGCGTCCCCGCAAGCGCCACGGCGGTAGTGCTGAACGTGACCGTCACCCAGCCCAGCAGCGACGGCTACCTGACTGTCTACCCGGACGGGATCACTCGACCCGTCGTCTCCAACCTCAACTTCTCCGCAGGCCAGACGATCCCCAACCTGGTCATCGTGCCGGTGCACAATGGAAAGATCGACTTCTTCAACCACTCCGGCAACACCCATGTGATCGCCGACCTGGAGGGCTACTTCAGCCCGGGTGGGCTCTCCACCTTCAATCTGATGACACCGAACCGGATCCTCAACACCGTTGCCCAGAGCGGGGTCCCCACCGGACCGACGCCGCTGGCAGCCGGCGCCTCCCTGACCGTCAACATCGACAACGTGTACGGCCTTTGGGGCTCCGACCCCAAGGCGGTCGCGCTGAACCTCACCGTGCTGGACACCAAGGGCACCGGGTACCTCGCGGTCTACCCCTACGGGACGACACCGCCTTTTGTCTCCAACGCCAACTGGACCACAGGGCAGAGCGTCTCGAACCTGGTGCTGGTGCCCGCGAAGACCGGCAAGCTCGTGATCACCAACCACAGCACCGGCACCATCGACCTGCTCGGCGACCTCGAGGGCCTCTCCACGAACTTCTGACCACATCCACTGACCACAACCACTGACCACCCGAGCCGCCCGGCGAGCCACCCTCGCCGGGCGGCTCGCATCTGTCGCAGGCCTCCGGCAGATGGGCTTGATCCCTCGCGCGGCCTCAGCCGTCTGTTGAGGCGATGCCGGTAGGGCACGAGCCGTCGGTGGCTGCGGCGAGCTGGGCGGGGGAGTGGTGGTAGATCGCGGAGCGGTACTGGGTGCCGCGGTCGCTGCCCTGGCGGAAGCCCTGGGTGGGGTCGTGGGCCTCCCAGAAGACCTTGACGAGCTCCTCGTAGGTCACCAGCGCGGGGTCGAAGACCACGCGGACGGCCTCGGTGTGGCCCGTGTGGCCGCTGCAGACTTCGCGCCCCGGACCTGCCAGAACGTGCGCTCCGCGCCCCAGAAGCACCACCGACAGCCGGCCCCCTATTCTCGCCTTCACTCAATCGAGCGGAGTGCCGAGCAGCGCGCGCAGGGGCGCGGTGTCGGGCGGGGTGGCGATGGCTGCGTCGAGAGCGAGCTTCAGTGCGTCGCCGAGGGTGGGCGGGTCGAATTCGATATGGAGCGGCTGCTCCCACGACTGCGCGAACGTCGCCCGTCCGGCGTCGACCAGCGCCAGCAGGACCAGGGGGCGGAAAGCGGCCGCCGCCGCGTCGCGCCCCTGCGGGGCGGCGGTCGTGGTGCGCTTGGGGAGTTGGGCGGCGATGGCGTCCAGCCGGCCGGCGTCGACCGCGCCGAGAAGGTCGGCGAGACCGTTCAGTGGACGGCTGAGCGCGAGGCGGAAGGCCTCCGTGGCGACGGCGCCCTCCTTGACCAGCGCCGCCCGGCCCGCGCCGCGCGCCAGCTCGTCCCAGGGGACGGGACGCTTGCCTGCCGCCTTCGGTGGCAGCGCCGCCGCCCCGACGGCCGCGAACAGCGGCTCGACGTCGCGCAGCAGGGAAAGCGCGGGGGCCTCCAGGCCGGTCACCGCCCGGCCGTCGGCAGGCAGCGCTTCCAACTCGGCGACCCGTTGGGCGATCGGCGGGTGCGAGTCGTACGGCGAGGTCTCCTGGACCGGCGGCTCCGACCGCAGCCTGTCCAGCTCCTCCTGGCGCTGCGAGGACGACAGCAGCGACCGGAAGCCGCCGTAGAACTCCTCGGCCAGCGGCAGCAGACCCGCATCCCAGCCGACGCCCGCGTAGCGCTGCAGGTAGAAGTCGTAGGCCGCGTCCAGGGCTGGAAGCTGGCGCAGCGCGCCCGCCGCATGGTCCCTTCCGGCGATGCGGGCGGCGGCCAGGTCGGCGGCGAGCTCCTGGCGGCGCCCGACCGATTCCGAGACCCTGAAGTAGAGCTTGGCGTAAGCCGTGAAGAGGCTCGCAGTGATGTTCCGGCCGCCCGCCCTGGCGTGCTGCACGACCGTGAGCAGGCTCTGCCGTCCCCGCACGGTGATCCCGGCGAGCCTGGTGTCACGGTTGCTGTAGTGGCCCAGCTCGTGCGCGAGAACCGCTTCCAGCTGGGGCTCGGTCAGCCCGATGAGCAGCGGCACTCCGACCAGCATCCGCCGGTGGCCGGGGACCAGCCCGAGGAAGCGCGGATTCTCGCTGACGGCGGCGTTGACGGCGGGGATGAGCCGGATCTCGTCGGGGGCTCGGGTGCCGACCTGTTCCGCCAGGTCCCGTACCCGCTGCCACAGCTCCGGCTGCTGCCGCTCGGTGACACTCACGCCGGGCGGAGCCTCGTCCTTGGGGCGGCGGACCAGGAAGACGCCGCGCACCAGCGGAACGGCCACGACGAAGCTGAACAGGACGAGCTTCGCCGCGCCCAGACCCGAACTGCCCAGACCCGAACTACCGGGACCAGAACCGGAGTCCAGATGCGTCAGCACCAGCACGTCGACGACGGCGATCGCGGCCAGGGCGCCGAGCGCGATCAGGTAGAAGCCTGCCAGCAGGACCAGCGCCTGGACGGCGCGAACGGACGTACGCATGGATGAACGAGCCCCCCTCGGGCGCGCGTGCGAGCCGAAGCGCACGCGAGGACACACGCGGACATACAAGAGTGGGGATCGTAGCGGCCTGCTGGCCGACTCGAACAGCGGTTTCGGTCTACGCTCGGGACTCATGAGCACTGAGCACCCTCACGAGCCCAACTTCGCCTTCGAGACCCTGGCCATCCACGCCGGGCAGGAGGCCGATCCGCAGACCGGGGCCGTGGTCACCCCCATCTACCAGGTCTCGACATACAAGCAGGACGGCGTCGGCGGCCTGCGCGGCGGCTATGAGTACAGCCGCTCCGCGAACCCGACCCGTACCGCGCTGGAGCAGAACCTCGCCGCCCTCGACGGCGGCCGTCGCGGCCTGGCCTTCGCCTCCGGCCTCGCCGCCGAGGACTGCCTGCTGCGGACGGTGACCAAGCCCGGGGACCACATCGTCATCCCCAACGACGCCTACGGCGGCACCTTCCGCCTGTTCTCCAAGGTGCTGTCGCGCTGGGGCGTGGAATGGTCCGTCGCCGACACCCACCACCCGGAGGCGGTACGGGCCGCCGTTCGGCCCAACACCAAGGTCATCTGGGTGGAGACCCCGAGCAACCCGCTGCTCGGCATCACCGACATCGCCGCGATCGCGCACATCGCCCACGACACGGGCGCGAAGCTCGTGGTCGACAACACCTTCGCCAGCCCCTACCTGCAGCAGCCCCTGGCGCTGGGCGCGGACGTCGTCGTGTACTCCACCACCAAGTACATGGGCGGCCACTCGGACGTCGTCGGCGGTGGCCTGGTCACCGACGACGCCGCCCTCGGCGAGGACCTGGCCTACCACCAGAACGCGATGGGCGCGGTCGCGGGCCCGTTCGATGCCTGGCTGGTGCTGCGCGGCATCAAGACGCTCGGCGTGCGCATGGACCGGCACAGCGAGAACGCCACCCGCGTTGCCGACTTCCTGGTCGGCCACCCCAAGGTCGCGCAGGTGTTCTACCCGGGGCTGCCGGAGCACGCGGGCCACGAGATCGCCGCCAAGCAGATGAAGGCGTTCGGCGGCATGGTGTCGTTCCGCCACAAGGACGGCGAGGAGGCGGCGCTGCAGGTGTGCAACCGGGCGCAGCTGTTCACCCTCGGCGAGTCGCTGGGCGGCGTGGAGTCGCTGATCGAGCACCCGGGACGGATGACGCACGCCTCAGTGGCCGGTTCGGCGCTGGAGGTCCCGGCGGACCTGGTGCGGCTCTCCGTCGGCATCGAGGCCGTGGACGACCTGCTCGCAGACCTCACTGAGGCACTGAAGTAGCCGGCGGTCAGTGCTTGAAGCCCTGCATCGCCAGGTTGAACCGCGTCAGCAGCTCGCAGAACTGCTCCTGGTCCGGCTCAGGCCACTCCGCGAGCAGCTGACGCATCAACAACTGCCGTGAGACGCGTACCTCCTCGAGCCGTTCCCGCCCACGTGGGGACAGCTCGAGGAGCACCGCCCGACCGTCGTCCGGGTTCGGCACCCGCTCCACCAGGCCGCAGTCCACCAGCGGCGCGACCTGCCTGGTCACCGTCGACGAGTCGATCCCCATGGCCTGGGCCAGCGCCTTCACGCCCACCGCGCCGGTCCAGTCCAGCCGGTTCAAGAGCAGGAACGCCGCGCGGTCCATGGAGTTCCGCTGATCACCGACGCCGCCCATGCGCACCTGTTCGACCCGGCGCGCGAAGATCGCGACCTGGTACTGGAGCCGGTCGTGCAGTTCGCGGTCCACGGTGCCCTGCACCGTCGCTTGCGCGCTGTCTTCTCTGGTCATGGTGGTCACGATCTGTCGTTCCGCTGAGCTTCTCCGAGACTATCGGTGGAACGCCCTACGCTGAACCCCATGAACTCCAGGTCAACCATGCCGATCACGTCGATCACACTCGACGACATCCGCGGTGCCCACAAGATGCTGGCGGGGGTGGCCCGGGTGACCCCGATGGAGGGCAGCCGCCACCTCTCCGGGCTGATCGGTGCGCCGGTTCACCTCAAGTGCGAGAACCTGCAGCGCACCGGATCGTTCAAGCTGCGCGGCGCGTACGTGCGGATCGCCGGGCTCAGCCCGGTGGAGCGCGCCGCCGGTGTGGTCGCTGCCAGTGCCGGCAACCACGCGCAGGGCGTGGCCCTGGCCGCGACGGTCCTCGGCGTGCGCGCCACGGTGTTCATGCCCATCGCCGCGCCGCTGCCCAAGGTCGCGGCCACCCGGGACTACGGGGCCGAGGTCCGGCTGCACGGGGAGAACTTCGACGAGACCCTCGCCGCCGCGCTGGCCTACGCGGAGACGACCGGCGCCGTCGTCATCCACCCGTTCGACCACCAGGACGTGGTAGCGGGGCAGGGCACCGTCGGGCTGGAGATCCTGGAGCAGTGCCCCGAGGTCCGCACCATCCTGGTCGGGGTGGGCGGCGGCGGACTGCTGGCCGGGGTCACCACCGCCGTCAAGAACCTCCGCCCTGACGTGCGCGTCATCGGCGTCCAGGCGTCCGGTGCGGCCGCGTACCCGCCGTCGCTGCGCGCCGGACGACCGGTCAGCCTGGAGGGCTTCTCCACCATGGCGGACGGCATCCAGGTGGGCCGTCCGGGGGACATCCCGTTCGAGATCATCAACAAGCTGGCGGACGGCGTGCTGACCGTCAGCGAGACGTCGCTCGCCCGCGCCCTGCTGATCTGCCTGGAACGCTGCAAGCTCGTCGTCGAACCCGCGGCGGCCAGCACCGTCGCCGCGCTGCTCGAACACGGAGCGGAGATCGAAGGCCCGGTGGTGGCCATCCTGTCCGGCGGCAACGTCGATCCGCTGCTGCTGCAGCGCGTGCTGCGGCACGGCATGGTCGCCGCAGGGCGCTACCTCTCGCTGCGGCTGCGGATCACCGACCGGCCCGGCGCGCTGGCGACGCTGCTCGGTGTGCTCAGCCGGGTCGACGCGAACGTGGTGGACGTCGCCCACGTCCGCACCGACCCCAAGCTCGACCTGGGCGAGGCCGAGGTGGATCTACATCTGGAAACCAAGGGCCCCGAACACTGCGACGCCGTAGTGTCGGAGCTGCGTGAGGCGGGCTACACGATTCTCCAGCAGAGCTGAGCTGTGTCGCGGGCCGTCTCCGTGCAGCGGAAGCTGGAGCGAAGCTGAGGTCAACGCGTCGGAGCTCGAGGGAGTGGGAGATGGCGGGAGCCATATCGGCCGAGGGACTGGTGAAGACCTTCGGGGACGTACGGGCCCTGGACGGAGTCGACTTGGACGTGCCGGAGGGGACCGTTCTGGGTCTGCTCGGCCCCAACGGCGCCGGCAAGACCACCACCGTCCGGGTCCTCACCACGTTGCTCAAGCCTGACTCCGGGCACGCCGTGGTGGCCGGGGTGGACGTGCTCAAGCACCCCAACCGGGTCCGCAGTCTGATCGGGCTCTCCGGCCAGAACGCCGCCGTCGACGAGTACCTGACCGGCCGTGAGAACCTGCAGATGGTCGGCGAGCTCTACCAGATGAGCGCGCGCGACGCCAAGGCACGCGCGGTGGAGTTGCTGGAGTGGTTCGACCTCTCCGCGGCCGCGAACCGCACCGCCAAGACCTACTCCGGCGGCATGCGCCGCCGCCTCGACCTCGCCGCGGCCCTGGTCGTCCGACCCCCGGTGATGTTCCTGGACGAGCCCACCACCGGCCTCGACCCCCGCAACCGGATGGCGCTGTGGGAGGTCATCGAGACCCTGGTCGGCGAGGGCACCACGCTGCTGCTCACCACCCAGTACCTGGAGGAGGCGGACCGCCTCGCCCACGACATCGCCGTGGTCGACCACGGCAAGGTCATCGCCCGGGGCAGCGCAGACCAGCTCAAGGCGCAGATCGGCGGCGAGCGCGTCGAGGTCGTCGTGCAGGACTCCGCCGTCCTGGCCGAGGCGGTCGAGGCGCTGACCCCCTTCGCCAAGGGGGATCCGACCGTCGAGCAGCACACCCGCCGCATCACCGTCCCGGTCAGCGGCGGCGCGACCGTGCTCGCGGACGTGATCCGGGAGCTGGACGCGCGCGACATCGTGATCAGCGACATCGGCCTGCGCCGACCCACCCTGGACGACGTCTTCCTCTCCCTCACCGGCCACCACACCCTGGGGGACGACGAGGGCAACGGAGACGGCACGAGCGACAGCAGCAAGGACGACAAGAGCAACGGCGGCAAGACCAACGGCGGCAAGAGCAACGGCGGCAAGAGCAAGGGCGACACGAGCAAGCGGAAGGACGTCTGATGTCGGCTGCGACCACCGGTGCGATCGGTTCCCTCGCCCCGAAGCACCGCGGCGGGGCGGTGCAGAGCCTGCGTGACTCCCGGGTCGTCGCGAAGCGCAACCTGCGCCGGATGACCCGCATCCCGGAGATCGTGGTTTTCGGGCTGATGCAGCCGGTGATGTTCGTGCTGCTGTTCAGCTACGTGATGGGCGGCGCGATCGCCGTCCCCGGCATGGACTACAAGCAGTTCCTGATGGCCGGCATCTTCGCGCAGACAGTGACCTTCGCCACCGCAGGGGCCTCCGCCGGGATCGCCGAGGACATGACCAAGGGGCTGGTGGACCGGTTCCGCTCGCTGCCGATGGCCCGCTCCGCCGTCCTCGTCGGCCGGACCATGGCCGACCTGGTGCAGACCGCGCTCACCCTGGTGGTGCTCGGACTGGTCGCCTACATCATCGGCTGGCGCTTCACCAAGGGGGTCCCGGAGGCGCTGGCCGGATTCCTGCTGCTGCTCCTGCTCGGCTACGCGTTCTCCTGGATCGGCGCGCTGATCGGCCTCTCCGTGCGCAGCCCCGAGGCGGCGACGTCGGCCGGCCTGATCTGGCTGTTCCCGCTGACGTTCGTGTCGAACGCCTTCGTGCCGGTGAGCAGTATGCCGGGCTGGTTGCAGGCGATCGCCTACTGGAACCCCTTCAGCGCGACGGTCCAGGCGGCCCGTCGGCTGTTCGGCAACCTGCCGCCGGGACCGGGCCCGACGCAGTGGTCGATGCAGCACGCCATCGGCGTGTCGATCGGCTGGTCGCTGCTGATCGTCGTGCTGTTCTCGTGGCTCTCGGTGCGCAAGTACCGCTCCGCCGTGGGCTGAGGCGGGCCGGCGGCGGAGCGGTACTCGGGGGGCGAACGGGGGGTTCAGCCCTGGTAGGGCTTCGCCGAGAGGATCTTGACCGTGGCCTTGCGGCCGTTGGGCAGCTCGTAGGTGGCGCTCTCGCCGACCTTGCGCCCGTCGATCGCGCGGCCCAGCGGGGACTGCGGCGAGTAGGTCTCCAGGTCGTCGGAGGCCGCCTCGCGGGAGCCCAGCAGGAAGGTCGTGGTGTCGTCCTCGTCGCCGCCCCAGGCGATCACGACGACCATGCCGGGGCCGACCACGCCGTTGTCGGCGGGGGCCGCGCCGACCTGGGCGCGCTCCAGGAGCTGGTTGAGCTGGCGGATCCGCAGCTCCATCTTGCCCTGCTCCTCACGCGCCGCGTGGTAGCCGGCGTTCTCCTTGAGATCGCCCTCCTCGCGGGCGGCCTCGATCTTCTGCGTGATCTCGGCGCGTGCAGGACCAGACAGGTGCTCCAGCTCGGCGCGGAGCTGGTCGTACGCCTCCTGGGTGAGCCAGGTGACGTTTTCGCTGGTCTGGGTCACAGGTGCTCCTCGTAGGTACATGGATGTCAGGCTGGTACAGACAACGCCCACTTCCGGTCGACGTGCCGGTGACGTGCACCGACGTGGTCCCGGGAAGGGGCGAAACCAGCAGCTTAACAATGTCCGGGGCTGAGGCGAAGCCCTGGCGTATCAGGCACGCATCAGGGACGCATCGCGGACGTATCGGGAGGTTCAGGAGCAGCCGACGAGCTCGCCGGTCGTCCCGGGGCCGTTGGTGCGCAGCGTCACGATGGTGTCGTACTCGCTCGGCGCCTTGGGTATCGGCACGGTGACCCGGCCCACCTCGTTGCCGTTGATGTCCCGGGAGCGGACGGTGCAGCTGGCGGCGCTGCCGCCCGGCTTGGACACCTCCAGGTGGAGCTGCACCTCGGAGCCGGAGACCACCTGGAACGAAACGATCTCGCCGCTCACCTGCGACTGCAGCACGTACGAGGCTCCGACGCCCCCGATGAGCAGCACGAACAGCACCGCGAACGCGAGGTGGGCGCGGCGCCAGCGGCGGTCCGACTGCGCCGGGTCCGCGCCGTAGCGGCCCGCCGGCACTGCGACCTTGGTCGGAGTACTCATCCGACTTTCGCCTTCCCTCCGGGACTTTCGGTGGTTCTCTGCGAGATCGCGGAATGTGCGCGGCTCCCAGTCCGTCACTATAGAAGGAGTCATTACCGACGAAGGGCTTTGGGGCGTTGACTGAGCAGCTGCGACTGATGGCGGTACACGCGCACCCGGACGACGAGTCCAGCAAGGGCGCGGCGACCATGGCCTCGTACGTGGCGCGCGGCGTCGACGTACTGGTGGCGACCTGCACGGGGGGCGAGCGCGGTTCGATTCTCAACCCCAAGCTCCAGGGCGACCCCTGGATCGAGGAGAACATCCACGAGGTGCGGGCGAAGGAGATGGAAGCCGCCCGCGAGATCCTCGGGGTGAAGCAGGCGTGGCTGGGATTCGTCGACTCGGGTCTGCCCGAGGGCGACCCGCTGCCCCCGCTTCCC
Source organism: Streptacidiphilus sp. MAP12-16 (assembly GCF_041262165.1). Classification (NCBI taxonomy): domain Bacteria; kingdom Bacillati; phylum Actinomycetota; class Actinomycetes; order Kitasatosporales; family Streptomycetaceae; genus Streptacidiphilus; species Streptacidiphilus sp. MAP12-16. Next base: position 376,208 of record NZ_JBGCBY010000003.1, read on the forward strand.
GAGGGCTGTTTCGCGCTGCAGCCGGTGGAGGTCGCCGCCGAGGCGCTGGTGCGGCTGATCCGGGAGTTCCGCCCGCATGTGATCACCACGTACGACGAGAACGGCGGCTACCCGCATCCCGACCACATCATGACGCACACCATCTCGATGGCGGCGTTCGAGGCGGCGGGTGACCCGGACGCGTTTCCGGACGCGGGGGAGCCGTGGCAGCCGCTGAAGCTGTACTACAACCAGGGCATCTCGCTGGAGCGGATCAAGGCGCTGGACGCCGCGATGCACGAACGCGGCCTGGAGTCCCCGTACAAGGAGTGGATCGAGCGCTGGGACGACAGCGACCGCAAGCCGCGCGAGATCACCACGAAGGTGCCCTGCGGGGAGTACTTCGCGGTGCGTGACCGGGCGCTGATCGCGCACGCCACGCAGATCGACCCGGACGGCCCGTGGTTCCGCGTCCCGCTGGACATCCAGCGGGACGTGTGGCCGACCGAGGACTACGAGCTGGCGCGCTCGCTGGTGGACACCTCGCTGCCCGAGGACGACCTGTTCGCGGGGATCACCGCGGACATCGTGCACGTCTGAGCTCGCCGAGCTCGCCGAGCTCGCGGAGATCCGTGAGCTCCCTAAGGTCCCTCGGCGCGGGCCCTGAGCTGCGCTTCCTGCGCGGCCGGCGGACACGCCGACCCCGGTCCCCCCGCCGCCGAGCGGTGGGGGGACGATAGGGGCATGAGTTCTGCTGCCGTGCACACCGCCACCACGCTCCTCGCCCTGGACAACAACAAGGTCACCCCGGGCGTCCTCGGTTTCGTCGTCTTCGCCGCGCTGGGCGTGGGGACCTGGTGGATCCTCAAGGCGATGAACCGCTCCCTGGGCAGGGTGAACTTCACCGAGCAGCCCGAGGACGACGACAAGCAGTAGCCCATCAGTCGCTATTGCACATTACTTGCAACTGCACATCGCCAGCCCCTAACGTGGTCAGGTCATCACTGACCAGGAGGGGTGTGCCATGGCGGGTACGGTCGCACGGATTCGCGGGGCGCTGACCCGTCGCGAGTGGGCCCGGATGGGCGGCATGGCGGCCTTCATCGCCGGGCTGCACCTCGTCGGCTGGTTCACCCTGCTCGCCGTCGTCGCACCGGCCCACTACACCGTCGGCACCCAGCTCTTCGGCGCGGGGATGGGCGTCACCGCCTACACCCTCGGCATGCGGCACGCCTTCGACGCCGACCACATCGCCGCCATCGACAACACCACCCGCAAGCTGATGGCCGACGGGCAGCGGCCGCTCTCCGTCGGCTTCTGGTTCTCGCTCGGCCACTCCTCGGTGGTCTTCGGGCTCTGCGCGCTGCTCTCGCTCGGCGTCAGGGCCCTTGCCGGGCAGGTCGAGAACAGCTCCAGCGGCCTGCAGCACTGGACCAGCCTGATCGGCACCACCGTGTCCGGTAGCTTCCTGATGATCATCGCGGTGCTCAACGCGGTGGTGCTCGCGGGCATCCTCAAGGTCTTCCGGCAGATGCGCACGGGCAGCTACAGCGAGGTCGAGCTGGAAGAACACCTCTCCAAGCGCGGCCTGATGAACCGCATCCTCGGCCCGATCATGCGGACCGTCACCAAGCCCTGGCAGATGTACCTGGTCGGCCTGCTGTTCGGGCTCGGCTTCGACACCGCCACCGAGGTCTCGCTGCTGGTCCTGGCCGGTGGCGCGTCCGCGTTCGCGCTGCCCTGGTACGCGATCCTCACGTTGCCGATCCTCTTCGCCGCCGGGATGTCGCTGCTCGACACCATCGACGGCTCCTTCATGAACTTCGCCTACGACTGGGCCTTCTCCAAGCCCGTCCGCAAGGTCTACTACAACATCACCATCACCGGTCTGAGCGTCGCCGTCGCCGTCATCATCGGCGGCATCGAGCTCACCTCGCTGCTCGCCGGCCAGCTGAACATCACCCACGGCCCGATCGGCTGGGTCGCCGGCCTGGACCTCAACAGCGTCGGCTTCGTCATCGTCGGCCTCTTCGTCGCCACCTGGGCCGTCGCCCTCCTGGTGTGGCGCTTCGGTCGGGTCGAGGAGAAGTGGTCCGAGGGCCTCCGCGAGGCCGACGCGACCTGACCGCTGCGACCTGACCGCTGCGACCTGACCGCTGCAACCTGACCGCTGCAACCTGACCAGCCGGCCGCGACATCGGGGCTACCCGCCCTTGGCACGTTCCAGCAGGAGGGCGCGTTCGGCGCCGTTGCGGGTGAGTGCGGCGGCGCGCTCGAACTCCTGGCGCGCCTCGGCGTGGCGGCCGAGCCTGGCGAGGAGGTCTCCGCGCACGCTCGGCAGCAGGTGATAGCCCTTCAGAGCATCGGTGGCGGCCAGGGCGTCGACCAGGGCGAGTCCGTCGGCCGGGCCCTGCGCCATGGCGACGGCGACCGCCCGGTTCAGCTCCACCACGGGGGACCCGGTGCGGGCGGCGAGGGCCTCGTACAGTTCGGCGATGCGGGCCCAGTCGGTGTCCTCCGCGGTGACCGCCCGCGCGTGGCAGGCCGCGATGGCCGCCTGCAGGACGTAGGGGCCGGGTGCGTCGCCACGGGAGTGCACCAGCGCTTCGGCGCGGGCCAGGGCGGCGAAGCCACGGTGGATGAGCAGTTGGTCCCAGCGCGAGCGGTCCTGGTCGAGCAGCAGGACGGTGGCACGCGACGGGCCGGTACGGGCGGCGGAGCGGGACGCCTGGATCTCCAGCAGCGCGACCAGCCCGTGCACCTCGGGCTCCTCGGGCATGAGCCCGGCGAGGACCCGGCCGAGCCGCAGCGCGTCCTCGCACAGCGCCGGCCGCATCCAGTCGTCGCCCGCGGTGGCCGAGTAGCCCTCGTTGAACACCAGGTAGACGACTTCGAGGACGGATGCGAGCCGTTCGGCGCGTTCGGGCCCGTACGGGACCTCGAAGGGGACGCGTTCCCTGGCCAGGGTGCGCTTGGCGCGAACGATGCGCTGGGCGACGGTGGACTCCGGGACCAGGAACGCGCGGGCGATCTCCTCGGTGGTGAGGCCGCCGAGGAGCCGCAGGGTGAGCGCGACGCGCGCCTGCTGCGACAGCACCGGGTGGCAGGCGATGAAGACCAGGCGCAGCAGGTCGTCCTCGATGTCCTCGGCCGGGCCGGTCCCGCCGGGCGGCTCGTCCCCCTGCTTCTGCTGCTCGATCTCCAGCTCGTGGCCGAGGAGTTGGAGCTTGCGCGCGAGCCGCTCGTTGCGGCGCAGCAGGTCGATGGCGCGGTGCTTCGCGGTGGCCATCAGCCAGGCGCCGGGGTTCCGCGGGACGCCCGCCTCCGGCCACTGTTCGAGTGCTGCGACCAGGGCGTCCTGGGCGAGCTCCTCGGCGATGCCGATGTCGCGGACGATGCGGGTGAGCCCGGCGATGAGCCGCGGCGACTCGATCCGCCAGACGGCGTCGACTGTGCGCCGGGTCTGGTCGTCGTTAGCGGTCACGACCAACCATCACAGCAGCCGAGGGGCGTCCGCGCAAAGCGGACACCGCGACGGCGCTCGTCCTGAAGCCGCAGGAAGCACCTGCCGTCGTCCAACCCTCACGCTGGACCCTCACCGACCGTGTTCATGGTCGCCCCATCACGCCCGTTCAGTCGCACACGCACCTCACACATGTGTGCGTCGCGCTCTTGACCAATCGTCACAGAACAGATTCCCTGTCGTGAGCGCTTCACAGCAACGCTCGACCCGTGCGATCCCGTGTCCCTCACAACTGGGCCGCGGTCCTTGACATCCCATCAACATGAAGGGTGTTTGATGCGCATCAGAGGATCTCGTCGGCGTGCCGGTATTGCCGTGGCGGCGACCCTGCCGCTGCTGGCGGCCGCCGTCGCGACAGGGGTGCCGGCCCACGCCGTCTCCCCCCAGGGCCGCTCGGTCCTGCCAGCGACCAAGCCCGCCTGGGCCCAGGCGTCCACGGACCGCGGCCTCACCGCGGCCTCCGCACCGGTCACCGCCCGGGTCTACCTGGCCGGTCGCGACCAGGCCGGGCTGGCTGCCCTGGCCCGGTCGGTGTCGGACCCGAAGTCCGCCGACTACGGGCACTACCTGAGTGCCCAACAGGTGGCGCAGCGCTTCGACGCCACTGCGCAGCAGATATCCGCGGTCAGCGCCTGGCTCACCTCGTCCGGGCTCAAGGTCACCGAGAGCAACGCGCACTACATCACCGTCCAGGGTGACGCGGCCGCCGCGCAGCGCGCCTTCGCGGTGCAGCTGCACTCCTACGCCAAGGACGGCCACGTCTACCGGGCCCCCGCCACCGAGGCCTCGGCACCGGCCTCGGTCGCCTCGATGGTGCTCTCGGTGAGCGGGCTCAGCACCGCCCCGGCCAAGGCCAAGCACGACAGCGTGACCCCGAGCGACACCCTGCCGGGGCCGGCCGCGGCCTTCGTGAACTCCGGCCCGTTCTCGTCCTACTACGGTTCTGCCATCGCGAAGGGCACGCCGAAGGCCTATGGCTCGGTCGCTCCGTACGTGATCAAGGGCTACACCGGCAAGCAGTTGCGCTCCGCCTACGGCGCGTCCTGGACCGGGCTCACCGGCAAGGGCGTCACGGTGGCCATCGTGGACGCCTACGACTCGCCGACCATCGTCTCCGACGCCCGTACCTACGCCGCGAACAACGGCGACGCGGCGTACCGCCACAACCAGCTGACCCAGGTCGACGCGGCGCAGTGGACCCACACCGCGGACACCGACTGCGGAGCCTCCGGCTGGTACGGGGAGCAGTCGCTGGACGTGGAGGCCGTGCACGCGATGGCGCCGGCCGCCGGAATCACCTATGTCGGAGCCGCCTCCTGCTACGACACGGACCTGCTCGACGCCCTGAACAAGATCGTCGACAACCACCTCGCCACCATCGTCACCAACTCCTGGGGCGAGCCGGAGAACGCCAGCGACCCGACCCTGGACGCGGTCTACACCCAGACCTTCACCCGCGGGGCGATCCAGGGCATCGGCTTCTACTTCTCCAGCGGTGACAACGGCGACGAGCTGGCCAACACCGGCACCAAGCAGTCCGACATGCCGGCCTCGCTGCCCTGGGTGACCGCCGTCGGCGGCACCTCGCTGGCCGTCGACAAGCACAACTCCTACTCGTTCGAGACGGGTTGGGGCACGGAGAAGGCGCTCCTCGCCCCTGACGGCAAGAGCTGGATCAACTTCCCCGGCGCCTACACCAGCGGCGCGGGCGGCGGTACCAGCGTGCGGTCTGCCGAGCCCTGGTACCAGGACCGGGTGGTTCCCTCCGCGCTGGCCGCCGTCAACGGCGGCAAGAACCGGGTGGTGCCGGACGTCGCGGCGGACGCCGACCCGAACACCGGCTTCCTGATGGGCCAGACCCAGACCTTCCCGGACGGTTCGGTGAAGTACGGCCAGTTCCGGATCGGCGGCACCAGCCTGGCCAGCCCCCTGTTCGCGGGCATCCAGGCGCTGGCGCAGCAGGCCAACGGCTTCCCGCTCGGCTTCGCCAACCCGGCGATCTACGAGAAGTACGGCACCCCGGCCTTCCATGACGTCACCGACCACCCGCTCGGGAAGAACACCCAACTGGCGGACGTCCGCGTGGACTTCCGCAACGGCGTGGACGCCTCGAACGGCCTGGTCACTTCGATCCGCTCGCTCGGCAAGGACTCCTCCCTGTCGGCGACCCGCGGCTACGACGACGTGACGGGCGTCGGCACCCCGGCCCCCGCCTACCTGCTGTCGTACCTGTTCGGCTTCGGCAGCTCCCGCGGCTGACCCCGCACCACCACCCCGCCGGGGGCGGCTCGGACCATCCGAGCCGCCCCCGGCGGCGTCCGGGCGTTGAAGCCCTGGACGGCCCGCGCCCCGAACGGCTGCGCGTCAGGACGGCGCGTTCCTGCGGCTCGAGACCTGACCGCCAATCCCCGCGTTCGTCCGCAGCCACGCGGTGAGCGCCTCGGTGAGCCCGGCATCGGACCCGGCAGGCTCCCCGCCCTTGCGGACGGATCGGATCCGCTCGACGACCTGCCGGTGGTAGTCGCGGACCACGGAGGCTGCGATGACCGGATCGCGACCGGCGATGGCGTCCACGATCCGCAACCGCTCCGGGTACAGCGCACCCGCGACCTGCCCCCAGTCCCCGCCCTCGCCACCGGACATCTTGACCGCGAGCCCGATCTGGACCTCGGCGATGAACCGGCACAGCGCGGCCAGCAGCGGGTTGTGGGAGATCCCGGAGAGGACGACGAAGAAGTTGTGCAGCGCGGCGGAGGACTGCTCCACGCTTTCGGTCGAGGCGGTCTCCTCGGCCGCGGCCCGCAGGTCGGCGATCTCCTCGTCGGAGGCGTGCTGCGTGGCCAGCTCCGCGGCGTACGCGTTGAGCGCGCCCAGTAGGCCGAGGACCTCCCCGGCGCCGACCTTCTCGACCTGCACGACGGAGGCGATGGACATGGCGAGCAGGGTGTCGCCCTGTGCGGCGACCGTCGCCCTGCTGCCGTTGCGGGTATTGACCAGGCCCATCGCGGACAGCACCCGGATTGCCTCGCGGATGGTGGGGCCGCTGACGTCGTAGGCCGTGGCCAGTTCCCGCTCGGCCGGCAGTCGGGAGCCGTCCGGCAAGGCGCCGCTGAGGATCTGCTCGCGCAGATCCTCGACGATCTGGTCGGCCACCCGGCCGCGGTACAGCTTCGCGGCGTGAGGCACGGACATGCCACTCCCCAGTGTCGTCCGGACCGCTACGGCCCAGGGGACCTCGGTGGCCCACCCCAAGCAAGGTAACCTACCTAGTAGGTTGATTCAATCCTTGCCGGCTGTGCTCCGTCGAGGGCGTTCCGCCGGCGATTCCTGGGGGTTCTCCGCAACCTCGCCACCTACCTTGACGGAAACCTACTAGGAAGGTTCTCTAGGTGAGGCGACGGCCGGAGGCCAGCCAGGAGGGCGCTCACGCTGTGGAAACGGGCGGATGCCGGCCCGGTCGATCGCAGGCAGTCATCGCTCCCGTTCGCGCGACGGTCCCATCGGACGCGAAGGTCGCGCACGGCAACCACCAGACAACGGAGGACAGCGATGAAGATCGCGCCGTTCGACGAGAACGCGTTCCGCATGGACCACCCCAGGGGAACGGTGTCGTTCAACTACCTGCTCATGGGCGACAGGAGCAAGCCCCTCGAGAACTACCGCTACATCCTGGGCCGCCAGGAGGCCGACTTCCTCATGCCCCGGCACTGCCACACCTTCGAGCAGATCCGTCTGCCGCTGGTGGGCGACATGAACCTGGGCGAGCAGGGCATCCTGCGCGAGGGCGAGGTCGGCTACTTCCCCGAGGGCCAGACATACGGGCCGCAGGACGACCCGCTCGGCACCCCGAAGCAGTTGCAGTTGGTGCTGCAGTTCGCAGGTGCGTCCGGGCTCGGCATGGGGGCCGGCCGCGGTCGCGGCCCCGACAACAAGGAGGCGCAGGCCGAGCGGCGCGCGCGTCAGGAGGTCAAGTTCCCGCGGCCGCGCTACAACGGAGTGGTCGTCAGCAACCCGACACACTTCAGCTATCTGCCCGTGGCCGAGTGGCCCGGAGTGGAGCGCAAGCACATCGGTACGTACACCGAGCGGCAGTTCTGGATCGAGTTCATCACGATCGAAGCCGGTGCCGAGTGGGTCTCCACCAGCGAGGACGCGCGTCGGCTGACCGTGGTCCTCTCGGGTGCCGGCACGGTCGAGGACACCGAGATCGGCAGGCTCGGCGCGGTGGAGGCGGACCCCGGGGAGAAGGCGCGCTTCGTCGCGACCGACGAGCTGGTGCTGTACAGCGTCGGCCTGCCCCCGATCCAGCTGCCGGCCGTGCCCTCGGACCAGTTCGACATCGTCACCACCGACGGCGGGATCAGATTCGAGGAGAAAGCAGAGGAGCAACACACATGAGTGGACTGACCCTGGCCCAGGCGTCCGAGATCGTGGACTCCGCGCTGAGCCACGCGCGCGAACTGGGACTGCGACCCCTGACGATCACCGTGCTCGACCCGGGCGGCCACCCGCAGGTCGTCAAGCGGGAGGACGGCGCCGGCATACTGCGCCCGCAGATCGCCCATGCCAAGGCATGGGGCTGCCTCGGCATGGGCGCGGGCGGCGCGGCCGGAGCGCGGCACGCCACCCGTGATCCCGCCTTCTTCGCCGCGCTGGCGGCGATCTCCGAGGGCCGTGTCGCCTCCTCCCGGGGCGGCGTGCTCGTCCGGGGGCAGGACGGCGAACTGCTCGGCTCGGTGGGCGTCAGCGGTGACCGCCCGGACAACGACGAGGCCGTCGCCGTCTTCGGAGTGGAGAAGGTCGGTCTGGTCGCCGACGTGGGCTGACCGCGGCGCCCTGCGGCCGGGACCGCCGCACAGGACGGTCCCGGCCACCACCCGGCGCGCGCCCGCGCGCCCACGACATCGAACTCCCCGCCCAGACAGCCGATGGGAAACGGAGGTGCACCATGGCAGAGGCGCCTGACGACCTCACGGACGAACCCGACACCCTCGAACTGACCCCCACGCGGCTCGCGCGGGCCCTGGCCATCTGCATCGCCGCCGCTTTTCGCGGGGCAGGCCGGCTACGGGTTCCGAGTCGCGGGGTGTGAGAGGCTGGGCCGCGTGAACCGGTTGGCCAGCGCGACCTCTCCCTATCTGCTCCAGCACGCCGAGAATCCGGTGGACTGGTGGCCATGGGGACCGGAGGCTTTCGAGGAAGCGCGCCGCCGGGACGTGCCCGTTCTGCTGTCGGTCGGCTATGCCGCGTGCCACTGGTGCCATGTCATGGCCCACGAGTCCTTCGAGGACGCTGAACTCGCCGCGTACCTCAACGAGCACTTCCTGCCGATCAAGGTGGACCGGGAGGAGCGGCCCGACGTCGACGCCGTCTACATGGAGGCCGTGCAGGCCGCGACCGGGCACGGCGGGTGGCCGATGACGGTGTTCCTCACCCCCGCCGGGGAGCCCTTCTACTTCGGGACGTACTTCCCGCCCGCGCCGCGGCAGGGGATGCCGTCGTTCCAGCAGGTGCTTGAAGGCGTCCACGCCGCGTGGACGGACCGTCGGGACGAGGTCGGCGAGGTGTCCGCGCAGATCGCGGCCGACCTGGCGTCGCGCGGCGACGTCTACGGGGCGGCAGGGAAGCAGCCGCCGACCGAGTCGGACCTGCACGAGGCCGCCGTCGCGCTCGGGCGCGAGTACGACGACAAGCGCGGCGGATTCGGCGGCGCACCCAAGTTCCCGCCTTCCATGGCGTTGGAGTTCCTGCTCAGGCACCACGCCGCGACCGGCTCGGCCTCGGCACTGCGCATGGTCGAGCGCACCTGCGAGGCGATGGCCCGCGGCGGCATCTACGACCAGCTCGGCGGCGGCTTCGCACGCTACTCGGTCGACGCCGAGTGGGTGGTGCCCCACTTCGAGAAGATGCTCTACGACAACGCGTTGCTGCTCCGCGTCTATCTCCACCTCTGGCGGGCCACCGGGTCCGACCTGGCCCGACGGATCGCACTGGAGACCGCGGACTTCCTGCTCGCCGAACTCCGCACTCCCGAGGGCGGTTTCGCCTCGGCGCTGGACGCCGACAGTCCCGGCCCGGACGGCCACAACCACGAGGGCGTCTTCTACGCCTGGACGCCGGCGCAACTCGCCGACGCGCTGGGCCCCGAGGACGGGGCGCGGGCTGCGGCACTGTTCACGGTGACGCCGGAGGGCACCTTCGAGCAGGGCATGTCCGTGCTCCAGCTACTCGACGACGCCGACCAGGCCGAAGACCACGCCGACGGTCCCGACTGGTTCGCGTCCGTCCGGGTCCGGCTCCTCGCCGTGCGGTCCACCCGGCCCCGCCCCGCCCGCGACGACAAGATCGTCGCGGCGTGGAACGGGCTCGCCGTCGCCGCCCTGGCCGAGACCGGCGCGCTGTTGGAGCGTCCCGACTACGTCGAGGCCGCGCTCGCCGCGGCCGACCTGCTGGTCGGCGTCCACCTCACCGCAGAGGGCCGGCTGCTGCGCACCTCCCGGGACGGACGTCCGGGCACCAACGCGGGCGTCCTGGAGGACTACGCCGACACCGCCGAGGGCTTCCTCGCCCTCTACTCCGTCACCGGCGAGGAAGCCTGGCTCACCCTGGCCGGCGTGCTCCTCGACGCCGTCCTCGACCACTTCGCCGACCCGGCGTCGGGCGCGCTGTACGACACCGCCGCCGACGCCGAGAAGCTGATCCGGCGTCCCCAGGACCCGACCGACAACGCCGCCCCCTCCGGCTGGACCGCCGCAGCGGGTGCGCTGCTCAGCTATGCGGCGCTCACCGGCTCCCAGCGCCACCGCGAAGCCGCGGCGGGCGCGCTCGGCATCGTGACCGCGCTCGGTTCGCGCGCGCCGCGCTTCATCGGCTGGGGCCTGGCCGTCGCCGAGGCCTACGCGGACGGGCCGCGCGAGATCGCCGTGGTTGGCGCCGCCGACGATCCGGCCACGGCTGCGCTGCGCCGCACCGCGCTGCTCGCCACCGCGCCGGGCGCGGTGCTCGCCTTCGGCGAGCCCGGCAGCACCTCGGTCCCGCTCCTCGCCGACCGCCCGCTCCGCGACGGCCTGCCCACCGCCTACGTCTGCCGCCACTTCACCTGCGACGCCCCGGTCACCGATCCATCAGCGCTGGCGGCGAGCCTCAGGAGCTGACCCCTGGCGAGGGCGTTGAAGGCGCGTTCGAGGCAGAGCGCCCTCCTCCTGGAGCGGAGAAGGGCGCTGCGTTCGGGGGTGGTGCGCGGTCAGGCGGCCGCCGAGTAGGCGACCAGGGATACTCCGACGTACTGGACGATGAACGCCGCCAGGGTGCAGAGGTGGAAGACCTCGTGGAAGCCGAACCAGCGGGGCGAGGGGTTGGGCCGCTTCAGGCCGTAGATGACGCCGCCCGCGCTGTAGAGCAGCCCGCCGACGACGAGCAGGACGACCACGGCCATGCCGCCCGTGCGCAGGAAGTCGGGCAGGAAGAAGACCGCCGCCCAGCCCAGCGCTATGTAGCAGGGCGTGTAGAGCCAGCGCGGCGCGCCGACCCAGAACACCCGGAAGGCGATCCCGGCGAGCGCGCCGATCCACACCAGCCACAGCAGCAACTGCTGACGGCCGCCGTTGAGCAGCAGGATGGTGAACGGGGTGTAGCTTCCGGCGATGATCAGGAAGATGTTGCTGTGGTCGAGCCGCCGCAGGATCGCCTCACCGCGTGGACCCCAGGTGAAGCGGTGGTACAGGGCGCTGATGCCGAACAGCATCCACGCGGACGCGGAGTAGACGGCGCAGGCGATGCGTGCCTGCGGGGAGTCGGCGAGGCAGATGAGGACGATCCCGGCGGCGACGGACGCGGGGAACATCCCGGCGTGCAGCCAGCCGCGCAGTTTGGGTTTGAAGGGTGCGTCGGGCAGTGCCTCGGCGGCGGTGGAACCGGGGGAAGCGGTGGGCTCGGCGGGCAAGGCTGCCTCCACGGTGTTCGGGCCTGGCGTGACGGCCCTCACCTTACCTACGGGACCGTAGGTTACTGGTTGGTAGATGGTTGCCGGAGGGTGTGAATCATCACTCAGTGACGCCGGGCATGCCCCTGATTTCCGGATTCGTCACCCAAGCGGACGCCCGGGGTGTGCGCTGCGTCACTTTCGGTGAGCGGGGGCGGTATGTCGCTTTAGGGATATCGGCGTTACGCTGCCAAGACCCTCAACCCCCGACGCCGGATCAAGGACGATTCGGCGTGAAACGGAGCGATCGTGCCGTACGAGAACTCTGCCCTGGCCACCTCCGCACCCACGCAGCACAAACGGTTGCTCGCCTGGGTCCAGGAGATCGCAGAGCTCACCCAGCCGGATCGAATCGAATGGTGCGACGGCTCCGAAGCCGAGTACCAGCGCCTGTGTGAACTCCTGGTCGACAAGGGAACGTTCCGCAAGCTCAATCCCGAGAAGCGGCCCAACTCCTATTACGCCGCCTCCGACCCGAGCGATGTCGCCCGCGTCGAGGACCGTACCTTCATCTGTTCGGAGCAGGAGAAGGACGCCGGTCCCACCAACCACTGGAAGGCGCCCGCCGAGATGCGGGCGATCTTCGGTGTGGGTCACAGTGGAGGTCTGTTCGAGGGCTCCATGCGCGGCCGGACGATGTACGTCGTCCCCTTCAGCATGGGCCCCGTGGGTTCCCCTCTCGCCGCGTGCGGCGTCGAGATCACGGACTCCGCCTACGTCGCCGTCTCCATGCGCACCATGACCCGGATGGGTCAGGCGGTGCTCGACTTCCTCGGCGCGGACGGCGACTTCGTCAAGGCTGTGCACAGCCTGGGCGCACCGCTCGCCGAGGGCCAGGCCGACGTGCCGTGGCCCTGCAACGACACCAAGTACATCTCGCACTTCCCGGAGACCCGCGAGATCTGGTCCTACGGCTCCGGCTACGGCGGCAACGCGCTGCTCGGCAAGAAGTGCTACGCCCTGCGGATCGCCTCCACGATGGCGCGCGACGAGGGCTGGCTCGCCGAGCACATGCTGATCCTCAAGCTCACGCCGCCGGTGGTCCAGGGCAAGGGCGGTGAGCCGGTGTACATCACGGCCGCGTTCCCGAGCGCCTGCGGCAAGACCAACCTGGCGATGCTCCAGCCCACGATCCCGGGCTGGAAGGTCGAGACCATCGGCGACGACATCGCCTGGATGCGCTTCGGGGCGGACGGCCGCCTGCACGCCATCAACCCCGAGTTCGGCTTCTTCGGGGTGGCCCCGGGCACCGGCGCGGACACCAACGCCAACGCCATCGAGTCGATGTGGGGCAACACGGTCTTCACCAACGTGGCCCTGACCGACGACGGCGACGTGTGGTGGGAGGGTCTCACCGAGCAGCCCCCGGCGCACCTGATCGACTGGCGCGGCAACGACTGGACGCCGGAGAGCGGTACCCCGGCGGCGCACCCCAACGCGCGCTTCACCGTGCCCGCCTCGCAGTGCCCGATCATCGCGCCCGAGTGGGAGGACCCGGCCGGGGTGCCGATCTCGGCAATCCTCTTCGGCGGACGTCGCGCCAGCGCCGTCCCGCTGGTCACCGAGTCCTTCGACTGGCAGCACGGCGTCTTCCTCGGCGCCAACGTCGCCAGCGAGAAGACTGCGGCGGCCGAGGGCACCGTCGGCGAGCTGCGCCGCGACCCCTTCGCCATGCTGCCGTTCTGCGGCTACAACATGGGCGACTACTTCGCCCACTGGGTGAAGCTGGGCCAGCAGGCGGACGCCGCCAAGCTGCCGAAGATCTACTACGTGAACTGGTTCCGCAAGAACGCCGGCGGCAAGTTCGTCTGGCCGGGCTTCGGCGAGAACAGCCGCGTGCTCAAGTGGATCGTCGAGCGGCTGCAGGGCGCGGCCGAGGGCGTGCAGTCGCCGATCGGCGTGCTGCCCACCCGTGCGGCGCTGGATCTGGACGGTCTGGACATCAGCGAGGACGACCTGGCCCTGCTGCTGAGCGTGGACCCGGAGATCTGGCGCCAGGAGGCCGCCCTGATCCCCGAGCACCTGGAGCTCTTCGGCGAGCACACGCCGAAGGAGCTGTGGGACGAGTACGAGAAGCTGGTCGAGCGCCTGGCCTGACCGGGCGTCAGGACAGCTGTCGGCGTGCCGCCGCGTGGGCATCCATGCGGCGGCACGCCAGCATCGCGGTGACGGTGTCCTGTTGCGCGGCGGCGACCACCAGCAGCCGTCCGGCCAGCGCATGGGCCTGGTCGTGCAGCTCGGCCAGGGACTTCGCGGAGGCGGACGCGGACGCGGCCGACCTGGCGGGCGCATTGGCCGACGAGAGTTCGGTGACGCGCGCCCCGATCTCCCGCAGTGCCGCGTCGAGCTCGGTCAGTTCGGCGGCGCCGGTGGTCGCCCGGCGGACCGCCTCGGTGGCGCTGCGCAGCGCGGCGAGGTGGCCGGCGAGCTGCGCGCCATGGGCGCCGGGCGCCGTGGTGGAGCGGGCGCTGCTGTTGTGGGCGTTGCTGTTGTAGGCGTGGGCGAGACTGCGCCGCCGCGCCTGGACGATCTTGGGCTGTTCGTACATGGGGCGCCCTCTGGCAGGAAAACGGAAGTGGGACACCATCCTAACTTGGACGGAGTCTAAGGAAGGATGGTGTCCCACATGCTGGTCCTGGTCAGGGCTGCTTGTAGCCGTCCAGGAAGGTGCCGATACGGGTGACGGCGTCCGTCAGATCCTCGACCCTGGGCAGGGTGACCAGGCGGAAGTGGTCCGGGTCCGGCCAGTTGAACCCGGTGCCCTGGACCACGTAGATGTGCTCCTGCTTCAGCAGGTCGAGCACCATCTGCGCGTCGTCCTTGATCCGGTAGACCTTGGGGTCGAGCCGGGGGAAGGCGTAGAGCGCGCCACGGGGCTTCACGCAGGAGACACCGGGGATGTCGTTCAGCAGCTTCCACGCCGCGTCGCGCTGCTCCAGCAGACGTCCGCCGGGGAGGATCAGGTCCTTGATCGACTGGCGTCCGCCGAGGGCGGCGGCGATGGCGTGCTGGGCCGGCATGTTGGCGCACAGGCGCATGCTGGCCAGGATGCCGAGGCCCTCGATGTAGCTGCGGGCGTGTTCCTTGGGGCCCGAGATGGTCATCCAGCCGGAGCGGAACCCGGCGACCCGGTACGCCTTGGACAGCCCGTTGAAGGTGAGACAGAGCAGGTCGGGGGCGAACAGCGCGGTCGGGGTGTGCGTGGCGTCGTCGTAGAGGATCTTGTCGTAGATCTCGTCCGAGTAGACGATCAGGTTGTGCCGGCGGGCGATCTCGGTGATGCCGCGCAGCAACTCGTCGGAGTAGACCGCGCCGGTCGGGTTGTTGGGATTGATGATCACGATGCCGCGGGTGCGGTCGGTGACCTTGGCCTCGATGTCGGCGAGGTCGGGATACCAGTCGGCCTGCTCGTCGCAGCGGTAGTGCACGGCGGTGCCGCCGGCCAGACTCACCGAGGCCGTCCACAACGGGTAGTCGGGCGCGGGGACGAGGACCTCGTCGCCGTCGTCCAGCAGTGCCTGCATGGACATCTGGATCAGCTCGGACACGCCGTTGCCGATGTAGACGTCGTCGACGCTCAGGCCCTCCAGGCCGCGGTCCTCGTAGTGCATGACCACCGCGCGGCGGGCTGCGAGCAGGCCCTTGGAGTCGCCGTAGCCGTGTGCGCCGGCGAGGTTGCGCAGGATGTCGTGCAGGATCTCGGGGGGTGCCTCGAAGCCGAAGGGTGCCGGGTTCCCGGTGTTCAGCTTGAGGATCCGGTGCCCCTCGTCCTCGAGGCGCATGGCCTCGTCGAGGATCGGACCGCGGATGTCGTAGCAGACATTGGCGAGCTTGCTGGACTGGATCACCTGCATGGCTCGGTACTCTACGGGGCTACGTTGCTCGACGCCTTGTGGTTTTTGTCATGCCGGGGGATTGCAGCGTCATGCCGAGGGTTTGCAGCGTCATGCCGGGGGTTCGGGGGTCGTCCCGCGAGGGTTTGCGGCGTCGTGCCGCCGGTCGTGCCGCCAGTCGTCCAGGTGCTTGCGCAGGCGGTCGCGCCAGTCGTGGACCAGCTCGGTGGCGGGCTCGACCAGGTACACCAGCACCAGCCGGCCGCTCTCCGCCCACCACTCCCTGGCCCGGTCCACCGCGGCGGCGGGGACCACGGCGAAGACCGCGGCGAGACCTGGTATCCACCCCAGCAGCAGCGTGCACAGGAGTGCGGAGAGAGCACCCAGCGCGGGGTAGCCGAAGTAACCCAGCGGCCCGGCCTCGACCATCCGGGCGACGACCAGGCCGCGGAAGAGGCCGGCCAGCAGGCCGCCGACCATCAGCGCGCCCCACCCGGCGAAGAACCGGTGCAGCCGCCCGGAGCTGGGGTAGAGGCGGCGGTGCCGGGCGAGCAGCCGGACCACCGTGCCGACCAGCAGCAGCGCGGCGAAGTCCTCGCAGCCCAGGGCGGTCCAACTCTGGTCGGGTAGCGGGGTGAACCGCAGACCCGGCAGCAGCAGCGGGACGCCGAGGGCGCTGGGTATCAGCAGGAAGCCGTAGTTGGCCGTGATCCAGAGCAGCATCGGGTTCAACCCGAACAGCAGCACCATCAGCAGTGTTACCGCGCCGCCCGCGTAGGCGACCTTCCGCCCGGACAGGGCGTGCGCGAGGGTCGCGCGCAGGCGCGCAGGGTACTGCTGGATCATGGCCATGCCGCGGACTCTAGTGCCGTGACGAGAGGTCTGGACAGCGAATCCCAGGGATTCCCAAGGTTGGAATCCGGTACAGAATCAGGACATTGAAGGTCTGGGATGTAAGGTTCCCGCGATCTAGGATCTCCCAGATCAGCACTATGGGGGCGGGGTATGGGGATGGCAGGTCGGCTGCGACGCTGGCTGGTGAACCTGGTGGTTCTGGGCTGCGGGGTCGGACTGCTGGCGGCTGTGGCGCCGGGACCTTCGGGGTCCGGGCCGTGGCATGAACGATTCATTACCGACGGCCAGGGCCGGGCACTGATCCTGTACGGACTGAACACCTCCAGCAGTGCGAAGACCTCCCCCGACGGAATGCCCTGGATCAAGCAGGCGGATGTCGCCAGCGAATACAACCAGCTGGGAACGGACTTCGTGCGCTACCTGATCCAGTGGCGCCAGGTCGAGCCGGAGCCCGGCGTCTACGACGACGCCTATCTGGCGCAGGTCGCCCAGCGCGTCGACTGGTACCGCCAGCAGGGCTACCGGGTCCTCATCGACATGCACCAGGACCTCTACGGCCCCGCCGTCGGCGGCAACGGCGCCCCCGCCTGGGCGACGGTCAGCGGAGGACTGCCCGCCAACGTTCAGAACCCCTGGGAACTGACGTACACCCAGCCCGGCGTGGTGCACGCCTTCGACGAGTTCTGGGGCACCACACCCGGCCACCCCGAACTGCAGCAGCACTACGCGGCGGCCTGGGCCCATGTCGCGACCTACTTCGCCGCCAATGACACCGTCGTCGGCTACGACCTGATGAACGAGCCCTGGGGCGGCTCCGTGCAGGGCCCCGCGTTCGAGTCGGGGCCGCTGGCGGCGTTCTACCAGCGCACCATCGACGCCATCCGGGCCGTCGACCCGAACCACTGGCTGTTCGTGGAGCCGGAGGCGTTCTCCGCCAACTGGGCCATGCCCAGCGCGCTGCCGAAACTCGCTGATCCGCGCAAGGGCGACGCCCGGATCGGCTACGCCCCGCACCTCTACCCCGCCCCGATCGACCTCGGCGGCACCTACACCGGCAGCAACACCTTCCTGACGGACCGTTCGCTCGCCTCCTGGGTGATCCAGGTGCAGCGGACGGCGACCAGGATGGACGCGCCGGTGCTGCTCGGCGAGTGGGGCCTGGATGCGACGCAGCCAGGCACCCACCTGTACGTGGACCACGTCCAGCAGCTCATCGACCAGATGATGATCGGTTCGGCGTACTGGTCCAGTGACCCGGGCACCTGGTCGCCCTGGCAGGTCGACGGTAAGCCGTCCGACGTGGCCGGGGTCCTCGCCACCGCGTACCCGCGTGCCATCGCCGGCCAGCCGGTGTCGTTCAGCTACGACAAGGCGACCCTGGAACTCGCCGTGAGCTGGCGGGACAAGGCGGGTGTGACCGGCAGCACCGACGTCTACCTGCCGCCGTCCGACTTCCCGCGCGGCGGCGATGTCCAGCTCAACGGTGACTACACCAGCACCTGGAACCCGAAGACTCACATCCTGTCGGTCACCGTGCCGGCCCAGGCCGGGCTGGTGCACGCTCTGACCGTCACCCCGTCGTCCTGACCGGGCTCCGCCTGACGGCCCGTCCGGGCGTGGCCGAGGTGCGCCGGTGGTCCTCGATCACCGGCACGCCGTTCACCAGGACATAGGGAATGCCGACGGGCGGCGTTCGCGGGTGTTCGTAGTCCGCCCCGGCGGCCACTGTCAGCGGATCCAGCAGGACGAGGTCGGCGCGATAGCCCACGCGGACCAGGCCCCGGTCCGGCAGCCGCAGCCTGCGGGCTGGGCCGGCGCTGAGGTGCCGCACGCACTCGGCCAGACCGAGCACGCCCTGCTCGCGGACGTAGTGGCCGAGGTAGCGCGGGAAGGTGCCCCAGGCCCGTGGGTGCGGCCGGTCGCCGACCAGCAGGCCGTCGCTGCCCCCGGTGTGCGCGGGGTGGCGCATGATCGCGCGGACGTTCTCCTCGTGGCCGACGTGCTGGAGGACCGTGGTCCCGAGCGCGTCGTCACGGAGCAGCGCGACGAAGGCGGCGAAGGGTTCGACGCCGTCCCGGCGGGCCAGTTGGGTGACCGTCAGACCGACGGCCGGCCGCAGCGCCTGCGTGCGCACGCCGCTGACCTGCACCGCGTCCCAGTCGGCGACGACTCCGTGGCAGCCGTCCGAACCCAGCTCCTCCATCGCGGTGCGCAGCGCGACCAGTGCCGCGGGGTCGGCGAGGCGGCGCAGGGTCTCCTCGGGGCCGCCGGCCGACGCCCAGCCGGGGAGCAGGGCGGCCAGGGTCGTGGACCCGGGAAGGTAGGGGTAGCTGTCGAGGGTCAGGTCCACCCCGCCCGCCAGGGCCTCGTCGAGGAGTTCGGTCAGTTCCGCCGCGCGGCCCGCGTTGACCTGGAAGTTCATGGTGGCGTGGGCGAGGTGCAGGGCGCAGTTCGCCTGCCTGGCCACGTCGATCATCTCCGCGTAGGCGTCCAGGGCGTGGGCGCCGTAGGAGCGGTGGTGCGGGCAGAAGTAGCCGTCGAAGGCTGCGACGGTGCGGCACAGCGAGACGAGTTCGGCGGTGCCGGCGTACATCCCAGGGGAGTAGGTGAGCCCGGCGGAGAGGCCGATCGCGCCCTCGGCGAGGCCCCGGGCGAGGTGCTCGTTCATGAGTCGCAGCTCGGCGGGGGTGGCCGGGCGGTCGGCCCAGCCGCAGACGAGCGCCCGCAGGGTGCCGTGCGGGACCAGGTAGGCGGCGTTGACGGCGATGCCCTCGCCGTGTGGACCGCGGTCGAGCCGGTCCAGGTACTCGCCGACGCTGCGCCAGGTCCGCTTCGGGTCGAGCCAGTCCAGGGAGTCGGGATCGCCGTTCCAGCCGGCGAGTTGGCGCCGGATCCCGGGCAGGGTGGTGTCGTCGACGGGGGCGTAGGAGAGGCCGTCCTGCCCGAGGACCTCGAGGGTCACGCCCTGTGCGGTCTTGGCCTCGTGGGCGGCGTCGGTGAGCAGCGCCAGGTCGGAGTGCGCGTGCATGTCGACGAACCCGGGGGTGAGGGCGAGGCCGTCGGCGTCGATGCTGCGCGTCGCGGTGGGGCGGGGGCCGGAGTCGGTCTCCCGGTGGATCGCGGTGATCCGGCCGCCGGTGAGGACGGTGTCGGCACGGTAGGGCGTACCGCCGCTGCCGTCCACGACCAGGGCCCCGCGCAGGACGAGGGCCCCGCGCGGGACCGGAGCAGCGCGGCCGGACGGCATCAGAAGAAGGTGCGGATGTAGTCGCTGACCGTGCCGTCCGCTTCGACCTCGGGGATGAGCTGCCACTTCTCGAACGCCGTGCAGGGGTGGGAGAGGCCCAGGGCGACCCAGTCGCCGACCTCGATCTGCGCCTCGGGTCCGAGCTGGACGAAGGCGTGCTGGTCGGCGAGCTTGGTGACGGTCAGTCCGGCGGCCTCGCGGACCTCGCCGGTGTGCTGGTCACGGACCAGGGTGGGCACGGGCAGGCCCAGGTCGTAGGGGACGTCGCGCTTCCCCGCGTTGAGCAGCCCGAGCTCCGGCTCGGGGCGGGAGACGACCTGGGTCCACAGCCGCAGGGCGGGGCGGAGCCGCTCGCCCGCTTCGCGCAGCGGCGTGATCGCGGCGTAGTGCAGGTGGTCGTGGGTGACGTACGCACCGCTGCGCAGCAGTCGCAGGGTCGGCTTGCTCAGCTTGAGCGCGTCGGTCGTCAGCGCCTCGGCGACCAGGTCGAAGTGCTCGCTGCCGCCGGCGCTGACCACGATCTCGTCGGTGTCGTCGAAGTGACCTGCGGCGTCGATCCGGCGGGCCAGTTCCACCAGTGCGCCGAGCCAGTCCCGGACGGCCCCGCGAGTCGCGTCGGCGGCGATGGTGCCCTCGTAGCCGGCGACGCCGACGAGGCGCAGGTGCTCGGCTGCGCCGACCTTCCGGGCCAGGTCGAGCGCGGTTTCCAGTCCTCGGGCCCCGGTGCGCGCGCCGTCGGCGCCGAGCTCGACGACGACGTCCACGCGCCGCCGGGCTGCGGCACGGGACAGCGCCTCCTCCATCAGCGCGATCCCGCGCTCCGAGTCGACGTAGCAGACGAAGCGGAAGTCCGGGTCGGCGTCGAGCTCCGTGGAGAGCCAGGCCAGCGCCGCCGGATCCACCAGCTCGTTGGCGAGGAAGACCCGCTGCACGCCGAAGGCCCGGTACATCCTCACGTGGGAGGGCATGGCGGCGGTGATGCCCCAGGCGCCGAGCGCGAGCTGACGCTGGTACAGCTGCGGGGCGAGGGGCGTCTTCCCGTGCGGGGCGAATGCCAGGCCGTGGGCGGCGGACCAGCGGGCCATCAGCTCCAGGTTGTGGCGCAGGGCGTCCGCGTCGAGGGTCAGCACCGGCGTCGTGAAACCGTCCTCGAACAGGCTCACCCTCGCTGCCGCCAGTTCCGCTACCGTCGACCCCTCGTACCGGGGCGGCAGACCCTTGAAGCGCCAGTCGACGACGGTGCTGCCGAGCTGCTGGAGTGCTGCGGTGTCCATGGTGCTCCAGGGGGTGGTGCCGGGTTGGTTCTGGCGGGGGATTGCAGAAGCTGCAACGCTCGTTGCATATCCTGCCGTACAGGAGTTCGTCCGTACAGCATTCCCCGGACCGAGGAGCAGCACCCGTGAGCAAGACTGTCGTCCACACCGACCAGGCCCCTCTTCCCGCCGCCAGCTTCTCGCAGGGCCTCGCCAAGGGCGGGCTGCTGCAGGTCGCCGGGCAGGTCGGCTTCCACCCTGACACGCGTACGCCGGTGGGCCCCGGGCTGCGCGAGCAGATCGAGCAGACCCTGCGCAACGTCGGCGCGGTGCTGGAGGCGGGCGGCTCCGGCTGGGGCGACGTGATCATGATGCGCGTCTACCTCACCGACACCGGCCACTTCGCCGAGCTCAACGCGGTCTACGACGCGTGGTTCGCCAAGGTCCTCCCCGAGGGCGGCCACCCGGCCCGGACCACGGTGTACGTCGGCCTCCCCGCCGGACTGCTGGTGGAGATCGACGCCCTCGCGGTCACCGGCTGACGCCGCGCGCCGAGGTACCACTAGCGTGGGCCCCACAGTCGAGAGGGGGCGACATGGTGGGGTCCTTCGCCGCTCTGGTGGCCGCCGGCGGCGCGCTCGGGGCGGTCCTGTACCGGCCCGGGCAGCGTGCTGTCGCCCGCTACACGGCCGAGGCGCCGTCCGGGGTCCGGGTGGCGCTGCTCGGTGCTGTCGCGCTCGGCGCCACGGCCGCGGCCTGCGGCGTGCACTGGCACGTCCTCGCGCTGCTCTGGGCGGCTGCCTTCGCGGTCCCGCTGGCGCTGGTCGACGTGGCGGAGCACCGGCTGCCGCAGCCGCTGACCTACCCCTCGGCCGCCGGGACGCTGCTGCTGCTCGCCGTCGCGCCGCTGCTCGGCGACCGCACCGGCTCGCCGCTGCACGCGCTGTACGGCGCGGCGGGGGTGTGGGCGGTGTTCTGGCTGATGGCGCTGGCGCTGCCGTTCGGCCTCGGGGACGCGACGCTGGGGCTGACGGTGGGCGCCGTGCTCGGCTGGTACGGCTTCACGGTCCTCTTCGAGGGTGTCTTCCTCGGCTTCCTGCTCTCCGGGATCTACGGAACAGGGAAGCTCGTCGCACGCCGGGCAAGGCGTCGCGACGAGCTTCCCTTCGGACCGTTCCTGCTGCTGGGAGCGCTACTGGCGGTGGCGCTCACGGCGACCTGACTACGGCATCGCGTGCACGAACGCACCCTCGTTGTTGGCGAACTGGTTGCCGTTGCTGGCGTCCCAGGCGGTCGACCAGGTCATCACGCCGCCGATGCCCGGCCAGGTGGTGCTGGGCTTGAAGGTGCCGCAGTTGGTCCCCTTGGCGAGGCAGTTGAGGGCGTTCTCCACGACGCTCGGCTGGACGTAGCCGCTGCCCGCCGCGCTGCTGGAGGCGGGGACGCCGATGCCGACCTGGCTGGGGCTCAGCCCGGCCTGGATGGCGGTGCAGGCCATCGAGGTGATGAAGTCCACCGTGCCCTCGGAGTACACGCCGCCGTCGCAGCCGTTCATCGAACCGGAGTTGTAGTACTGGGTGTTGACGATGGTGAGGACGTCCTTGACCTGCAGCGCCGTGGCCAGGTAGTCGGAGCTGGCGGTCAGCATGTCGATGGTCTGCGGGGCCATGGTGAGCACGAAGCCGGAGCCGGCCTTGCTCGCCAGGGAGTGCAGGGCCTGCGCCATGTAGGTCGAGTTGAGGCCGTTCTCCAGGTCGATGTCGACGCCGTCGAAGCCGTACTGCTGCATCAGCGAGTAGGCGCTGTTGGCGAAGTTGGTCGCGGCGGTGGAGCTGGCGACGGTGATGGTGCCGTTCTGGCCGCCGACCGAGAGGACGACCTTCTTGCCCGCCGCGTGCTTGGCGGCGATGTCGGCCTTGAACTGGGCGTCGGTGTAGCCGCCGAGCTTGCTCTGCAGGGTCGGGTCGAGAGAGAAGGTGATCCCGCCGGTGTTGTTGGGGTCGGCGGTGGCGAAGGAGACCGCGATGATGTCGTACGCCGAGTTGACGTCACTGATCTTCTGGTCGGTCGCGCCGTTGTCGAAGTCCTGCCAGTAGCCGGTGACCTTGTGCTTGCCGGTACCGCCGGTGCCGCCGGTGGAGGTGGCGGTCGGGGTGGGGGTCGGCGTCGGCGTGGCGCTCTGGGTCGGCGTCGCGCTGGCGGTCGGGCTGGCGCTGGCGCTCGGGCTCGCCGACGCGCTGGCGCTGGCGCTCGGACTCGGGCCGGCGGCGCCGGTCAGCGTCACGTCGTCGGCGTAGTAGGTGGCCTGCCCGTACCAGCCGTGCAGGTACACCGTCACGCTCGTGGTCGACGCGCCGGTCGTGAAGCTCGTGCTCAGCTGGTTCCAGGAACTGCTGCTGGACCAGGTGCTCACGTCGCTGGTGCCGTCGCCGCTGGTGCCCAGGTACACGTACGGCCCCTGCACCCAGGCACTCAGCGAGTACGAGGAGTTGGGCTGCACGCTGATGGTCTGGGTGCACTGCGCGTCGACGCTGCTGGTGGGGGTGGCAGCGAGGGCGTGCGAGCCGGAGTGCACGGGGGAGCCCACGACGGTTGCGGTGCCCGCGTCGCAGCTCCAGTTGGACAGCGATCCGGTCTCGAAGCCGGGGTTCACGACCAGGTTGGTGCTGGCCGCGCTTGCGCCGCCGGTGAAGGCGACCAACCCGGCGAGGCCGAGCCCGAGTGTGGTGGCACAGGCGGTGACCGCGCCCAGGGCGCGACGTGGGGATGCCATAGATCTGTCCTCAATGTGGGGGAGGGGAAGACAGCGGGTGAAGCCTGTCCCACAAGTTGGACTAGACCAGTGGAGGTGTCAAGAGTGCAGGGCTGCTTTTAAGGTTCAGTTAAACCTGCCTCAGGCAGGGATGTTGGCCCGAAAAAGGTACAGACCGCATACGGAATCGATCTTCCATATGCGGTCTGTACCAACTTGTCCCGGGCTCAGCCCTCGCTGGACGCCGCCCAGATGTTGATGTCGGCGTCGGTGGCGTATCGGTCGATCTCGGCCAGTTCCGCGTCGGTCAGCGGCGCGCCCTGCACCGCCGCGACGTTCGACTCGAGCTGTGCCACCGACGAGGCCCCGATCAGCGCGGAGGTCATCCGGGGGTCGCGCAGCAGCCAACTCAGCGCGAGCTGGGCCAGGGACTGGCCGCGCGCGCCCGCGATCTTGTTCAGCGCCCGCAGCTTGAACAGCGTCTGGTCGTTGATCGCCGACGGGTCCAGCGACTTGCCCTGTGCGGCGCGCGAGTCCTCGGGGATGCCGTGGAGGTAACGGTCCGTGAGCAGCCCCTGCGCCAGCGGCGCGAAGCCGATGCAGCCGGCGCCCTCCTCGTCCAGCACGTCCAGCAGCCCGTCCTCCTCGATCCAGCGGTTCAGCATGGAGTAGGAGGGCTGGTGGATCAGCAGCGGCACGCCCAGGTCGCGCAGGATCGCGGCGGCCTTGCGGGTGTTCTGCGCGTTGTAGGAGGAGATGCCCACATGCAGGGCCTTGCCCTGCTGGACGGCGGACGCCAGCGCGCCCATTGTCTCCTCCAGCGGCGTCTCCGGGTCGAAGCGGTGCGAGTAGAAGATGTCGACGTAGTCGAGCCCCATCCGCTGCAGCGACTGGTCCAGGCTGGCGGTCAGGTACTTGCGCGAGCCCCACTCGCCGTACGGGCCCGGCCACATGTCGTACCCGGCCTTGGTCGAGATGACCAGTTCATCCCGGTACGGGCGGAAGTCCGCAGCCAGATGCCGACCGAAGTTGGCCTCGGCCGCCCCGTACGGGGGGCCGTAGTTGTTGGCGAGGTCGAAGTGCGTGATGCCGAGGTCGAAGGCGCGGCGGAGGATCGCCCGCTGGGTCTCCAGCGGCTTGTCGTCGCCGAAGTTGTGCCACAGGCCGAGCGAGATCTCCGGCAGCTTCAGACCGCTGCGGCCGGTCCTGCGGTAGGTCATCGCTGAGACATGTGAACCACTGTCATAGCGGGTCTCGGCGGCCCGGTACGGAGCTGGGATCATCGGGGGTGGCCTTTCGTGCGTGGACTGATTTTGTCAGCTCATTGAACAATAGTCGGGAGTAGTAGGGTGGCCCACCGGGGCGAGCTGTAGAGGGGCGCAAAAAAACCATGGACGTGGGCAGGGTGATCCGCCGTACGCCGGTGCTCCGGCAGCTGACATACGGCCTCTACGGACGGCGTGTCGAAGCGCACCTGGACCGCACCCGGGTCCCCCGCCATGTCGGCGTGATGCTGGACGGCAACCGCCGCTGGGCCCGCGCCGCCGGGATGTCGACCGTGGACGGGCACCAGAGCGGGGCCGACAAGATCCCGGACTTCCTCGGCTGGTGCGAGGAGGTCGGCGTCGAGGTGGTCACCCTGTGGCTGCTGTCCACCGACAACCTCAACCGCCCGCAGGAGGAGGTCGTCCCGCTGCTCGGCATCATCGAGGAGGCGGTGCGCGGCCTCGCCGCCTCGGGCCACTGGCGGGTCCACCCGGTGGGTGCCCTCGACCTCCTGCCCGCACAGACCGCCTCCGTGCTCAAGGAGGCCGAGCAGGCCACCGCACACCACACCGGGATACTCGTCAACGTCGCCGTCGGCTACGGCGGGCGCCACGAGATCGCGGACGCCGTTCGCAAGCTGCTGCAGGAGCAGGCGGCGCTCGGCACCTCGGTGGAGCAGCTCGCCGAGATAATCGACGTCGAGCACATCGCCAGGCACCTCTACACCAGCGGCCAACCGGACCCGGACCTGGTCATCCGCACCTCCGGCGAGCAGCGCCTGTCCGGCTTCCTGCTGTGGCAGAGCGCCCACTCGGAGTTCTACTTCTGCGAGGCGTACTGGCCGGCCTTCCGCAAGGTCGACTTCCTCCGCGCACTGCGCGACTACGCCGCCCGGCAGCGCCGCTTCGGCGGCTGACGCCCTTTCCCGGAACCTCCCTCGGAACTTCCCGAACACATCACTGACGCATCCCTGACACCTCAGCTGAACGGCTGGTGTCGATGATGCGTCAGTTCGTATTCGTCGGCATGGGTTCCTGGACCGGGGGGAATACCCAGTGCAGACCGTGACCTCGGCCATCGGGGCCCAAGGGATCGGTGAGCTGCGGATGACAGCAGGTCGTCCGCCCGGGAGGCCCTGTGGTCAGTTCCAAGAGCCGCCGGAGTTCGCATGACCGGCGCACGTACGTCCTCGACACCAGCGTGCTGCTGGCCGACCCGAACGCCATGACCCGTTTCGAGGAGCACGAGGTCGTGCTCCCCGTGGTCGTGGTGACCGAGTTGGAGGCCAAGCGACACCATCCGGAACTCGGCTACTTCGCCCGGCAGGCCCTGCGGCTGCTGGACGACTTCCGAGTCCGGTACGGCCGGCTCGACGCTCCCATTCCGGTGGGCGACGTCGGCGGCACGATCCGGGTCGAGCTGAACCACACCGATCCTTCCGTGCTACCAGCCGGCTACCGGCTGGGCGACAGCGATAGCCGCATCCTGGCGGTTGCCCGCAACCTGCAGGCCGAGGGGTACGACGTCACCGTCGTCTCCAAGGACCTGCCGATGCGGGTGAAGGCCAGCTCGGTGGGACTGCTCGCGGAGGAGTACCGCGCCGAACTGGCGATCACCTCCGGCTGGACCGGGATGCAGGAGCTCGCCGTCTCCGGCGAGCAGGTCGACGCCCTCTTCGGCGCCGAGCGCGCCGAGCATGTCGACATCCCCGAAGTGCGGGACCTGCCGGTGCACACCGGCCTGGTGCTGACCTCGGAGCGCGGCAAGGCCCTGGGTCGGGTCACCGCCGACGGCAGGGTGCGCCTGGTGCGCGGGGACCGGGACGTGTTTGGTCTGCGTGGGCGAAGCGCCGAGCAGCGCATCGCGCTGGACCTGCTGCAGGATCCGGACATCGGGATCGTGTCGATGGGCGGCCGGGCCGGCACGGGCAAGTCGGCGCTGGCGCTCTGCGCCGGACTCGACGCCGTGCTGGAGCGCAGGCAGCACCGCAAGGTGATGGTCTTCCGGCCGCTGTACGCGGTGGGCGGGCAGGAGTTGGGATACCTGCCGGGCTCGGAGTCGGAGAAGATGAGCCCCTGGGCTCAGGCCGTCTTCGACACCCTCTCCGCAGTGACCACGCCGGACGTGATCGAGGAGGTGCTCTCCCGCGGAATGCTGGAGGTGCTGCCGCTGACCCACATCCGGGGGCGCTCGCTGCACGACGCCTTCGTGATCGTGGACGAGGCGCAGTCGCTGGAGCGGAACGTTCTGCTCACGGTGCTGTCCCGGATCGGCCAGGGCTCGCGGGTGGTGCTCACCCACGACGTGGCGCAGCGGGACAACCTGAGGGTGGGTCGCTACGACGGGGTGGTGGCGGTGGTGGAGAAGCTGAAGGGACATCCGCTGTTCGCGCACATCACCCTGAACCGCTCGGAGCGTTCGCCGATCGCGGCGCTGGTCACCGAGCTGCTGGAGGACGGTCACAGCTGAGGGACAGCTAGCTGAGGAAGCGTCTGCGGCGCTGCCGATCCGAGGGTTTCGGGACGGTAGCGCCGCCTTTTGCCCTATTTGGCCCGTGGGATTCAAGCAAAGTTGTCCGATCGTAACCATGGCCCCATGGGTCCCACAGGGGAACGGCAGAACTTCCTGCCCCGTACGCCATGTGAGCTTCGCCACGCAACTGGGAATTGCGTCAGCACGTCCCCGTCGGGCAAGGTGTGGGTTCTGTCAGGCCCCGCGTACGGCATGACCGGGCACCCGCAAGGGTGAAGCTGAGAAGTGGTCAGAACTGAACAGGGTAGTCAGCCGTACGCCGCCCGAGTTCCACTGCGTCCCGCTCCCACCGGGTCGCGCCGGGCCCGTGTCTCCCGTGACCAGTCCAGGGGGAGGCCAGAGTCAGGGGCGGAGTTCGTCCGTGCGGTCACCTCATGGGCGACGCTGGAAGGAAACCGTGTGAACCGGATCTCGGTTCGGGGTGTGGCCGTGGCCTCCGCCACCGCCGTCACTGCCGTCGGAGCCGTGGTCGGTGCTGCCTCGGGCAGCGCCCAGCCGACCCAGCAGGTGGCCGACGTAGCAGGATCCGCCACCCTTCTTGCCGACATCCCGTCGGGTGCGCAGGCGCAGACGATCAGCGACAACATCGGCAAGCAGGCGGACGCCCAGCAAGCGGACGCCACCGCTGCCGCGCAGAAGGCCGCCGCCGAGGCCGCGCGCGTCAAGGCCGCCCAGACCGCGAAGGCGAAGGCCGACTCGGAGAAGGCCGCCGCCGCTGCCAAGGCCGCCGCGAAGGCCCGCGCCGACGCGCAGGCTGCCGCAAGCCGTGCCTCGACCCGCGCCACCATCACCCAGTCGTACAGCCCGGGATCGGTCCAGGCCCTCGCGGCGTCGATCATAGGCAACACGACCCAGTTCCAGTGCTTCAGCCAGATCGTCACCCGCGAGAGCGGCTGGGACTACACCGCCACCAATGCGGGCTCGGGCGCCTACGGCCTGGTCCAGGCGCTGCCCGGCGACAAGATGGCCTCGGTCGCATCCGACTGGCGGACCAACCCGGCGACCCAGATCAAGTGGGGTCTCGGCTACATGAACTCGCGGTACGGCAGCCCCTGTGACGCCTGGTCCTTCTGGCAGGCCCACAGCTGGTACTAGCCGCAGCCGGTGCCGGAACTGTCGGCAGACGTGTTGAAGCCCCCGATCCCTGTCCGATCGGGGGCTTCGATACTTCTCCCACGGAAAGGCCGCTGTGTGCGGGGCGGCCTCGTGTGTGGTCGTCCCCAGGTCGGCGACGGGCTAAACCCATAACGCCAAGAATGACCCGATTTTCCGACAATCACCCATAGTTGCGACCTGGTGACCTTTGGCTGCGCTCCGTAGTCGTGCGTAGGCCCCAGTAGGTCTGTCCCGGTGGGTCTGCAGCCGCCCGCACCGGGAGCCCGAGGGGCACGCGGTGGGCCGCTCCGCCCCCGGGGCCGGCCACCAGGTAGCGTTCGATCGGACCAGTCCGGCACGATCGAACCGGGCAGTGGGGCGGAGAAGGGGCGGAGCTGCGATGGCGCGCGACGGTCGAGGGGACGATCGACGGGGACCGGTGGCCTGGGGTGGCTTGCTCGTGACGCGAACCGCGGCCCGGCTGGAACGCCGCCGACGTGAGGCCGAGGAGTCCGTCCGAGCCGCGGAGCACCGGAACGACCCTGAGTCGATCTCCGCCGTGCCGATCTCCGCCGCGGCGATCTCCGCTGTGCCGATCTCCGCCGTCGCGGTCGAGGCGGATCTCCCCGCGCCGCGCTCTGCCGCCGTAGTGGATGGATCGCCCTACCCGGCCCGGCCGAGCAGCCCGGCCGAGGCGGTGCCGTGGAGCCTGCGGGTCGCCACCGAGATGATCTGGCGGCTGCTCATCGTCGGGGCCGGCGTCTACTTCCTGTTCCGGGTGGTCCAGACCCTGCGCATCGTGGCGCTGGCCTTCATAGCCGCGCTGCTGATCAGCGCGCTGCTGCAGCCCACCGTGGCCTGGCTGCGCAGGCACGGCGTGCCCAGGGGGCTGGCCGCCGCGCTCACCTTCGTCGGCGGCCTGGTCGGCATCGCCCTGGTCGGCTGGTTCGTCGGCTGGCAGGTCAGTACCAACCTCAACCAGGTCACCGACCACATCCAGACCGGTATCACTCAGATCCGCAACTGGCTGACGCACGGCCCGATGCACCTGACGGACAAGCAGATCAACTCGTTCGCACAGCAGTTGTCCAAGGCTGTGGGCACCAACAGCTCCCAGATCACCTCGTTCGGCTTCTCCACCGTCGGCATCGTGATCGAGATCCTGACCGGGGTGCTGCTGGCCGCGTTCTGCACCTTCTTCCTGATCTACGACGGGGCGCGGATCTGGGGCTGGGTGCTGCGGCTGTTCCCGCCGGGCGCACGCCTGGCGATGGCCGGGGCCGGGCCCCGGGCCTGGTCCACGCTCACCGCCTACGTGCGCGGGACGGTGCTGGTGGCCTTCATCGACTCCGCGTCGATCGGCATCGGGATCTACCTGCTCGGCGTGCCGCTGGCCGTCCCGATCTCGGTGCTGATCTTCCTCGGCGCGTTCGTGCCGCTGGTCGGCGCGCTGGTGACCGGCACCATCGCGGTCCTGATCGGCCTGGTCACCCATGGCATCTTCACCGCCGCGATGGTGCTGGCGGTGCTGCTCGCGGTGCAGCAGATCGAGGGGCATCTGCTGCAGCCGCTGATCCTGGGCCGCGCGGTTCGGGTCCACCCGATCGCGGTGGTGCTGTCGGTGACCGTGGGCTCGGTGGTCGGCGGCATCGGCGGTGCGGTCGTCGCCGTGCCGCTGGTCGCGGTGACCAACACCACCGTCGGTTACCTCAGGGCACGTCAGCACGCCAGCGAGGACGTCCGCGCCGCGCTGGTCGCCGCGCAGGCGGAAACGGACGCGCCTGCCTGAACGATCACAGGGGCGCGGGGCGGCGGCTGCAGCAAGCAGAGCCCCGCGCCCCCGGGTAGTGCGAACTACATGCGGCCTTCGGCTTCGAGGGTCACGCCGACGGCCTGCACCACCGCCGCGATGCGGATCGCGGCCTGCACAGTCTCCCGGTCCACGCCCGCCTTGCTCAGCACCTGCTCGTGCGAATCCAGGCACTGCCCGCAGCCGTTGATCGCGGACACCGCGAGGCACCACAGCTCGTAGTCGACCTTGTCCACGCCCGGGTTGCCGATGACGTTCATCCGCAGACCGGCACGCATCGTCCCGTACTCCTTGTCGGAAAGCAGGTGCAGCGTCCGGTAGTAGACGTTGTTCATCGCCATGATCGCGGCAGCGGACTTCGCGGCGGTGTACGCCTCGGTGCTCAGCTCCGCCTTGGCCTGCGGCTCGAGCTCGGTCAGCACCCGCTCGCTGCGCGAGGCGATCGCACAGGCCAGCACGGTCCCCCAGAGCTGCTGAGCCGGGAGGTCGGAGTTGCCCACGACCGAGCCCAGGTTGAGCTTGAGATCCTTGGCGTACTCGGGGAGCGCGGCCTTCAGTTCGTCGAGAGACATCGGGTCACTTGCCCGCGAGCAGCGCGTCCGCGTCGAGCGTGCTCTCGCCCTTGGTCCAGTTGCACGGGCACAGCTCGTCGGTCTGCAGCGCGTCGAGGACCCGCAGGACCTCCTTGGGATTACGGCCGACGGAACCGGCGGTCACCATGACGAACTGGATCTCGTTGTTGGGGTCCACGATGAACACGGCGCGCTGCGCGGTGCCGTCCTCGGCCTCCACGCCGCAGTCCCGCATCAGCTCGTGCTTGGTGTCGGCGAGCATGGGGAAGGGAAGATCGCGCAGGTCCTTGTGGTCCTTGCGCCAGGCGTGGTGCACGTACTCCGAGTCGCCGGAGACGCCGAGCACCTGCGCGTCGCGGTCCGCGAACTCCTCGTTCAGCTTGCCGAACGCGGCGATCTCGGTGGGGCAGACAAAGGTGAAGTCCATCGGCCAGAAGAAGACGACTTTCCAACCCTTCTCGCTGTCCTTGCGGCCGATCCGCTTGAAGGCCTTGTCCGCCTCGAGGTCCACACAGGCCATGAGGTCGAAGTCAGGGAACTGGTCGCCAACCGTCAGCAAGGATTTTCTCCGATCAGGGGTGCATCCTGCCGCGCGGCCGTGCCGCCAGCAGGTCTTACCTGGCCAGTCTCACATGGTGGTCATCCCTGGCAGAAATCACCCCCGCGCCGCCGCCAGCCGCGAGGCGCGCCCGCCGCTACCGGACCGGATAGTCGACGAGGGCCCCACCCGGTTAGGGTGCGGAGGTATGAGCAACCTGGAGACCGCGCCGCAGGCGCGGGTGTGCGGTGGGCGTGATGACGTCTCGGCGGAGCCGGTGCGCGAGCTGCTGACCGGAAAGCTGGTGCCGCTCGGGGAGAGCACCGTCGTCCGGCGGCTGCTGCCGAACCTGGGCAGGCGGATGGTCGGCGCCTGGTGCTTCGTCGACCACTACGGCCCGGACGACATCGAGCGCGAGCCGGGCATGCAGGTCGCGCCCCACCCGCACACCGGTCTACAGACCGTCAGCTGGCTGCACGACGGCGAGGTGACGCACCGGGACAGCCTCGGCAGCCTGGCCACCGTACGGCCGCGCGAACTCGGGCTGATGACGGCGGGTCGGGCCATCGCACATTCCGAGCAGTCCCCGCGCGAGCACGGCCCGAGGCTTCACGGCGCGCAACTCTGGGTCGCGCTCCCGGAGGCGCATCGACGCATCGATCCGCACTTCGAGCACTACACCGCGCTGCCCGAGGTGACCGCGCCGGGCCTGCACGCGACGGTCATCCTGGGCGAGCTCGACGGTTCCCGCTCTCCTGGCGGCGTCTACTCCCCGCTGGTCGGCGCGGACCTGACCCTCGCTGCCGGAACCTCCGCCCGCCTCCCGGTCGACCCCGACTTCGAGTACGCCGTGCTCACCATGTCCGGCGCGGCCGAGGTGGACGGGGTCCGGGTCGAACCGGGCTCGCTGCTGTACCTCGGCTGCGGTCGCCGCGAGCTGCCGTTGCGCGCGGACCTGGACAGCAGCGTGCTGCTGCTCGGCGGCGAGCCCTTCGAGGAGAAGATCGTGATGTGGTGGAACTTCGTGGCCAGGACCCATGAAGATATCACCCAGGCCCGCGAGGACTGGATGAACGGTGATCGGTTCGGCACAGTGCACGGCTACGACGGGCCGTCGATCCCGGCGCCGGAGCTGCCCGGAACCCGCCTGAAGCCCAGGGGGCGCACCCGATGACCCGCTAGTTCGCCGCCGCCCACGCCTTGTCTGCCAGTACGGATACCGTACAGAACACCGAAGTTATTAATCGTCAGCTCCCTGCCAATGCCCTGCGCCGGCATAAGGGCCCACAGGGTCACTGCCCGATGGCGTTGAGTTCGGCGATCGCCTCGTCGGGCAGTTGCAGGTCAGCCGCGGCGATGTTCTCCCGCAGGTGAGCGACGGAGGAGGTTCCGGGGATCAGCACCGTCGACGGCGAGCGCTGCAGCAGCCAGGCGAGCGCCACCTGCTGCTCGGAGGCGCCAAGGCGGCGGGCGATGTCGCGCAGGATCCGTGACCGCAGTGGGTGGAATCCGCCGCCAAGGGGGAAGAACGCGGCGTAGGCGATGTTCTCCTCGGCGCAGCGAGCGACGAGGTCGTCGTCGGCGCGGTCGACCAGGTTGTACTGGTTCTGCACGGTGACCACGGGGGCGATGGCCTGGGCCTGGGTGAGCTGGGCGTCGGTGATCCCGCTGAGGCCGAGGTGACGGATCAGGCCCTGCTCACGCAGGCCGGCCAAGGTGCCGAACGGCTCGGCGATGGAGGACCCGTCACCGTGGAATGCGGCCGTGCGCAGGTTGACCACGTCCAGGGTCTCCAGGCCGAGGTGCTGGAGATTCTCGTAGACCTGGGCCTTGAGGTCGGCGGGGTCCAGGGAGGTGATCCAGCCGCCGTTGGCGCTGCGGCGGACGCCGACCTTGGTGACGATGTGTAGACCGGCTGGGTAGGGGTGCAGGGCCTCCTTGATCAGTTCATTGACGACAGTCGGCCCGTAGAAGTCGCTGGTGTCGATGTGGGTGATGCCGAGCTCGACCGCTGCGCGCAGCACGGCGATCGCCTGAGTGCGATTCTTGGGCGGTCCGAAGACACCGGGACCGGTCAGCTGCATCGCGCCGTATCCCATCCGAGTGATGCTCAGGTCGTCGGCGAGGGTTAGCGTCTGCAGGGCGGGGATACTCATCGGAAGGCCTCTCGGGTCTGTTCGCGGCATCGTTGCGGAGCGCTCGGCGCATCCATCGGGAAAGTTTCCACATGTGCGGCGGAGGCAGGGACGCGGTCGGGGGGGGGGGGGGGGGGGCCCCCGGCCCCCCCCCCCCCCCGCCCCACCGGCCGGTTTTTTTGTTTAAAAAATAATATTTTTAAAAAAAAAAAAAAATAATTTTAAAGGGGGGGGGGCCCACGCCCCC